>NZ_JBJDNC010000018.1:0-108551 GCF_044900265.1 Pseudomonas sp. NPDC089406 | reverse complement strand
CGCCGGGGCGCCCCCCCCCCCCCCCCCCCCCCCCCCCCCCCCCACCCACCGCCCCCCCCCCCCCCCCCCCCCCCCCCCCCCCCCCCCCCCCCCCCCCCCCCCCCCGCTCCTACAGCCTTGCCCGCCCTATCCCGATCCCCCGAAATCCTTGCCTGATCCTCCGCGCCTTCCATCCCCCCGATAGGAAACGTTTCAGCTGCAAGCTAAAGTTTCATGACCCCCGCTCCGTGCCTCGCTGCACGGCGTGCATAAAACAACGACACATCAACCGATGATCAGCAGGTGAACCATGGAACTACGCATCAACCAGAAGACCTACCAGGTCGAGGCGGACGCCGATACGCCGTTGCTGTGGGTGATCCGCGACGACCTTGGCCTGACCGGTACCAAGTACGGCTGCGGCCTGGCCCAATGCGGCGCCTGCTCGGTGCTGGTCAACGGCAACGTGGTACGCGCCTGCGTGACGCCGGTGGCCGGCGTGGTCGGCCTGGACATCACCACCATCGAAGCCATCGAGCAAGACCCGGTGGGCAAGCGCGTGGTCGAGGCCTGGGTCGAGCACCAGGTGGCGCAGTGCGGCTACTGCCAGTCGGGCCAGGTGATGGCCGCCACCGCGTTGCTCAAGCACAGCGCCAAGCCCAGCGACGCGCAGATCGAGGCGGCTATGGTCAACCTGTGCCGCTGCGGCACCTACAACGCCATCCATGCCGCAGTGCACGAACTGGCCGAAGGAGGCAACGCCTGATGAACGCGCGTCTCGACTCCCCCGCCGACCTGCTTGACCTGCCCGCCGGCGAAACCGTCAACCTGTCGCGCCGGCGCTTTCTGGCCGGCACCGCCGTCGGCGCCCTGGTGCTGGGCTTTGGCCTGCCGCTGGGCGTACCCCGGGTACAGGCCGCTGCAGCTGCGGCCAGCGCCGAGCGCGGCACCCAGGTGCCGGCGTTTCTGGAAATTCGCCCCGATAGCAGCGTGCGCCTGCTGTGCCCGTTCATGGAGGGCGGCCAGGGCACCTACACCGCCATGGCGCAAATCGTCGGTGAAGAGCTGGATGTGGACCCGGCGCACTTTTTGGTCGACAGCGCCCCGCCCGGTGAAACCTACGTGGTGATGGAAAACGGCCTGCGCATCACCGGCGGCAGCATGTCGGTACGCATGAGCTACCCGACCATGCGCCGCCTCGGCGCCCTGGCCCGGGCCATGTTGTTGCAGGCCGCTGCCGAGCAACTGGGGGTGCCGGTCGAAGAACTCAGCACCGAGCCCGGCAAGGTGCTGCACGTAGCCTCCGGCCGCTCGCTGGCCTATGGCGAGCTGGCCGGCCGCGCCATGGACCTGCCGGTGCCGGACCCTGCCAGCGTCAAGCTGCGCGACCCCAGCCAGTTCCGCTGGATCGGCAAGCCGGTGCGCCGGGTGGACGCTTACGACAAGTCCACCGGCAAGGCCGTGTACAGCATCGACATCAAGGTCGACGACATGCTCCACGCCGCCGTGCAACATGCGCCGCGCCTGGGCATGACCGTGGCCGGGCTGCGCAACGAAGCCCAGGTCAAGGCCATGAAGGGCGTGCACTCGGTGCACCAGCTGCCCGGCGCAGTGGCCGTGGTGGCCGAGCGCTGGTGGCACGCCAAACGCGCGGTCGAGGCACTGCAGGTGGACTGGCAGGAGCCCGGCGCAGGCAGCACCGTACGCGCCATGCCCAAGGACTTTTCCAGCCAGGGCTGGCTGGACCATTTGGCCGCGCAGACCGGCCCGGCCCGCGACGACGAGCACGAAGGCGACCTGGCCGCGGCCATGGCCAGCGCCAAGACCACCGTCGAGGCCAGCTACCGCAACCAGTACCTCAACCACGGCCAGTTGGAGCCACCCTCGGCCACCGCGCGCTTCAACCCCGACGGCACCCTTGAGGTGTGGCTGCCCAACCAGGCGCCAGACATGTTCCGCGCCGACATCGCCAAGCGCACTGGCCTTGCCCCCGAGCAGATCACCCTGCACTCGCCGCTGTTGGGCGGTTTCTTCGGCCGGCATTTCCTTTACGACTCAGCCAACCCCTACCCCCAGGCCATCACCCTGGCCAAGGCGGTCGGGCGCCCGGTCAAAGTGATCTGGACCCGTGAAGAAGAATTCTTGCGCGACGTGCTGCGCCCGGTGGCGGTGGTCAAGTTCCGCGCAGGGCTGGACGCCGACGGCATGCCGGTGGCCATCGAGGCGGTCAGCGCCACCGAAGGCCCCACCGAAGCCCTGGCCGGCAAGCAGGGCGAGAAAATCGACCCCACCGCCATCGAAGGCTTGGCCGGCAAGGCCTACGCCATCCCCAACAAGCGCATCGCGCAGATTTACGTCAAAGGCCCGGCGATGCTCGGTTACTGGCGTTCGGTGGGCAATTCGCTGAACGACTTCTTCTACGAAAGCTTCCTCGACGAGCTGGCCGACAAGGGCGGCAAGGACCCGTACGAGTTACGCCTGCACCTGCTGCGTGACAACCAACGCCTGACCACTCTGCTCAAGGCGGTGGCCAAACTTGCTGGCGGCTGGAAGCCCGGCCCGTTCACCGCCGAGGACGGCAGCAAGCGCGCCCGCGGCGTGGCCATGGCCTCGCCGTTCGGCTCCCATGCGGCGGTAATCGCCGAAGTGTCCATCGAAAACGGCCAGGTGAAGGTGCACGACATCTGGCAGGCCATCGACCCTGGCAGCATCGTCAACCCGGCGATCATCGAAGCCCAGGTCAACGGCGCGGTGGCCCTGGGGCTGTCGCAAACCCTGCTGGAAGAAGCCGTGTGGCTCGACGGCGCACCGCGGGCGCGCAACTACGACCTGTACCCGATACTGCCGGCCCAGCGCATGGCCCGGGTGCATGTGCGCATCGTCGAAAGCGGCGAGAAAATGGGCGGTATCGGCGAGCCGCCGCTGCCAGCGGTGGCACCGGCCGTGGCCAACGCCGTGGCGCGCCTGACCGGGCAGCGCGTGCGTAGCCTGCCCCTTGACCGCCACACCTTCAGCTGAGGGCCGCCCATGAGCAACCGCCGCTTCGCAAGAACCGCCGGCTGGCTGGCCGTGCCCTGCCTGGTCGCCGCCGCCCTGCTGGCCTGGTACGTCACCCGCGAGCCTGCCACGCCGTTCAAGGCCGACACCCCGGTGGACGCCGCGCTGGTCAGCCGGGGCGAGTACGTCGCCCGCCTGAGCGACTGCGTGGCCTGCCACAGCCTGCCGGGCCAGGCGCCGTTCGCCGGCGGGCTGGAAATGGCCACGCCGCTGGGGGCGATCCACGCCACCAACATCACCCCTGACAGCGAGCACGGCATCGGCCAGTACAGCCTGGCCGACTTCGACCGCGCCGTGCGCCACGGCGTGGCCCCGGGCGGGCGCCGGCTGTACCCGGCCATGCCCTACCCGTCCTACGCCAAGCTCAGCGATGACGATATGCGCGCGCTGTATGCGTTCTTCATGCAGGGCGTGCAGCCGGCAGCCACGCCCAACATCGCCAGCAGCATCCCCTGGCCGCTGAACCTGCGCTGGCCCATTGCGCTGTGGAACGGGCTGTTTGCCCCCACCACGCCCTATGCCGAGAAAACCGGCCAGGACGCGCTGTGGAACCGCGGCGCCTATATCGTCCAGGGCCCCGGGCACTGCGGCAGCTGCCACTCCCCACGCGGCCTTGCGTTCAACGAAAAGGCCCTGGACGAAGGCGGTACGCCGTTCCTCGCCGGCGCCCTGCTGGACGGCTGGTACGCCCCCAGCCTGCGCCAGGACCCCAACACCGGGCTGGGCCGCTGGAGCGAGCAGGACATCGTGCAGTTTCTCAAGACCGGGCGTAACAAACATGCGGTGGTGTACGGCTCGATGACCGAGGCGTTCAACAACTCCACCCAGTTCATGGCCGACGACGACCTGGCCGCCATCGCCCGCTACCTCAAGTCGCTGCCCGGCGACCCGCAACGCGACGGCACGCCGTGGCAGTACCAGGCGGTGTCCGCTGCCGAGCGGCTGGATGCACCGGGTGCGCACACCTACGTGACCCGCTGCGCCAGCTGCCATGGCCTGGACGGCAAGGGCCAGGCCGAGTGGATGCCGCCGCTGGCCGGGGCCACCTCGATGCTGGCCGGCGAGAACGCCTCGGCGATCAACATCACCCTGAACGGCTCGCAGCGCATCGTCGCCGCCGGGGTGCCGGACGCCTACCGCATGCCGGCGTTCCGTCAGCAGCTGTCGGACCAGGAAATTGCCGAGGTGCTGAGCTTTGCCCGCGCCACCTGGGGCAACCAGGGCAGCGCGGTGAGTGCGCAGGCGGTGGGCAAGTTGCGCGGGCATACCGACCCGGCCAGCAGCAGCCCGATCATTTTGCATATGCGTTGAGCAGGAGCATGGGATTGCCGACCTGATACATGCCCCTGTGGGAGCGGGTTTACCCGCGAATGCTGCATCAGCCTCACCGACGCCTTCGCGGGTAAACCCGCTCCCACAGGGCATGCATCAAGCGGCAATCGCACGCCCTGCAACTGACTGAACGAGGTTCGCTCACCATGGAAAGCATCGACCTGCTGGTGCTGCGCACCGCCCACGACTGGCTCGCTGCCGGCCACCGCGTGCTGCTGGCCACCGTGGCCCGCACCTGGGGTTCGTCGCCGCGCCCGGTGGGCTCGATGATGGCCCTGCGCAGCGATGGCCGGGTGGTGGGTAGTGTGTCCGGTGGCTGCATCGAGGACGACCTGGTGCACCGCCACACCAGCGCCTACGGCGGCCAAGGGTTCACCGATGGCCCGCCGGAGCGGGTGCGCTATGGCGTCAGCGCCGACGAGGCGCACCGCTTCGGCCTGCCCTGCGGCGGCACCCTGGAGTTGATCCTCGAGTTCAGCCCCAGTGCCGCCAGCCTGCAACAGCTGCTGACCCTGCTCGACAGCGGGCAACTGGTACAACGCCAGCTGGCCCTGGCCGATGGTGCGGCGACGCTGAGCGTCAGCGCCACCCCGCAGCCCTTTGATTGCAATGACCAACGCATGCTCAACACCCTGGGCCCCGGCTACCGCATGCTGCTGATCGGCGCCGGCGCCCTGGCCGAATACCTGGCCACCATGGCGCTGTTCAACGGTTTCAAGGTGGCCGTGTGCGACCCGCGCCCGGAATACATGGCCAGTTGGGCAGTGGCCGGCGTCGAGCACCTCAAGGGCATGCCGGACGATGTGGTGCGCGCTTTCCGTAGCGACGCGCGCACCTGCATCATCGCCGTCAGCCATGACCCCAAGCTCGATGACCTGGCGTTGCTCGAAGCGCTGCACGGGCCTGCGTTCTACATCGGCGCCATCGGTTCGCGGCGCAACAGCCAACTGCGCCGCGAGCGGCTGATCGAACACTTTGGCGAAACCGAGCACTCGCTCGAGCGGCTGCACGGGCCGATCGGCATCTACATCGGCAGCAAGACCCCGGCGGAGATCGCGGTGAGCGTGATGGCCGAGGTGCTGGCGGCAAAGAACGCGGTGGCCTTGCCGGGGGCGGTCAATGTGTCGCAGGCCAAGGGGGCCAGGGAGTCAACCGCCTGAACCGCATAGCCTCAGGCCTGCGCCGTACCTGTAGGAGCCGGCTTGCCGGCGATAGGGCCCGCAAAGGCAGCACAAAGCCCCGAAGTGCATCTTGCCCCTCGACCAGCCCGGTCTATGCTTGTGCTCGCCATAACCCAAACGGTATCGATCACAAGGAAGACAGGCCAATGACTCCATTCACCCGCGCCATCGCTCTAGCCTCGTTAGTGTCTGCCGCAACCTTCACCGCCCACGCAGCGCAACTGCCGATTGCCAGCGAAGCCCTTGAAAGCCACGTCAAAACCGAGGTGACCGCCATCGACCTGGCCAACCGCCAGGTGACGGTCAAGGGCCCCCACGACAAGGATGTGACCTTCCAGCTCACGGAAAAGGCCAAGGCCCTGCCCAACCTCAAGGTCGGTGACCAGGTCGACATCTACGTCACCCGCGCCGTGGCCTATGTGCTCAACACCGACGTTGGCGGTGCGCCCAAGGCCAGCGAGGAAACCGGCACCATCCGCGCCAAGGCCGACAACCCCAACCCCGGCGGCGAAGCCTTCCGCCAGGTGAAGGTGACCTCGCAGATCAAGAAGATCGACCTCAAGACCCACGAAGTCAGCCTGCTGCCGCCCGAAGGCAAGCTGCAGGTAGTGAAGGTGGAAGACCCCGAGCTGCAGGCACGGATGAAAAACCTCAAGGTCGACCAGACCGTGGATGCGATCTACACCGAAGTGCTGCGAGTAGAAACCTCGCGCTGACCCCTTTGCTTTGGGGCCGCTGTGCGGCCCTTCGCGGGTAAACCCGCTCCCACAGGGACTGCATAAGCTTCAGGCCAGTGCCGTACCTGTAGGAGCCGGCTTGCCGGCGATGAGGCCGGTTCAGGCAGCACAAGACAGTTGCTCCCACAACGATCACCGTTCCCTGTGGGAGCGGGTTTACCCGCGAAGGGCTGCGCAGCAGCCCCATGGTTTCACTGCGCCAAACGCGGCTCGAACAGGCTGACCGCCTTGGCATCCACCGCTTTAGGCAACAACCCCTCCCGATAAAACGCATCGGCAATCTGCTGCTGCTCCGCAAGGTTATCCACCTTCACCGGCTGCACATCATAGCTGCGCCGGGCATTGGCCTGCTGCACCGTGGCGCTGTCCAGGTTGCCCCACTGCGGGCCAAGAATGCGCGCCGCCGCCGCCGGGTTGGCCTTGGCCCAGGTACCCGCCTCGCGCAGGGCCAGGTACAGCTGCTGCAGCACCTCGGGGTGGGCCTTGGCGTAGTCGCTGCCGGCCAGGTAGTAGCGCTGATAGCTGGCCAGGCCACTGCCGTCGGCGAGGATGCGCGCATTCTGCTGGCGCTGGGCGCTGGCCACGTACGGGTCCCAGGTGACCCAGGCATCCACCTTGCGGTTCTCGAACGCCGCGCGCCCGTCGGCCGGGATCAGGTAGGCCGGGGTGATGTCCTTGAAGCTCAAGCCGGCCTTGGCCAGGGCCTGGATCAACAGGTAATGGCTGCCGGCGGCCTTGGTCACCGCCACCCGCTTGCCCTTGAGGTCGGCCAGGGTTTTCAGCGGCGAATCGGCCGGCACCAGAATCGCCTGGGCGGTGGGTGACGGGGTTTCACGGGCGAAGTAGGTCAGCTTGGCGCCGGCGGCCTGGGTGAACACCGGCACCGTGTCGGCGACGTCTGCCGACACATCGACATTGCCCAGGTTCAGCGCCTCGAGCAGTGGCAGGCCGCTGGGGAACTCGTGCCAGCTGATGCGGATACCTTCGGCGCCCAGGCGCTGCTCGAGGGTGCCGCGGGCCTTGAGCAGGGTCAGCAAGGTGGAGGACTTCTGGTAGCCGATGCGCAGGGTCTGTTCGGCGTGGGCCAGGCTTGGCAGCAAGGTACCGGCCAGCAGCGCCAGGGCCAGCCGGCGTACAGGTTTCAACAACATGGGGGAGTCTCCAGGGTCAGGGTTGCGCGGCCAGCTTGGCGGCGCCGGGTACGGTAAAGCCGGTGGCGAAGGTGGGGGCCACGTCGAGGCGTTGGTTCATCAGGCCGTGGGCCTGGTAGAAGTCGGCGGTGTCCTGCTGCTCGGCCACGGTCTGCGGGTCGATGACCTGCCAGCGCAACTGCCGGCGCTCGAACTGCAAGCGCGCGGCGGCCTCGGGGAAGCCGATGATCGCGGCCAGGGTTTTCGAGTAGCTGTCCAGGTGCTGGTTGGCCCACACCTGCGCCCCGGCCAGGCGGTTCAGGTAATCCTGCAAGGCTGCGCGCCGTGCCGGTGCGTCCAGTGCCTTGTCGGTGGCGGCGAGGAAGCTGTTGCCGCTGGACAGCCCGCGGCCGTTGACCAGCACCCGGCCCTGCCCGCTCAGTTCGGCAAGCGCGGTGTAGGGTTCCCAGGTCGACCAGGCGTCCACCGAGCCGTTGGCCAGGGCGATCTTGGCGTCCACCGGGCCAAGGAAGCGAAACTCCACGTCCTTTTCCGTCAGGCCGGCCTGGTCCAGCGCCTTGAGTGCCAGGTGGTGGCCGATCGAGCCGCGGCCGGTGGCGATGCGTTTGCCCTTGAGGTCGGCGGCGCTGTGCAGCGGCGCGTCGGGGCGCACCAGCAGCGCGGTGCCGTAGGGGTCGGACTTGTCCACGGCAATCGCCTTGACCGGCGCGCCGGAGGCCAGCACGAACAACAGCGGCGCATCGCCGATGATACCGGCGTCGATGGCCCCGGCGTTGAGCGCTTCGGCCAGGGGCGCGGCAGCGGGGAACTCGGCCCAGTGGATGTCGTAGGGCAGATCGCGCAGGGCGTCGGCGGCTTCCAGCTGGGCGCGCATGTTGCCCTTCTGGTCGCCGATGCGCAGGGTCAGGCGCTCGCTGGCAGCGGCTTGGCTGGCCAGCAGCATGGCGGCGGCGAGGGTCAGCAACTTCGAACGGATGGACATGGCGCTCCTCGGGGTCTGGGCGGGCCGCATCGTGCGGCCCGTGACGGCAGACTTTAGCGAGAAGTTTTTAATAACCAAAAGTGATTTTAGGAATAACCTAATATGCAATTTTAACAAAACTCTGTAGGAGCGGCCTTGTGTCGCGAAAGGGCCGCGTAGCGGCCCCAGGATCTTGGCATCATGCAAAATTGCCGGGGCCGCTAAGCGGCCCTTTCGCGACACAAGGCCGCTCCTACAGGGGGCAGCGATGCTTAAATTTTGGCATTACTTGCAAGCCAGATTATGCTAACGGCTTATTTTCCCGTTCACTCCTGCGAGCGCCGATCATGAAAATCGATGACATGGACGCCTTCGTGGCGGTCATCCGTTGCCAGTCCACCAACCTTGCCGCCGAGGCCCTGCAACTGACCCAGCCGGCCATCACCCGGCGGGTGCAGAACTTCGAGGAAGACCTCGGCGCCACACTGCTCGACCGCAACACCAAGCCGCTCAAGCCCACGCCCATGGGCCTGCGGGTGTACGAGCAATGCAAGGCCATCCTGCGCGAGATCGACGCGCTGCGCGAACTGGTGGCCAACGACGGCGCGCCCTCCGGCACCCTGCGCCTGGGCGTGCCGCAAACCCTCGGCGACGTGGTGCTGCTGGATGCCCTGGCGCGCATCCGCGAGGCCTACCCGCCGCTGCGCACCCAGGTCAGCAGCGGCTGGGGCAGCAGCCTGATCGCACGCATGGAAAACGGCGAGCTGGACGCCGCCGCGGCGCTGTTCCCGCCGGGCAAGATCTTCCCCGAAGGCATCGCCAGCCAATCGATCGCGCGCATGCCGCTCAAGGTGGTGGCGGCCAAGGGCAGCGCCAGCAAGCGCAGCTACAAGCTCAAGGACTGCTACACCCGTGGCTGGGTGCTCAACCCCGACGGCTGCGGCTTTCGCGCCGGCTTGCAGCGGGCACTGAGCGAACAGGGGCTGAGCCTGTCGATCAACCTGGAAACCTTCGGCACCGAGTTGCAGCTGGGACTGGTGGCCAACGGCCAGGGCCTGGGGCTAGTGCCCGAGCCGCTGCTGCTGGCCAGCCGGCACCGGGATGAACTGGAGGTGCTGAACGTCAGTGACTTCAAGCCGCAGGTGGACTTGTGGCTGTTCCACCCGCGCTACCTGGGCAATTTGCAGGGGCCGGTGGAGTTGTTTGGTGAAGTGGCCGGGCATCGGTTGTTGGGGTGAAGGGGGTTGCGTTAGGGCTGCCAGGTGTTCGTCGGAAGTTGCGTCAGGGCCTCTAGGTGTTCGCCACAACCCTTGCAGCGCCTATCAGATCGAGCGCCGCCCGCGCGGCGCTTCGCGGGTAAACCCGCTCCCACAGTTTGTTTCGTGCCAGTCTGTCCTGTGCCATCACCAGGTCCGCCTTGTTGGTACGACGCGGTTTCAGCGTGGGCGTTGCCGCCGCTCCACATGACTCAAGGCATGCACCAAAGCGGACAGTGGTACTTTCACAGGAATAATTGGCCCGAAACAAACTGTGGGAGCGGGTTTACCCGCGAAGCGCCGCGCGGGCGGCGCTCGATCTGATAGGCGCTGCAAACCCTTCGGCGAACACTGGGTGGCCCCAACACGCGCTGACTCAAAGACCTTGAAAGGGATACTCGAAACGCACGCCCACGCAGCAATAAATGCAATATTTGCATATAAAAACAAAATATAAATTCCACAAACTGATAATTAGCATAGAACCAAAAAGACTTTTACAGCGTTCATTCATACGAATACGGTCTTAGCAACCCACCGTCATTCAGGGATGAACCCCCATGAGTCACCCTTCCGACGCCGCCCTGGCCGAGCTTACCCAGGCCTTGGCGGCCAACGCCGAGCGCTACGACCGCAGCGCGCAGTTCCCCAAGGACAACTTCGACCTGCTGCAGCGCCACGGCCTGCTGGCACTGACCGTGCCCACAGCGCTCGGCGGCGGCGGAGCCGACCTGGCCACGGCGCGCCGGGTGATCGGCGCGGTCGGCAAGGGCGACCCGGCCACCGCGCTGATTCTGGTGATGCAGTACCTGCAGCACTTTCGCCTGCAGGACGAAACCCGCTGGCCCGAACACCTGCGCACGCAGGTGGCGCGCGATGCCGTGCAGCACGGCGCGCTGATCAACGCCCTGCGCGTGGAGCCCGCACTGGGCACCCCAGCCCGCGGCGGCCTGCCCGCCACCGTGGCGCGGCGCACCGCCGAAGGCTGGCGCCTGAGCGGGCGCAAGATCTACTCCACCGGCAGCCACGGCCTGAGCTGGTACCTGGTGTGGGGCCGCAGCGATGACGCCGACCCGCTGGTGGGCGGCTTTCTGGTGCAACGCGACACCCCCGGTATCAGCATCGTCGAAGACTGGGACCACTTGGGCATGCGCGCCACCTGCAGCCATGAGGTGCGCTTTGACGAGGTGCTGATCCCCCTCGACCACGCCGTCAGCGTCAGCCCCGCCAGCGCCCCGCGCGCAGAGCTGGACGGCGAAAGCCTGCTGTGGATGGCGGTGCTGCTGCCGGCGGTGTACGACGGCGTGGCCCGCGCCGCGCGGGACTGGCTGGTGGGTTTCCTGAACCAGCGCGCGCCATCCAACCTCGGCGCACCACTGGCCAGCCTGCCGCGCTTCCAGGACGTGCTGGGGCGCATCGACACCCTGCTGTTCGCCAACCAGAGCCTGCTGGATTCTGCCGCCGCCGGGCACATCGCCGCCCAGCACGCCGGGCAGATCAAACACCTGGTCAGCGCCAACGCCATCCAGGCCGTGGAGCTGGCCATCGAGGCCGCCGGCAACCCCGGCCTGTCGCGGCGCAACCCGCTGGAGCGGCACTACCGCGACGTGCTCTGCAGCCGCATCCATACGCCCCAGGACGACGTGGTGTTCGGCCAGGCCGGGCGCAACGCATTGACGCAGGTGACCGCATGAGCCATTCGATCATCGCCAGCCAGCTGGACCCTCAAGCCAACCAGGCCCTGCGCGAGCGCCTGGTGGACCACGAGGTGGTCGATGTGCCCTTCGGCAAACTGAACTTCGAAGTGCCCGCAGATGTGTTCATCCTGCGCCCGGTGAACATCCGCGGGCAGCGAGTCGACACCCCGCCGCCGGGCTGGCCATGGAACCTGAAGTGGGTGCAGTTGGTGTCCTCGGGCATCGACTTCTACCCCGACTGGGTGTTCCAGGGCCCGCCGGTCACCAGTGGCAAGGGCGCCAACGCCGAGCAGGTGGCCGAGTTCGCCCTGGCCCTGGTGTTCGCCGCCGCCAAGCAGTTGCCCGGCCTGTGGGTGAAGCACGCCGACTGGCAACTGACCCCGCTGGCCCCGGTACGTGGCCGCACCCTGGGCATTCTCGGCTTTGGCAGCATTGGCCAGAGCCTGGCGCGCAAGGCCGTGGCCCTGGGCATGCGGGTCCTGGCCCTGAGCCGCCCCGGCCAACCCATCGCCGACATTGCCGGCGTGGAGCGCGCCGAGGACCTGCGCCAGCTGTTCGCCGGCAGCGACCATCTGGTGCTGGCCGCCCCGCTCACCCCCGCCACCCGCGGCCTGATCGACCGCCAGGTGCTGGCCCACGCCCGCCCCGGCCTGCACCTGGTGAACATCGCCCGCGGCGGCCTGCTCGACCAACAGGCGCTGCTCGAGGCCCTGGACAGCGGCCTGCTGGGCCGCGCCAGCCTGGACGTCACCGACCCCGAGCCGTTGCCCGCCGGCCACCCGTTGTACCAGCACCCCCGGGTGTTCTTGTCGCCGCACACCTCGGCCATTTCTGCAGACGGCTACCCGGCCTTCCTCGACGCCTTCGTCGCCAACTTCCACCGCTACCGCGAGCAGGCGCCGCTGGCCAACCTGGTCGACAGCGCACGCGGCTACTGATTACCGGAGAACACACCATGACCTCACTGTCTGCCGTCACCCCCATCACCGCGCATGTGCGCGACCGGGTCAGCGCCGAAGAATGGGAGGTGCGGGTCAAGCTGGCCGCCGCCTACCGGTTGGCCGCACTGTTTCGTTGGACCGACCATATCTACACGCACTTCTCGGCGCGGGTACCGGGGCCGGACGAGCACTTCCTGATCAACGCCTTCGGCCTGCTGTTCGATGAAATCACCGCCTCCAACCTGGTCAAGGTGGATGTCGACGGCACCCTCATCGACGACCCGCTGGGGCTGGGCATCAACCAGGCCGGCTACGTGATCCACAGCGCCATCCACCGTGCCCGCCCCGACCTCGCCGCCGTGCTGCACACCCACACCCGCGACGGCGCGGCGGTTTCGGCGCAGCGCGACGGTTTGCTGCCGATTTCCCAGCACGCCCTGGCCTACTACAGCCGGGTGGTTTACCACGACTACGAAGGCGTGGCCCTGGACCTGGACGAGCAACAACGGCTGGTGGCCAACCTGGGCGACAGCAACATCCTGATTTTGCGCAACCACGGGCTGCTGACCGGGGGCGTCAGCGTGGAGCATGCGTTCCGCGAGCTGCACGGGCTGGAGCGGGCCTGCAATATCCAGGTGGCGGCCCAGGCTGGCGGCAATGACCAGTTGCTGCATGCCTCGCCAGCGGCGATTGCCAAGGTGCATGAGCAATCGAAGCGGTTCTCCGATGGCAAGGGTGAGGGGATCCAGCGGCACTGGGATGCATTGATCCGCCAACTGGAGCGGGAGGGGCTTGAGTACCAGGACTGATTGAAAGGTATCTGTCGCCTGTTATGGCCTCTTCGCGGGTAAACCCGCTCCCACAGGGACCCCACAGTCCTCAGGCCCAGCGCCCTACCTGTGGGAGCGGGTTTACCCGCGAAGAGGCCGGCGCAGGTCACCCAATTTCCTAGAAGGATGACCCCATGCCCCCACTGCACCGCCTGTTCGCCCTCGGCGCCCTGGCCCTGGCACTCAATGCCTGCTCCCCCGCCGACAACACCGCCACCAGCAACACCCTCAACATCGCCTTCTGGGGCGACAACACCACCCTGGTGAGTGTCGACCCGTTCCAAGTCTACTGGCTGGAACACCGCGTGCTGCTGCGCAACGTCGCCGAATCACTGACCGACCAAGACCCGCAAAGCGGCCGCATCATCCCGTGGCTGGCGAAAAGCTGGGAGGTGGGCAGCGATGCCCTGAGCTACACCTTCCACCTGCGCCAGGACGTCACTTTCAGCAACGGCGAGCGCTTCGACGCCCATGCGGTGAAGGCCGCCTTCGACAGCAACAAGGCCTTCGCCACCCAGCTGCCGGCCACCTTCGGCGCCACCTACCTGGCCGGCTACGACCACGCCGAGGTGATCGACGACTTTACCGTGCGCCTGGTGCTGGCCAAGCCCAATGCCGGCTTCCTGCAGGCCACCTCCACCACCAACCTGGCGATTCTGGCCCCGGCCTCGTACAAGCTCAGCGCCCAGGAGCGCTCGCTGGGCAAGATCATCGGCACCGGCCCGTTCGTGCTCGAGCACTACACCCCCGAAGTGGGCGCACGGCTGGTCAAGCGTGCCGACTACGCCTGGGCCTCGGCCAACGTGCACAACCCGGGCGCCGCGCATCTGGACGCGGTAGAGATCAGCTACATCGCCGAAGAGAGCGTGCGCAACGGCCTGTTCCTGCAGGGCAAGGCCGACATCCTGTGGCCGCGCAACCCGTTCTCCGAGGTGGACCTGAAGCTGTTCCAGAGCAAGGGCGCGACCATCCAGAGCCGCTCGCTGCCGGGCCCGGCGCTGAACCTGTACCCCAACACCCGCAACGACCGCCTGCTGGGCGACCGCCAGGTGCGCCTGGCGCTGCAAAAGGCCATCGATCGCACAAGCTACGCGCACACCGTGTACAACGCCGAGTTCCCAGTAGTCAGCGGGGTGTACGACGTGACCACCCCGTACTTCAAGCCACAGGCCGACAAGCTCGCCTACGACCCCAAGGGCGCCGAGCAACTGCTCGAGGGCGCCGGCTGGCACAAGGGTGACGACGGCTACCGGCACAAGAACGGCCAGCGCCTGACCCTGCGCTACAACATCAGCCCCGCCGAAAGCGCAGGCGACGTACTGGTGCAGGACCAACTGCGCAAGGTGGGTATCGACCTCAAGCTGAACGTGCTGACCCGCGCCGAATGGGTGGCCGGCAACGCCTCGGGCAACTACGACCTGACCTCGACCTACATGACCCGCGCCGACCCGATCATCCTGCAGACCATCCTCGACCCGCGCGCGGCCAACAGCGCAACCCTTGCCACCAACAGCTACGAGCCGCACACCCTGCCCAAGGTGCAGGCGCTGTTCGACCAGGGCATCACCGCCACCGCCGACACCCAGCGCGCCGACGCCTATGGCCAGTTGCAGGACCTGCTGGTCAACGAGGCCTCGGCGTTCCCGCTGTACGAGCGGGTGTGGCAGGCGGCCACCGCGCCACGGGTCAAGGACTTCCGCTGGACCGCCGAAGGCTTTGCCTTCCTCAGTGACATCCAGGTCGGCCAGCCATGAAACGCTATCTGATCGGCCGCATCGGCCAGGCGCTGCTAGTGTTGTGGGGCGCCTACACCATCAGCTACTTCATCCTCTACCTGCTGCCGGGCGATACCCTGGCGATCATGCTCAGCGCATCAGGCATGGAGGCCGACGGCCTGTCGCCCGAGGACCTGGCCCGCGCCCGCGCCTACTACGGGCTGGACAAGGGCTTGTTCGAGCAGTACTTCGACCTGCTCTGGCGCGCCATACATGGCGACCTGGGCCAGTCGCTGTCGCTGGGCCGGCCGGTGACCGCGCTGCTGGCCGAGCGCCTGCCGCAAACCCTGGCCCTGGCGGGGCTGGCCATCGTGCTGTCGCTGCTGGCCGGGGTGGGCCTGGCCTACCTGACCGCCTACCTGCAATGGCGCCCGCTCAAGAGCGCCCTCACCCGCCTGCCGTCGCTGGGCTTTTCGGTGCCGGTGTTCTGGATGGGCCTGCTGCTGATCCAGGTGTTCGCCTTTGGCCTGGGCTGGTTCCCGGCCACCGGCAGCCAGGGCTTTGCCAGCCTGGTGCTGCCGGCGGTGACCCTGGCCATCCCCAGTGCGGCGGTGTACGCCCAGGTGCTGCAACGCGGCTTTGCCGGGGTGTGGCAGGAGCCCTACATCGCCACGGCCTTTGCCAAGGGCCTGAGCCGCGCCCAGGTGCAGGCGCGCCACGGGCTGCGCAACGCGGCTTTGCCGCTGCTGACCCTGGTGGGGCTGCAGGTGGGCAACACGGTATCCGGCGCGGTGCTGGTGGAGACCATCTTTTCGCGCAACGGCGTCGGGCGCCTGGCCCAGGAGGCGGTGTTGCGCCAGGACATTCCGGTGGTGCTGGCGATTGTCGCGGTGTCGGCGGCGGCCTTTGTGGTGGTGAATTTGATCGTCGACCTGCTTTACCCGTGGCTTGACCCGCGGATTACCCATACGGCCAAGGTGAGCTGAGATGACTATCGATGTGGGCTTCATCGCCGGCAAGCCGGCTCCTACAGGGGGCCTTGCCGCCCCGGGTAAAGGCTGGAAACGCCGCACCCGCTGGCAACGGTTGCACCAGGCGGCAGCGCCGCTGCTGCGCCGGCCGGGTTTCAGCCTGGCCTTGCTGGTGGTGCTGTTCGCCTTGCTGGCAGCCTTGGTGCCGCAACTGCTGAGCAGCTTCGACCCCTATGCCACCTCCCCGGCCGACAAGCTCAGCGCACCGAGCCTGGTGCACTGGTTCGGCACCGACGAACTGGGCCGCGACCTGTACACCCGGGTCGTGTACGGCGCGCGGCTGAGCGTGCTGGCGGCGCTGCTGGCAGTGGCGATCGCCCTGGCCGGCGGCCTCGGGCTGGGGGTGCTGGCGGGCTTTGCCGGCGGGCGCCTGGACGCGGCCTTGATGCGCATCATCGACGTGCTGCTGGCCCTGCCTGGCCTGTTGCTGGCCCTGGCCATCGTCACCGCCATCGGCTTTGGCACGGTGCCGGTGGCCATCGCCGTGGGGGTGGGCATCATCCCGGGCTTTGCCCGCACCACCCGCGCCGAAGTGCTGCGCATCAAAACCCTGCCCTACGTCGAGGCCGCGCGCCTGGGCGGTGCCAGCTGGGCGCGCACGCTGCTGCGCCATGTGCTGCCCAACGCCTGGGGGCCGGTGGCGGTGCTCGCCACCCTGGACTTCGGCGCGGCCATTCTGGCTACCGCCGGCCTTAGCTTTTTGGGTTTTGGCGCCGCGCCACCGGCGGCGGAATGGGGCACGCTGATTGCCAACGGCCGCCACTTTTTGATCACCGCACCCTGGGTGTCCCTGCTGCCGGGGCTGTTCGTGGTGGCGGTGGTGTTCAGCCTCAACCACCTGGCGCGCAGCGTCGAGGAGCATGCCCGATGAGCCAGCCACCCTTGATCGAGGTCCGCGACCTCAGTGTCAGCTACCGCTTTGCCGGGCAGCGCACCCAGGCCGTGCAGGGGCTTTCGTTCAGCCTGCAACAGGGCGAGACCCTGGCCATCGTCGGCGAGTCCGGCTCGGGCAAGTCGACCCTGGCCAACGCCCTGCTCGGCTTGTTGCCGGGCAATGCCCAGGTCGACCAGGGCGAGCTGTGGGTAGCCGGGGTGGATGTGGCCAAGGCCAGTGAACGGGCCAGGCGCCAGCTGCGCGGGCGCACCGTCGGCCTGGTGCCGCAGGACCCGATGGTCAGCCTCAACCCCACCCTGCGCATCGGCCAGCAAATTGCCGAGGCGCTGTTGCTGGCCAAGGGCGTGCGCCGCTACCCGGGGCTGGACGCCGATGTGCAGGAGCTGCTGGCCCAGGTCGGCCTGGACGACCCGGCGCTGCGCGCCCGGCAGTACCCCCACGAGTTGTCCGGCGGCATGCGCCAGCGGGTGCTGATTGCCATCGCCCTGGCCGGCAACCCGCGGCTGATCATCGCCGACGAACCCACCAGCGCGCTGGATGTGACGGTGCAGCGGCGCATCCTCGACCACCTGCAACAGCTGGTGGCCGAGCGCGGTATTTCGCTGCTGATCATCACCCATGACTTAGGCATGGCCTGTGACCGTGCCGACCGCCTGCTGGTGATGCGCCACGGGCAACTGGTAGAGCATGCCTCGCCGCGCCAGGTGCTGTGGGGCTCGCAGCAGCCCTATACCCGCGACCTGCTCAATGCCGCGCCCGCCTTCGTGCCCCGGCACCGGCCGAGGGTGGCCGAAGGGCTGGCGCTGCTGCGCCTGAGCCACGTGGGCAAACGCTTTGCCCTGCCGGGGCAGGACGCGCATTTTACCGCGCTGCATGACCTGAACCTTGAAGTGCATGCCGGCCAGACCCTGGCCATTGTCGGTGAGTCCGGCTCGGGCAAAAGCACTGCGCTGCGCATCGCCCTGGGCCTGGAAAAACCCAGCAGCGGCAGCGTAGAGTTTGCCGGCATCGACGTGACCAGCCACAGCTGGCGGGCGTTCCGGCCCCTGCGCCGGCGTATCCAGCTGGTGCAGCAAAACCCCTTCGCCGCCCTCGACCCGCGCTTTACCGTGTTCGACAGCATCGTCGAGCCGCTGGTGGCGTTCGGGCTGCTCAAGGGCCAGGCGCTGGAGCGCCGGGCGCGGGAGCTGATAACCCAGGTGCAGTTGCCGGTGCAGTTTCTCGACCGGCTGCCCAAGGAGTTGTCCGGCGGGCAGCGCCAGCGGGTGGCGATAGCCCGGGCGCTGGCGCTGGAGCCGGAGGTGTTGCTGCTGGACGAGCCGGTGAGTGCGCTGGATGTGTCGGTGCAGGCGCAGGTGCTGGCGCTGCTGGACGAGCTGCAGCGCGAGCTGGGCATGGCCTATGTGTTGGTGTCCCATGACCTGGCGGTGGTGGCGAGCATGGCCGACCAGGTGCTGGTGCTGCGCCGCGGGCAGGTGGTGGAACAGGGGCCGGCGGTTCAGGTGCTGTCGCAGCCGGGCAGCAGCTATACCCGTGAGCTGATTGCGGCGATACCGGGGTATTCGCGCAGTGTGTTGCCGGTGGCGGTTTAGAGGGCGCCTGGTCGGGCCCTATCGCCGGCAAGCCGGCTCCTACAGGAGAGCGCGATTAGCTGTAGGAGCCGGCTTGCCGGCGATTGGCCTAAAACAAATATGCGCATATTGAACAAATAGATTATTAAACAAACACATAATTAGCTTAGAACCACAAAGCCTTTCACAAGCCCCTCTCCCCCACGCTAACGTCCCCTCTTACCAGTCCGACCCCACACCCGGCGGAGGCCTCCACAACCTGATTGCAGAAGGACTCCCCATGAGCAAGCGACAGATCAAACTCGGCGCGATGATCCACGGTGTCGGCCACGGCTGGGGCGAATGGCGCCACCCCGAGGCGCTGGCCGATGCCAGCGTCAACTTCGGTTTCTACAAGCAGCAGGCGCAACTGGCGGAGGCGGCGAAGTTCGACTTCGCCTTCATCGCCGACAGCCTGCACATCCACGCTCGCTCCAGCCCCCACTACCTCAACCGCTTCGAGCCGCTGACCATTCTTTCGGCGCTGGCGGCGGTCACCCAGCACATCGGCCTGGTGGCCACGGTCACGGTCAGCTACAGCGAACCCTTTCAGGTGGCGCGCCAGTTTGCCTCGCTGGACTTGATCAGCGGCGGGCGTGCCGGCTGGAACGTGGTCACCTCGTGGCTGTCGGGCACCGCCGACAACTTCGGCAAGGCCGAGCACCCGCCCCACGCCGTGCGCTACCGCATCGCCCGCGAGCATGTGGAGGTGGTCAAGGGGCTGTGGGACTCGTGGGAGGACGACGCCTTCACCCGCAACAAGCAGACCGGCGAATACTTCGCCCCCGACAAGCTGCACACCCTTGGCCACCAGGGTGAGTTCTTCAAGGTGAAGGGGCCGCTGAACATCCAGCGCTCGCCCCAGGGCCAGCCGCTGATCTTCCAGGCCGGGGTGTCGGACGACGGGCGCAATTTCGCCGCGCAAAACGCCGATGCGATCTTCGTCAGCCCCGAGTCGTTCGCCGATGCCCGGGCCTATTACCAGGACCTGAAAAAGCGCGCCGCGCAGCACGGTCGCGACCCCGAGCAGCTGTTCATTCTGCCGGGCATCCGGCCCATTGTCGGGCGCGATGAAGCCGAGGTGGAGAGCCGTTACCAGCAGGCGGTGGAGCTGGTGAGCATCGAGGACGCCATCGTCGCCCTGGGCCGGCCGTTCAACGACTACGACTTCAGCCAGCACGACCTGGACGCGCCCTTCCCCGACCTGGGCACCTTGGGTGACAACAGCCACAAGGGCACCGCCGACCAGCTCAAGCAGCTGGCCCGCGACGAGGGGCTGACCCTGCGCCAGCTGGCACTGCGCTTCTCGCGGCCACGGCGCGATTTCACCGGCACCCCGCAGCAGGTGGCCGATGCGCTGCAGCACTGGTTCGAGCAGGGGGCGGCGGATGGTTTCATCATCAACCAGTTGCTGCCGGACGGGCTGCAGTACTTCACCGAGTGGGTGGTGCCGCTGTTGCAAGAGCGGGGGCTGGTGCGCAGCGAGTACCCGGGCAGCACCTTGCGCGACAACTTCGGGCTGGCGGTGCCAGAGAACCGCAACACGGTACGCCGTAGCCAAAGCGCTGTGGCTTGAGATAGCCGGGACCGCTTTGCGGTCCTTTCGCGACACAAGGCCGCTCCTACAGGTAACCGCATTCCCATGATCTGGCCCCGCTCCTCTGTGGGAGCGGGCTTGCCCGCGATGGGCTGCACTGCAGCCCCGCCCCTCACCTAAAAGGAATTTTGCCCCATGACCCTCGAATTCATCGGCCTGATCGGCCCCCAGGAAAGCAGCGAATCCCAGGCCCCGCGTGGCCCGCTGTTGGACCTGGAATTCATCAAGGCCTTCGCCCAGGCCCAGGAATACGGCGGCTTCGACAAGGCCCTGCTGGCGGTCAACACCAGCGCGCCAGACTCGATGATCCTGGCCAGCTACGTGGCCGCACTCACCGAGCGCATCGGCCTGTTGGTGGCGCACCGCCCGGGCTTTCAGGCGCCCACCTTCGCCGCCCGCCAGTTCGCCACCCTCGACCAGCTCAGCCGTGGCCGCGCCTCGATCAACGTGATCACCGGCGGCGACAGCGGCGACCTGCAGCGCGACGGCGACTTCCTCGACAAGGACGCCCGCTATGCCCGCACCGACGAGTACCTGCAGGTGCTGCGCAACACCTGGACCCAGACCGAACCCTTCGACCACCAGGGCGCGCATTACCGGGTGGAAGACAACCTGACCCTGGTCAAGCCGGTGGGCAAGCTGCCCATCTATTTCTCCGGCGCCTCGGACGCTGCGGTGGAGGTGGCCGCCAAGCATGCCGATGTGTACATGATGTGGGGCGAGCCGCTGGAGCAGGTGCGCGAGCGCATCGCCCAGGTGCGCAAGGCCGCCGCCCGCTACGGGCGCGAAAAGCACATCCGCTTCAGCCTGTCGCTGCGCCCGATCCTCGGCGCCACCGAGGACCAAGCCTGGGCCCGCGCCGAGCGCATTCTCAGCGATGCCAAGCAACGCATCGGCATCCGCCAGGGCAACCGCCGCGAGAAGAATTTCGGCAAGAGCAACGTGGGCTCGGAGCGGCTGGTGCAACTGGCCGGCAAGGTGCATGACACCCGGCTGTGGACCGAAATCGCCGCGTTAGGGGGCGGCGCGGGGAATTCCACCTCGCTGGTGGGGACGCCGGACCAGGTCGCTGAGGCGGCGCTGGCGTATTACGAACTGGGGGTGAGTACCTTCCTGTTCCGTGGCTTCGATCAGTTGCGTGATGCGGTGGAATACGGGCAGGAGCTGATACCGCGGATTCGCGCCTTGGTGGAAGGTGGGCGTGAGCAACGCAGGGCCTGATTCGCCTGGCAGGGCGCTATCGCCGGCAAGCCGGCTCCTATGGAACACATCACAACTCGTTGATTTAACGAAGATTCTGTGGGAGCGGCTTTAGCCGCGAACACCGGCGAAGCCGGTGCCATCTAGCGCGGTGCCTGCTTCGCGGCTAAAGCCGCTCCCACAGGTTTGAAGGCTTCGCGATCCCTGTGGGAAGCGGCCTTGTGTCGCGATTGGGCTGCATAGCAGCCCCAGGGGCTCGACCTCATGCAAAATCGCCGGGGCTGCTGCGCAGCCCAATCGCGACACAAGGCCGCTCACCACAGGGATTGCATCAGCTTCAGGTCAGTGCCGTACCTGTAGGAGCCAGCTTGCCGGCGATAGCGCCATACGACACACCCCATCTCCACGGCCCGATCACCAAGGCCTGTTCACATAAGCCATGATCTCGTCGAACCCCGGCCCCGGCCTGCCGACCGGGCTGGTATCGATCACCTCCTTCGGCGCCTGCGCCATCTGTTCGGCGCGGTTGTTCGGCGCATGGCCATGCCAGCGCGCCAGTGCCTCGGCCAACTGCCCGGTACCGGCCTGGTTGCCGTACACCATCGCTTCACTGACCGGCACCCCGGCCAAGGTATCCAGCCGCTGTTGGGTCTCTTTGAGCAGGCGTTTGTCTTCGCGCAGCAGGTGCAGGTAAAGGGCGTCATCCGGCGAGTGCCGGGCACGCTCCTGAATGCGCAGGGCATGGCGTTCCAGTTGCCGGTCGACATCGCTAATCATGCCCTGCACAGCCGCACGCTCACGCTCCGACACCGGCGCGATGCCAGCTTCCAGCGCCTGCTGGTAGCGGCGCAGGGTCGCCCAGCAGGCCGGGATGTAGCTGTCGAGCATCTTGTGGTCGGTGGCCTTGGCCACCTGCTGCAACAGGCTGCCCCGCGCAGGCAGGCCATGCGCCTGGTCGAGCACCCGGCTGCACAGGGCTTTGTCGGTGAGGGTGCGACAGCCCGGGCGCCAGAGAATGGCCGAGGTTTCGCCCTTGGCGAACGGCACCGGCATGAAGTGGCGCAACTCGCCATGGTGCTCGAAGTCTTCGCCGTCCCAGTTGATCAGCCCCGAAACGATGCGCCCCAGGCCGACCCCCGACTTCACGGCGGTGTCTGTCACCCCCTTGGCGACCACATCCCAGCGGGTATTCATCCACGGCGCCGGCAGGCTGGGGACAGGGTCGTCGTCGTAGACCATGCGGTAGTGGACCAGGTCGGCGGCGCCTTGCATGAACGTGGTGTCGCCGGCGCGGGGGGCGCCGTAGGTGTAGAGCTGCAGGGTTAGGGTTGGGTCGGTGCGGCGGAGCATTTCGGCGAGGAGCAGTGCTACAGCACCGCCGAGGCTGTGGCCGCAGATGATCAGTTGTTGGTTTTGCTGGAACCTGGCCCTGTAGCTGGAGACGAAGCCGAACGCCCTCTGTGCAGCCTCGTAAAACCCTTGATGCACCCGCCCCTCACCCTCTGCAAAGGGCACCTGAAGTGCATCGAGATCGCGCCATACATCTGCCATGAGTTCATTGGTGCCTCGAATGGCGACGACCATCACCTCGGCATTGTGGGTAATGTAGGCCTGTGTATCGGTGGAGTCATGGAGGTTTCTATCGTCGAGGAAGTGAATATTGGCTGGGTTTTCCTGCTGCTCCCCAAGTGCCGGGTCGTTTGCCGAGTACAACTTCGGGTCAAAAGGCACGATCTCCCAACGCTCCGAATACGGCACATCCTCATAAAGAGGGAAACACGCCTGCTGCTGGGCAGCATCTACACGCCAGATCTCCTGCGAATTGGCCAACGCCTCGCCGAACCAATTGCCCATGCTCGGCACATTGGGGAAGGTTACCGATGGCGCCATGACCGGGTGCTCCTCCGGGTCCTGCCCGAACGGGCTATAGCTGAGAGTTGCCATCAGGGATAGCTGGTAGAGGTTCAAGACACAGAATTCAGGCGCAGTGGACAGCATGGGCCTGAGCGCCCGCAATGGGCGAACTTCCAGAACGGTGTGCTTGCCCGGCATCAGGCCAACGCCCCATTCACCATGGGCACCCATGATTACATTAATGGCCGACTGCGGTGGGAAGGCACGCTTGGACAATGGGGGTAAATGACTGTTGTGGCGTACCAGTTCACGAACTTCCACTTGGTAGAAACAATCCGCATGTGCTTGTGCCGGGTTGCTTTTGGTACGAGAGGCGTCCAGATGTAAGTGAAGCGTTCTTTCAGCGCAAACTTGTAACTCAGTAAGCTTCAGCGGGTAATGTTCGCGCTTCTTCAACAGCGTGTAATATTTCTCAGAGCCAAAATACTCACTATCAAATCGCAAACAGACAGGCCCAACAAAACATCCCTCTACCGCACCCTTACCCTCAACATCTAGACAACCACTATAAAGCTCACCCTCTACATCGATGACCTCATAGAAACATCCTTGATATGGGGAGCCATCCCCCGATTCATCAACCAGCTGAAACGTCACCCCACCTCCTCGCTCAGGGCAAACTAAAAGCTGGCTGTTTAACATCCCCAAACCATCCTTACCAAAGCCTGTACCGACACTCATAATTTACTCCTCACAGTGTGGATAGACATTGCACACTCTTCCATCAGGCATAATGAAATCACTGAAATTCTCATAATTGCCACGACAGAACGCATATGTATCCTCCATCCCCTCACCGAGGCAGCGTTTCCATCCGCTGGCAAACTCAACCCATGTATCACCGATAGAGGGCCGCTCTTTTTCAGCCAACCGAACATTCATCCTTACCGTAAGCCCCGGAAGTTGATCCAACGCATACAACGCAAACGGCTTCCCTCGGCCTTTCTCACCTCGCTCATTATCTTTCTTACAATCAAGAAGCTTCCATATCACTCGCGTTTTGCCGGCAGTACGAAACAGCCATTGGCATTCCCCATAAAACGTATCTTCGCGTTCAGACGTCATCACACGCCGCGCTTCCTCAGGCACATCCAAAAGCACACCAATGCTCGCATTGTCGTAACTAACCTGGTGAAACTTATCTCCATACGCCGCATGAATCTCCATCTTGATTCGGCTCAAAATCATGTGACAGCCCTTTATGATCTTTCGAATTTCGATGACCGCTACAGGGTTATAGTCTTGACGCCATTTCCTATTTAGCGACGGCATCGTTCTCCGCCAATCTGTCACTTCACACTTCCTCTCAGGGTCAGGGACATACCACACGCCTGCTGAGTATGCGAAACCTGGCGGCAACTCACCGACCAAGGTAAATGTATTGGCTTCTTTATCTGAACATCCGACAAGCAGAGAAAATCCGAGAAGCATTACAAGCAAATAGAAACACCTTGCTCTCACCATCATTGGCATTACCAGCCCCTTTTCGTACTGGATTGCACCAAAACACCTACGCTCACTCATTGCAACTGGGATAGACATTACGAACTCGACCGTCCAGCATTATGAAATCACTAAAGTCAGCGTAGTTACCTCGACAATACCCTCTGACATCTTGCTTTCCCTTGCCCATACATCTCCTCCACCCGTCCGAAAACCGACCCCAAGCATCTCTAGAATAAGGCCGCTCCTCGACAGCGAGCCGGACATTCATCCGAATTATTTTCCCCGACAACTGATCTAGCGTGTAGGCACCAAGTGGCTCCCCCCCTTTCTCGCCACGTCCATTATCTTTCTTGCAATCGAGAAACTTCCTAATAATTCGAAAACCCCCTACCGTGCGAAACAACCACTGACACTCACCAAAGAAAACGCCCCCAGCATCAAACCTCATAGCTCGCAAGTGCTTATCGGGAAATTCGACGTACACACCAATATTCGCAGCATCACCATGCTGATCTCGAATTGACTCTCCATCCGTCGCATTTATAGTTATTTTTATGTACCGCAGGATCATCTGACACCCCTTAATCACCTTACGAATCTCTACAACAGCCACCGGGTCATATTTTTCGCGCCACCTCTTGTTATATGCCGGCATTGTTCGCCGCCAATCGGTAACCGCGCATTTTGTTTTAGGATCAGGGACGTACCGGGTACTTGCAGAGTAGGAAAAGTTCGGCGGCAATTCACCCACCAACGTAAACGTATTGGATTCTTTATCACCACAACCCACCAACACCGCAACACTCACCAACAAACAACTTTCCTTGAATCCAACTTTCATACCTTCTCCCCTCTCAAACCAGCAAATGCCGCCGCAACCGTTCCATATGCACCGCCGGCAATTCCCCCGGCCAAGGCTCACACCCTTCCGGCAACTCAAACCCGGGCAAGCGCAGGCTGTTCACCAGCAAGAACTCGATCTGCTTCTGCGTGTGCCACCCCCACCCCTGCCCGCGCTGCAACTGCCGCTGCAACCACGCCAGCGGTGGCTGCTGCTCGGCGAGCTTGAGGTAAGCCTCCAGGTGCTGGCTGTAGAGGTAGCGGTGGGCATTGGCCACGGCGATGGGACCGTCCACTGCCGGCGGCGGTGCTTGCAGCCAGGCGGGGTGGGTGGGAACGGGGTGGGCGCCGGGCAGGGGGTTGTCTGCGCTGGCCCAGGTTTCGCCCTGCCAGTAGCAGACGCTGATGGCCTGGCCGAGGTAGGCCGGCAGGGTGCTCTGGGCCAGGGCCAGGCCGCGGGCCAGCACGCGGTTGTCGTGGAAGCGGTACAGCGCCTGCTGCGGGGGCTGGCCCAGCAGCAAGCGGGCCCGCCAGTGCGCTACCCAGGCGGGCATCTCGCCCGGGGCCAGGCTGGCCAGCCAACCCCAGTGTTCGCCAGGGGCTTGCAGCAGGGGTTGCAGTAGCGGCAATTCAGCTTCGCCGACCAGGCAGCACGCCGGGCCGTGGTCGGCCAGGTAGGCGGCGTCGGTTTGCAGGTACAGCAGTTGCCAGCGTTCGCCTGGCACGCTGGCCATCAAGCGTTGGCCGGCTTCGCTGCCCGCTTCGAGCAACACGGCGATGTCGTGGCCCGCAGCGCGCTGCTGCGCCAGCCATTGCCAAGGGGATAGCGGGCTCATCGGCCACCTCCGGCCGGCAGGCACTGGCCGTCGCGGCAGCTTTGGCATAACGGGCAGTAGTCGCTGCCGGCGGCCTGGCTGGCCTTGAGCAGCGCCAGCTGGCTTGGCGCAGGTGGCAAGGAGGGGGTGTTGGCCAGACTGGCGGCCGGCGCGCCGCCGAGCTGGATCGGGCTGCTGGTGAAGATGCCGCCGGCATTCACCAGCAGGTGCTGGCCGGCGACCTTGAGGGTGATGCTGTTGCCGCCCTCCACCAGCACGTCGCCGTCAGCCGATATCTGCACCCGTTGGCCGGCGTGCTGCAGCAGCAGCGTGCCGACCTGGGTGTGGCTTGCCTGCTCGACGGTGAGGTGGTCGCTGGCGTGCAGCAGTGTCTTGCGCTCGCCCACCACCACGGCCTGCTGCAGGCCGCCGATGTACAGCTGGCTGTTGCGTTCGACGCGCTGCTGCAGGTCGCGCTGGGCACGCAGGTAGAACAGCTCCTGGCCGCCGCGGTCGTCCATGGCCAGTTCGTTGTAGCCGCCACCACCGCCCAGGCTGCGGCTGCGCAGCACGGTGCGGCTGTGGTGCTCGGGCAGGTTGTAGGGCGGCATGTGCAGGCTGTCGGGCAGGCAGCCGCTGATGACCGGCTGGTCGGGGTCGTCGTCGAGAAAGCTCACCAGCACGGCCATGCCGACCCGCGGGATGGCCAGGGCGCCATGGCGATCGCCGGCCCAGCCGGAGGCCACCCGCAGCCAGCAGCTGCTGTGCTCGTCGCCCTGGCCTTCGCGGTCCCAGGGGAACTGCACCTTGACCCGGCCGAAGGCGTCGCAATACACCTCCTCGCCCGCAGGCCCCGTAACCCGGGCCTGTTGGCTGGAGGGTGCGCGGGGCTTGGGGTGGATCAGCGGCGAACGGAAGGTGGCATCCCAGGGGATGGCGCTGAAGGTGTTGGCGTAATGGTCGCTCTCCTGTGCACTGGCCTGTTCTTCCAGCACCTGGGGTTGGTGCCCCGTATGGGTGACCTGGGTGACCAGCCACATCTGGTTGCAGGCCTGCTGCGGGTGGCCGGTGAGGGTCAGCAGCCGGCCGCTGGCCAGCGCCGGTGCGTCGCTGCTGCCGTCGGCCCGGCAGCGGCCAACCCGGCAACGCTCCAGGGCGCGCTGGGCCTGCACGCGGCCGCGGGCCTGGTCGAGGGTTTGCAGCAGGCCGCCGGGGTAGGCGTAGTGCTCCAGCGCCGGGGCGTCGCCGGCGCGGCTGGCATGGGCCAGCTCGACGCTGGCCTTGCGAAAGTCATGGTCGCGCAGCATCACCTGCTCGACGCTGCGTTGCACAGTCATGGCAAACGCGCTGACCACCGGGCCATCGGCGTGCATGCCGTTGCCCGGCACAAAGGCCAGGCTGGCGGGCAAGTGCGGGAAGTGCATCTGGTGGTCGCTGAACAACACCCGGTGGCCACCGGGCGCATGCTCGAAGCGGTAGTGAATGCCCTCCTCCTGGCACAGCCGCTCGACGAAGACCAGGTCGCTTTCGCCGTACTGCACGCAGTAGTCACGCGGCGGGTAGTCGGCTTCGAGCTGGAAGGCAAAGGCATCGCCGAGCAGGCCGTGCTCTTCGAGCAACTGGGCGATGATTTGCGCCACGCTGCGCTGCTGGAAGATGCGGTAGTTTTGGCGCAGGGCCAGGCGCGCCATGTGCGGCACCAGGCGCACCTGATAGTGGGCCAGGCGGGTGCCGATTGCGCCCTGGCGAGCCTCGGCCAGCACCCCGTGTATGCCCCGGCCATCGGCGTCGAAGGCGAGGAACGCCGGCTGCCCGAGCAGCGCCTCGAGGGCCACATTTAAGTTTTCGCTGACCAGCTGGATATCGAAGCTGTAGAGGGTGCCGATGCCTTCGCTGCCGCTGAAGGAAAGCACCTGCACGTCACGCGGCAGGGCGTCGGCGTGCAGGCGCAGGCGTTGTGCGCTGAGTGGGTTGAACATCCTTTGTCCTTGTATTTGCGCGGCAGCGGCGCGGGGTTCGGGCCCTGCCGAGGTGGCAAGGGGCGAACGCTAGCAAGAACAAAAAAACCCGTGTTGTAGGACCCTTCTGACGCGAAAGTGGGGCGATTCCCTTTGAAATGTCAGCCTTGGCCGAATGTTTCAGTCGTCGCACAAAGTCATGCCAAATATGCATTTATACAAACAAACTTAATCACTAAACAGCATATTAACTTAGAACAAAAAAGCCTTTCACAACCCTCATAAAGACCATTAAGTTCTGTAAACCGACCCCGACCTGGCGGAGGCAAATGGATGTGCGCCAACGTCGTCGGGCCCCCGCCAGGGGTACGTCTGCCCTGTTGCGCACCTTCGCTTGAGACCTGAACGGAGACGCAACATGGGACTTTCCCGTAGAGACTTGATCGCCCGCATGGCCGCCATCGGCGGCTACTCGGCGGCGCTGGGCGCGCTGGGGCACAACGCCCTGGCCGCCACCTTCGAACCCCTGCAACTGGCCGCCAACGGCGGCAATGGCAAGCGCGTGGTGATTGTCGGCGCTGGCATCAGCGGCCTGGTGTCGGCCTACGAGCTGCGCAAGGCAGGCTTTGCCGTGACCGTGCTGGAGGCCCGCGAGCGGGTCGGCGGGCGGGTGTGGACCCTGCGCCAGGGCGACCGCATCGAGCACAACGACGGCACCACGCAAACCGTCGAATTCGACCAGGGGCACTTCTTCAATGCCGGCGCCGCGCGCCTGCCCAGCCACCACCTGACCATCCTCGGCTACTGCCGCGAGCTTGGCGTGGAGCTGCAGGTGCTGGTGAACAGCAGCCGCAACGCCCTGGCCCAGCCAGACCTTGCCCGCCCACCGCTGCTGCTGCGCCAGGCGGTCAACGACACCCGCGGGCACTTCAGCGAACTGCTGGCGCGCAGCGTCAGCCGCAACAGCCTGGATGCCGAACTGAGCGGCGGCCAGCGCAAGGCGCTGCTGGACTTTTTGAAGGTGTACGGCGACCTCGACAGCCAGCAGCAGTACCGCGGCTCGGTACGCGCCGGCTACACGCGCTTTGCCGGGGCCGGCGACCAAACCCCGGTGCAGCGCCAGCCGGTGCCGCTGGACCAGTTGCTGGACAGCAACCTGCTGCTGCCGCTGGTGTTCGACGAGATTCCGGAATTTTCCTCGACCATGTTCCAGCCGGTGGGCGGCATGGACCAGATCCCCAAGGCCTTCTACCGCCAGGTGAAGGACAGCGTGCGCCTGGGCGCCGAAGTGCTGGGGGTGGAGACCGCCGAGCATGGCGCCAAGGTGGTGTGGCGCGACCGCAAAAGCGGCCAGCAACACGTTGAACACGCCGACTACGCCATCGTCACCCTGCCCTTGCCGCTGCTGGCCAAGCTGCCGAACAACTTCGACGCGCCGTTCAGGCAGGCCATCGCCAGCGCCGAGGGCGACAAGGCCAACAAGGTGGCCTGGCAGTCGCCGCGCTTTTGGGAGACCGACTTCCAGATTTACGGCGGGCTCAGCTACATCAACCACGAGGCGCGCACCCTGTGGTACCCCAGCGACCACCTCAACAGCGCCCAGGGCGTGCTGGTGGCCACCTACAACACCGGCGCCGTGGCCCAGCAGTTCGCCGGCAAATCGCTACAGGCGCAGATTGCCTCGTCGCGCCAGGCGGTGGAATCGCTGCACCCGGGCCACAGCCACAAGCTGGGCCGGCCGCTGGTGGTGAACTGGTCGAAAGTGCCGTTCAGCGAAGCGCCATGGATCGTCCACGACGAGGTCGCCCAGCCCGGCTACGACACCCTCAACCAGCCCCAGGGCCGCACCTGGCTGGCCAGCGACGCCCTGGCCCATGGCGGCGTGGGCATCTGGCAGAACAGCGCCGCCGAATCGGCCCGCCGGGTGGTCAGCCTGATCGCCCGGCATGCCGCCCAGACCACCCGCGGCGCTGCCGCCTGACCCCCACAGGAACCCCACCCATGCCTCGTTTTCTTCTGCTTGCCGGAGTGCTCATGTCGCTGACCCTCAACGCCCACGCCGACGGCATCAAGCGTGTTGCGCCGCCTGGTTCGAACTTCCCGATTTCGCAACTGGTGACGGTGCCGGCCGGCAGCCAGCTGACCTTCATCAGCGGCACCCTGCCGGATGTGGCCGACCCCAACGCCGCCAAAGGCAGCATCGCCGCCCTGGGCAACACCGAAACCCAGGCCCGCTCGGTGCTGAAAAAACTGCGCACGGCCCTGCAAAGCCAGGGGCTGGGCCTGGGCGATATCGTGCAGTTGCGGGTGTTTCTGGTGGGCGACCCGGCCAACGGCGGCCAGCTCGACTTTGCCGGCCTGCAGGCGGCGTACACCGAGTTTTTCGCCACCGCCGAACAGCCCAACACCCCGACCCGCACCGCCCTCCAGGTAGTAGCCCTGCCGCTGCCCGGCGCGCTGGTGGAAATCGACGCGATCGCGGCCAAGGCGCCCTGAGCGCGCCACCCCGCCAGACAAGGAACTGCGTGTAATGAAGCAAGCCTTTACCACTGCCCCGCTGTTGACCGTGGCCCTGGCCGCGGGGCTGCCCAGCGCCCCGGCCAGCGCCGAAGAACCTGCCGCCCAGGCCCTGGGCACGGTGATCGTCACCGGCAACCGCGGCAGCGAAAAACGCACTGTGACGTCCAGCCCGGTGCCGATCGATGTGATCAGCGCCAAGCAGTTGCAAGAAACCGGCAAGCCCGGCCTGATGGAAGCCCTCAGTGCCAGCGTGCCGTCGCTGACCCTGCCGGAAAAAACCGGCTGGGACGCCAGCGGCATGGCCCGCGCGCCCAACCTGCGCGGCCTCAACGCCGCCCAGGTGCTGGTGCTGGTGAACGGCAAGCGCCGCCACACCAGCGCCACCCTGAACATCAGCGGCATCAACGCCGGCGCCGCCCCCAGCGACCTGGACCTGATCCCGATCAGCGCCATCGACCATGTCGAGGTGCTGCGTGACGGCGCCGCAGCCCAGTACGGCTCGGACGCCATCGCCGGGGTGATCAACGTCATTCTCAAGGCCGACACCCGCGGCACCGCCGTGACCACCGCAGGCCAGGGTTACGACGGCAAGAAGCAGACCGTGCAGCAAAGCCTGAACAAGGGCTTCGAAATCGGCCGCGACGGCGTTGTGCAACTTGCCCTGGATGCCCGCAGCCAGAACGACGACAACAAGGCCAGCGCCAACGGCTACAGCGAAGCCGAGGCGCTGGAGCGCGCCGGCAAGGTCACCTACGGCGGCTACGGCACGCCGAAGATCAACCTGCTGACCCTGGGCTACAACGCCGAGCTGCCGCTGGAGGATGACCTGACCCTGTACTCGTTCAGCACCTGGTCGTACCGCAAGGCCGAGCAGGGCCAGAACTTCCGCCTGCCGACCATCGTCAATACCATCACCACCGGGCCCAACGGGCGCCCGGCCGGCTACACGCCCACCTGGTACATCGAGGAATACGACTACCAGGCGGCGTTCGGCGCCAAGGGCCTGGCCGGCGAGTGGGACTGGGACCTGTCCAGCACCTACGGGCGCAACACTGCCGAACAAGGCACCTGGAACAACCAGAACCCGTCGCTGGGCGAGGCCACCCCCAACCACTTCGAGTCCGGCACCTGGGTCAGCTCGCAACTGACCAGCAACCTCGACTTGCACCGCAGCTACGAGGTAGGCCTGAGCAAGCCGCTGGACTTCTCCTGGGGCCTGGAGCAGCGCCGCGACAGCTACCAGGTGCAGGACGGCGACTGGGCCAGTTGGGCCGACGGCGGCTACTGCGCGGCGCCCGGCAACTGCGCCTCGTCCGGCGCCCAGGTGACCAACGGCATTTCGCCGGCCGAGGCCACCAGTGCCAGCCGCAACAGCTATGCCGGCTACGTGGATGTGGGCTTCAACCCGCTGGCGCAGTGGTACTGGGGCGCCGCGCTGCGCTACGAGCACTACGACCGCGGCATTGGCGCCACCCGCAGCGGCAAGCTGACCACCCGCTACGAGTTCACCCCGCAGTTGGCGGTACGGGCCACGGTGAGCAACGGCTTCCGCGCGCCGTCGCTGGCCAACAGCCTGTTCAGCGCCCGCTCCACCACCTATGGGGTGGTCAACGGCGTGTACCAGTCGATCAACTACGGCGTGCTGCCGGTGGGCTCGGCCGCAGCCCAGGCCTTGGGCGCCGAACCGCTGAAACCGGAAAAGTCGACCAACTACAGCCTCGGCCTGACCTGGCAGCCCACCGAGCGCCTGGCCTTTACCGCCGACGCCTACCTGATCAACGTGCGCGACCGCATCACCCTCACCGGCACCCTGCTCGGCCCCGAGGTCACCGCCGCGCTGCTGGCCAACGGCATCGACTCCACCTCCGGCGGGCAGTACTTCACCAACGGCGCCGACACCCGCACCAAGGGCCTGGACCTGGTGGGCAGCTACGACCACGACCTGGGCAGCGCCGGCACAGTGAAGTGGACGGCGGCGTTCAACTGGAACGACACCGAGATTCTCGACTACAAGCAGAGCGTGAACATTCTCGGCACGCCCTACCAGTTGATGGACCGCCAGGCGCGCAACCTGCTGACCGAAGTGCAGCCGCACACCAAGCTGATACTGGGCGGCAACTGGCGGCTGGACCGCTACCGGGTGAACCTGGGGCTGACCCGCTATGGTTCGTGGCGCGAGGTCAACTCGGCCAGCGACCGCAGCCTGGACCGCGAGTACAAGGCGCGCTGGATCACCGACCTGGATGTGGGTTACCAGTTGACCAAGGACCTGGAACTGGCGATTGGTGCACGCAACCTGTTCGATGTGTACCCCGAGCGCCAGGCGCCGAGCAGCAAGACCATGGTCAAGGGGTACGGGGTGTATTCGCCGTACGGGTTTACCGGGGGGTATTACTTTGGGCGGGTGACTTATAACTTCTGAGGGTGCCGGGGGCTGCTTTGCAGCCCTTTCGCGACACAAGGCCGCTCCTACAGAAGAACGCGAATCCCTGTAGGAGCGGCCTTGTGTCGCGAAAGGGCCGCAACGCGGCCCCGGCAACTGTGACCTGAAACGGCAATATCCAAAAAGACAAAAATCTTGAAAGGGATGCAACTAAGGGCGCTTTTTTGTGCCCCCTACTGCGGCATAAATAGCGAGCATTAATCCTGACCCGATTAAAATAATTAACAGCCAACAGGAGAACTTCAAAATGCCCAGGTTGGACTGATTGCGCCCAGTGCCGGTTCTTGACAACTTCCGCTAATGTTTTCCCCCATTCGTTCGATAACCAGAGCACCCTCCTGCTTGAACTTCCAAGCCTTTGAACGGATTCTTTCACATGCTCCTGGGCAACCTCCGCCTGCAAACCAAGCTGTTACTGTCGCTCACCCTGGTCAACCTGATCAGCATCACCGCCTTCATCAGTTACGCCCAGTACTCCAAGTCGCAAGATATTCGCCAGCAAATCGACAACCGCTTGCGCACCGTCGCCTACGCCGTGCCGCGGGTACTGGGTACCGACTACCTCACCCGCACCCGTGAGGCCAACGGCCTGAAGGCCGGTGAATACGAAGCCCAGGTACGCAACCTTGGCGAGTATGCGCGCGAGGTCAACCTCAAATATGCCTACAGCCTGATGGTCGATGGGCAGGGCAAAGTGGCTTACCTGGCCGACAGCGCCAATGCCAGCGACATTGCCGGCGGCACCTACTCCAAGCACCTGGAGCACTACAGCGACGCCAGCCCCGCGGTGATCGAAGCCTCCCGCAGCAACCAGGAGCAATTCGACGAGTACACCGACAGCTTCGGCAGCTTCCGCTCGATCTTCCTGCCGTTGCACAACGCCGACGGCCAGCAATACATCGTGGGGGTGGATGTCACCCTCGATGCACTGAATGCGGCCATTCAGGCCAGCCTTGAGCGTTTGCTGCTGATTGGCGCGGCGTCTTTCCTGGTGGGCCTGCTGTTGTCCTGGCTGGCCGCGCGCATGCTGGTGCGGGGCATTCACCACCTGACCGGGCAGTTGAACTACATCGCCGAACAGCGCGACCTGTCGACCACCGTCACGGTGCTTAACGGCGATGAAACCGGCCAGATGGGCAAGCACTTGTCCAACCTGCTTCAAGACCTGCGCCAGACCCTGGGCAATGCCTCCGGCATGGCCGAAAGCAACCAGCGCCTGGCGGAAATCTTCTTGCAGCTGGCCGATGAAATAAACCTGCGCATCCGCCAGGCGGGTGGGCAGTTGGCCGATATCAACCAGCACGGCCAGTCCATTCGCCAGGCCGCCGAGAACTCCTCGAGCCTGGCCGATACCGTGCGCATCGACCTGAAGTCCGCCGTCAGCGAACTGAGCCTGACCCACCAGGAGTTGAAGCGCCTGATCGGCGACGTGCACGGCAGCACCTCGGCGAGCATCGAGCTTGCCAGCGACCTGCAGCACCTGAGCCGCGAAGCGGAAAAGATCGGCCAGGTGCTGCAGATGGTCGCCGCCATTTCCGACCAGACCAACCTGCTGGCGCTCAACGCCGCCATCGAGGCGGCGCGGGCCGGTGAAGCCGGCCGCGGGTTCGCGGTGGTGGCTGACGAGGTGCGCAAGCTGGCCGGGCAGACCCAAGGGGTGCTGAACGACGCCAACCAGGTCATCAACGCCGTCACCAGCGGCATCCGCCAGATTGCCGAACGCATGAGCAGTACCGCCGAACAGTCGCGCAGCCTGGCGCAGAGCTCCGACAGTACCCTTGGGGTCATCGACGGCTTGGTGCACCAGATGGGCCAGGTCAGTGGCGCCATGGACCGCGCACTGACCAGCAGTGAAGAAATCCAGCACGCAGTCACCGACATTGCCGGGCGCCTTGGCGGCATGCATGAAAGCTTTGCACATACCTCGCAGGGGATTGCCGAGATCCATGATTCGGCGACCACGCTGGGCAGTACTGCCAGGGCGCTCAAAGGCGGTTTGAGTGCGTTTCGTACCTGAGGTCTGAATTCAGACTGGGCAATGGCCGGCCTACAGAGCTAATCACAACGGGTTGATTCAACGAAGACTCTGTAGGAGCGGCTTCAGCCGCGAACACCGGCGAAGCCGGTGCCATCCACCGCGGCGCCTGCTTCGCGGCTAAAGCCGCTCCCACAGGGACCGCATTAGCTCCAGGCCCGCGCTGTACCTGTAGGAGCCGGCTTGCCGGCGATGAGGCCGGCTCAGGCGGCACAAGACAGTTGCTCTCACAGGCACAGCGCTGGGTTTGGGATGTAGGAGCGGGTTTACCGGAGTGCCGGACCACCGCGAAGCTGTCGACACGGTGCCTGGCACCGGCTATGCCGGTGTTCGCGGGCAAGCCCGCTCCCACAGGGATCGCATAAGCTTCAAGCCTACGTTGTACCTGTAGGAGCCGGCTTGCCGGCGATTGGGCCGCACAGCGGCCCCGGTGACAGGCCGCAAGAGCCGGGTTTGGGCGACTGGCCTCATCGCCGGCAAGCCGGCTCCTACAAGTAACTAAGCCGACTCCACTGCCAGTCAACGGCCAAAGCGCGGTATCTGCAAGCCCAGGCTCTCGCGCAGGGTGGTACCTTCGTAGGCGGTGCGGTACACCCCGCGTTCCTGCAGCAGCGGCACCACTTCTTCAGTGAAACGGCGAAACTGCCCGGGGTGGCCGATGTAGATGTTGAAGCCATCCAGCGCCCGCGCCTCGAACCATTCGGCCATCTTCGCCGCCACGCTTTGCGCGGAGCCCACGAACGCACCGGGGCGCAGTTGGCGGCCGAACTCCACGGCCTGGCGCAGGCTGAAACCCTTGTCCAGGGCCTGGTCGGCGATGCGCTTGGCATTGGTGAAAAAACTGCTGCGGGCGTATTCCAGGCTTTGCTGGGGGAACGGCGCATCCAGGTCGTACTGGCTGAAGTCGTGCCAGCCGAAATTGCGCCCGAATTCCTTCAGCGCCAGCTCGAAGCTGTGGTCGGCCTGGTGGTAGTGGCGCTCGATCTCGCGGGCGTGTTCATCGGTGTCACCGACGTAGATTTCCGCCCCCGGCAACACCAGCAACTGCTCAGGGTCGCGCCCCAATTTTGCGGCGCGGGCCTTGATGTCGCGGTAGAACGCCTGGCCCTGCTCGATGCTGGCGGCATGGGTGAACACCACATCGGCCGTGGCGGCGCCCAGGTCGCGGCCCTGCTCGGAGTCGCCGGCCTGGAAGATCACCGGCTGGCCCTGGGGCGAGCGCTGGATGTTCAGCGGGCCGACCACCGAGAAGTGCTCGCCCTTGTGGTTCAGCCCGTGCAGCTTGGCCGGGTCGAGAAAGCGGCCAGTGGCGCGGTCGCGGGGGAAGGCGCCCTCCTCGTACGACTGCCACAGGCCCTGCACCACCTGCACGTGCTCCTGGGCGCGAGCGTAGCGGGTGTCATAGTCGTAATGCTCGTCCAGCCCGTAGTTGCCGGCAGTGCCGGCGTCACCGCTGGTGACCACGTTCCAGCCGGCGCGGCCCTTGCTGATCAGGTCCAGCGAGGCAAGCCTGCGGGCGACGTTGTAAGGGGCGTTGTAGGAGGTGGTGAGGGTGCCCACCAGGCCGATGTGGCGGGTGCTGACGGCCAGGGCCGAGAGCAGGGTCAGGGGCTCGAGGCGGTTGAGGTAGTGCGAGGGGGAGCCTTGGGTGATGAACTGGCTGTCGACGATGAACACCAGGTCGAACAGCGCCGCTTCGGCCTGGCGGGCGATGTCGATGTACCAGTCGATGTTGACGCTGGCGTCGGCCGGCAGCTCAGGGTCGAGCCACAGGTTGTGCCGGCCGGGGCCGCCGCAGCCCATGGTCAGGGCGCCGAGTTTGATCTGTCGTTGGGTCATGGGGGTGTCCTGTGAAATCGGTGTGTGCTTCTTCGCGGGCAAGCCCGCTCCCACAGGGGCCGGGCCATTTTCAGGCCGGGTGCAATCCTGTGGGAGCGGGCTTGCCCGCGAAGGGGCCGGTGCGGGTTGACTCAATGCTGGCTGACTGCCGGTTGCTCAATGGCCGCCCCAAACGAGCTGTCGAACAGGCTGGCCGCCGGGTAGCCCTTGATCAGGCCGATGCCGGCGAAAAAGTCCACGGTCTTTTGCGCATCGACGATCACCTGCGGGTTCAGCGGCGCCAGGTCGGTGCGCGCGCGGGCGAACCAGGCACGGGCGATGTCGCCGTCGGCGCGGGTGCGCTTGGCCCAGGCGTCGGCGTAGGCCTCGGTGTGGGCCGGGTCGCTCAGGGTCCAGTCACGGGCCTTTTTCAGGCGCTGCAAAAAGTCGGCGATCTGCGCACGCTTGGCCTCCACCGCCTTGCTGTTGGCCACCACGAAACTCTGCGCCGGGATCACCCCTTCGGCAGTGGCCAGCACCCGCGCGCCCTGGCGCTCCTGCTGGGTGACGTAGGGCTCCCAGGTGGCGATCACGTCTACCGAGCCGCCGTCCAGGGCGTGGGAGGCATCGAGGGCGCTGAGGTAGCGCAGCTCCAGGGCATCGCGCGGCACGCCGGCTTTGTCCAGGGCGCTGAACAGCAACTGCTGGCTCCACGAGCCCTTCCACAGCGCCGCGCGCTTGCCGCGCAGGTCTTGCAGGCTGTGGATGGATGAGTCCTTGCGGGCCAGGATGGCCACGCCTTCGAGGTTTTGCCGGCTGACCGCGATCACCTTGATCGGCGCGCCGAGGGCGCCGAGAAACAGCGGCGGCGCATCGCCCAGCAGGCCGATGTCGAGGCTGCCGACATTCAGCGCCTCGGCCACCGGGGAGCCGGCAGTGAACTGCTTCCATTCCAGGCTGTAGGGCAAGTCCTCCAGCACCCCGGCCGCTTCCATCACGGCCTGGGCGTTGTAGCTCTGGTCACCGACCACCAGCGTCTGGGCGGCGGCAGTGAGGCTGACGGTGGTGGCCAGCACGGTGGCAGCCAGTTGCTTGAAGTAACGCACGGGTGGTCTCCAGATGCCCGCCTGGGGCATGTAAGGCCGATCCGCGCGTGCGGTCTCGTGGCGATTGATTTATAGCTTTTGAGTCTTAGTTAATCTATTTTTATAATCTATAGATCGTATCAAGGGCTGTGAAATGCGCTTTAGGCATAACCTCATGCCTTTTGCGATGGCCATCGTAAATGCACTACTCGCATATTAGCTTATGAATATTTTGCATTTTGAGAATACAAAAAGGCTTTGCTAGGGTTACCTGAAACCGTACGCCGAGCCTGAACCATGAGCCATAACCCCGAGCGCTTGCGCCATTTCATCGACAGCCTCGCCGGGCTGCTCGACCAGCACCCCGACGAAGCCACCCTCCTCGACCGCGGGCACAACCTGCTGGCCAGCCTGGTCGCCCAGGACGACTGGCTGCCCGACGAACTTGCCCAGCCCGACCCGCAGCGCTACCAGCAGTACCTGCTGCACTGCGACTCGCGCCAGCGCTTTTCGGTGGTGAGTTTTGTCTGGGGCCCCGGGCAGCGCACGCCGGTGCATGACCACCGGGTGTGGGGGCTGATCGGCATGCTGCGCGGCGCCGAGTTCTCCCAGGGCTTCACCCGCACAGCAGAGGGCGCCTTGCAGCCCGACGGCACACCGGTGCGCCTGGCCCCGGGCCAGGTGGAGGCCGTGTCGCCGCGCATTGGCGATATTCACCAGGTCAGCAATGCCTTCAGCGACCAGGTGTCGATCAGCATCCACGTCTACGGCGGCAACATCGGCGCGGTCAAGCGCGCGGTGTACGCCGAGGACGGCAGCGAAAAACCGTTCATCTCCGGTTACTCCAATACCCGCCTGCCCAACATCTGGGACCTGTCCAAAGAGAACCCTGCCCCATGAGCACCGTCACCACCCGCCGTTATGCCGACATTCGCCGTGCGCTGCTGGCCCGCGAGGAACTGGCCCTGATCGATGTGCGCGAAGAAGACCCGTTCGCCCAGGACCACCCGCTGTTCGCCGCCAACATTCCGCTGTCCAAACTGGAGCTTGAGGTTTATGCCCGGGTACCCCGGCGTGACACCGCCATCACCCTTTACGACAACGGCGAGGGCCTGGCTGCGGTAGCGGCGCAGCGCCTGCTGGCGCTGGGCTACAGCGACGTGGCCGTGCTCGACGGTGGCCTGGCCGGTTGGCGTGCAGCCGGCGGTGAAACCTTCCGCGACGTCAACGTCCCGAGCAAGGCCTTCGGCGAGTTGGTGGAGAGCGTGCGCCACACCCCGTCGCTGGCCGCCGAGCAGGTACAGGCGCTGCTGGACGACAAGGCCAACGTGGTGGTGCTCGATGCCCGCCGCTTCGATGAATACCAGACCATGAGCATCCCCGGCGGCATCAGCGTGCCCGGCGCCGAGCTGGTGTTGCGGGTGGCGGAACTGGCGCCAGACCCGTCCACCCAGGTGATCGTCAACTGCGCCGGGCGCACCCGCAGCATCATCGGCACCCAGTCGCTGGTCAACGCCGGCATCCCCAACCCGGTGGCGGCGCTGCGCAACGGCACCATTGGCTGGACCCTGGCCGGCCAGCAACTGGCCCACGGCCAGGACCGGGCATTTGCCGAGGTGAGCGCCGGCACCCGGGCCAACGCCGGGCGCCAGGCGCTCAGTGTGGCCGAGCGTGCCGGGGTGCAGCGCCTGGACCTGGCCGGGCTGGCGGCCTGGCAGGCCGAAGCCGCCCGCACCACCTACCTGTTCGACGTGCGCAGCGCCGAGGAGTACAACGCCGGGCACCTGCCGGGCAGCCGCCCGGTGCCGGGCGGCCAGCTGGTACAGGAAACCGACCACGTGGCCAGCGTGCGCGGGGCGCGCATCGTGCTGGTGGACGACGACGGCGTGCGCGCCAACATGAGCGCCTCGTGGCTGGCGCAGATGGGCTGGCAGGTGGCGGTGCTGGACGGGCTGTCGGCCAGCGATTTCAGTGCCCGCGGTGAATGGCAGGCGCCGTTGCCGGCCCTGCCCGAAGCCCGCGAGGTCGGCGTCGAGCAACTGGCCGACTGGCTGCAGGAAGCCGGCACCGTGGTGCTGGACTTCACCACCAGCGCCAACTACGTCAAGCGCCACATCCCTGGCGCCCACTGGGCGATCCGTGCGCAACTGGCCGAGGTGCTGGAACAGGTGCCACCGGCGCAGCGCTACGTGCTGACCTGCGGCAGCAGCCTGCTGGCGCGTTTCGCCGCCCGCGACCTGCAAACCCTGACCCGCACCCCGGTGTACCTGCTCGAAGGCGGTACCGCGCGCTGGATCGCCGCCGGGCTGGCGCTGGAAAGCGGCGAGACGCACCTGGCCGTGCCACGCAGCGACCGCTACCGCCGCCCCTATGAAGGCACCGACGCGCCGCGCGAGGCGATGCAGGGCTACCTGGACTGGGAGTTCGGGTTGATCGCCCAGCTGGAGCGTGATGGGACCCATGGTTTTGAGGTGTTGAGCTGACTGCGGGGTGCAACTGCCCTGCTGACTCTCAAAAAGCAGGTGTGATTCCTGCGAGACCGGCGGTTCGCCACCCCGACTTGCACCGCGAACACGGGCGAAGCCCGTGCCGTACTGCGCGGTGCCTGCTTCGCGGGTAAACCCGCTCCCACAAGACTGCGCACTCTCTGAATGCAGCGCTGCACCTGTGGGAGCAACTGTCTTGCTCAGTTTCTAAAAGCTGGTGCGATCCCTGTAGGAGCCGGCTTGCCGGCGATCACTGGCGCAGCCGGTGCCAGCTTTAGCCTGTGCAGGCCCTATCGCCGGCAAGCCAGCTCCTACAGGTACGGCACTGGCCTGAAACTTATGCAATCCCTGTGGGAGCGGCTTTAGCCGCGAACACCGGCGCAGCCGGTGCCATCCATAGCGGTGCCTGCTCAGCGGTGGTTCGGCACTCCGACAATGCCCGCCTCCACGCGCCCAACTGCACCTTTTTATTCCATACAACTTTCCCCACGCCCGCGCATCCAACCTCCTGTACACCTTGCCCTTTCCAGGAGGTTTCCATGGCCATGCGCACCACCCTGCTGCTGTCCTGCCTCACCCTGGCCCTGGCCGGCTGCTCAAGCTCCCACGACCAGCAACTGCCGCCCCCCAATACGCAACAGGTCGACCTTCAGCGCTACCAAGGCACCTGGTACGAACTGGCACGCCTGCCGATGTTCTTCCAGCGCAACTGCGTGCAGTCCGAGGCCCGTTACGGCCTGCGCGAGGACGGGCGCATCGACGTCAACAACCGCTGCAAGGAACAGGACGGCCAGTGGAACGAGGCCCACGGCATCGCCGAGCCCCAGGTACCGGGCCGCACCGACAAGCTCTGGGTGCGCTTCGACAACTGGTTCAGCCGCCTGGCGCCAGGGCTGACCAAGGGCGAGTACTGGGTGCTGTACGTAAGCCCCGACTACCGCGTGGCCCTGGTCGGCCACCCCAACCGCGACTACCTGTGGCTGCTGTCGCGCACGCCAACGGTGAGCCAGCAGACCCGCGACCAGTTGCTGCAGCTGGCGCGCAAGCAGGGCTACCCCACCGACCAGCTGATCTGGCGCCAGCCCGATACCCCGTGACGCCTGCCGGCACTGCCTGTAAGGTGAGCCTCCCCCGGCTCACCCAAAGGATTGCGTGCACATGGTCACCTGCCACCTCAAGTACCTTATCGACCCCTACCAGGTACCGGCCTTCGAGGCCTACGCCAAGCTGTGGATCCCCATCGTCAACCGCATGGGCGGCAGCCACCACGGCTACTTCCTGCCCAGCGAAGGGGCCAACAACGTGGCCTATGCGCTGTTCAGCTTCCCCAGCCTTGCGGCTTACGAGGCCTATCGCACGGCGTCGGAAAGCGACCCTGAGTGCATTGCGGCGTTTGCCCTGGCCACCGAGCAGCGCTTCATCATCAGCTATGAGCGCAACTTCCTGCGGCCGGTGCTGGGTTGAAAACTGCTTTGCTGCGCCCCTGTAAATAACGCCCAGTCACACTCAGGAACTCTGCGTGAACGGATTCAAATGCTCCATGGCACTCGCTGTAGCCCTGATGCTGGGCTGCAGCCCGGACAAGCAGCTTACTTTCGATATCGAATACGGATTCTTCGAGACCTTCATGCGCGAGCCTGTGGGCGCTCAGGGTCAGCTGACCTGCCAGGTACGCATCGACGAGAACCGCCGGGGCGAGAAGTGGGTGCCTTCGGTGATTCTCGCGGCTGCCGAGGACGACAAGGAAGACTCGACGCTGTTCCTTTCCAGTTACCCGGTCGAGGAAGGTACCCAGCGAGTGTTCGCGCTGCGTACCCTCGTCGACGCAAAGCCAGTGATCAGGGAATGGCCGCTGACCGGCCCCAACCGCAATGACCGCTACGGCCTGCGCGTGGCATGGCACGCCGACGGATCGATCAGCTACCAGATGGACAACGGCGAGGGCTGGAGCGCCGCGGCCACGGTGCGCGAACCCGGCTTCAAGGTACGCCATGTCAGTGCCCATGCCAGCGGCGTAAAGGGCAACGCCACCTGCCGGTTGAGCGACGACGACACATCCGACTGAACCAACACTCCCGGTTGGTGATCCTTCACCTGAGCGCCTGCGCGCGCCCGATGGACTTGCGCCATCGCCCCAAGGATCGCCGAACGATAAGGAGTGCCCGTGACCACCACCACCGCCCCCCTCTACTACCGCACCCCTGGTGTGCTGCATACGACCCTGCTGGCCGGCAGCGTGCCGCTGTTTCTCGGCGGCCTGATCAGCGACATCGCCTACTACCAGAGCTTTCAGATCCAATGGAGCAACTTCGCCTCCTGGCTGATCGCCGGCGGCCTGTTGTTCAGCGGCCTGGCCTTGCTGTTCGCCCTGGCTGGCCTGCTGCGCGGCGCGCGCAAGCTGTACTTCGTGCTGCTGCTGGCTGCCTGGCTGCTGGGTTTGGTCAACGCCTTCGAACACGCCAAGGACGCCTGGGCGGTGATGCCTGCCGGGCTGGTGCTGTCGGTCATCGTCAGCCTGTTGGCCTGCGTGGCTACCTGGTTGGGCCTGCGTACAGAGGTGGCGCCATGAAGCTTGCACTGAGCGCCCTGAGCATGGCCTTGCTGCTCAGCGCCTGCGGCGGCGAGGGTGAGCCGACCCAGAGCCGCGGCCCCGAGCCGAAACTGCCGGCCCCCGAACGCGGCCTGCTGCCGAGCATGAAAATCGCCGAGCCTGCGGCCTGGGGCGACAACATGCCCAAGGTGCCCGAGGGTTATCGCATCACGGCCATCGCCAAGGATTTGAAGATCCCGCGTCAGACCCTGGTGCTGCCCAACGGCGACATCCTGGTGGCCGAAGGCCGCGGTGGCAATGCCGCCAAGCTCAAGCCCAAGGACGTGATCGCCAGCCAGATCAAGGCCAAGGGCAACACCCAGGTCAAGGGTGGCAACCGCCTGACCCTGCTGCGCGATGCCGACGGCGATGGACAGTACGAAATGCAGACGGTGTTCGCCGAAAATCTCAACGCCCCTTACGGCCTGGCCTTCGACAGCGGCAAGCTGTACGTGGCCAACCAGGACGCGCTGGTGCGCTTCGACTACCAGGACGGCCAGACCAAGGCCGGTGGCCCGCCGACCAAGGTTACCGACCTGCCGGCCGAGATCAACCACCACTGGACCAAGTCGCTGGCAGTGAGCCCCGACGGGCGCCACCTGTACGTGGGCATCGGCTCCAACAGCAACATCACCGAGCGCGGCATGGAGGCCGAGGTGGACCGCGCCATGGTCTGGGAGGTGGATGCGGTGACCGGCGCCCACCGCCCTTACGCCACCGGCCTGCGCAACCCCACCGCACTGACCGTGCAGCCCGGCAGCGGGCAGTTGTGGGCAGTGGTCAACGAGCGTGACGAACTGGGCCCGGACCTGGTGCCCGATTACCTGACCTCGGTGAAGGAAGGCGCGTTCTATGGCTGGCCCTTCAGCTACTGGGGGCAGAACGTCGACGACCGGGTACGCCCGCAGAACCCGGACAAGGTCAAGGCGGCAATCGCCCCCGACTACAGCCTGGGCTCGCATGTGGCGGCGCTGGGGGTGGACTTCTCCACGGCGGCCATGGGCCCGCAGTTCGCAGACGGCGTGTTCGTGGGTGAGCACGGCAGCTGGAACCGGCCCAACCCGGTGGGCTACAAGGTGATCTTCGTGCCGTTCAAGGACGGCAAACCGGCCGGTGAACCGGTGGACTTCGCCACCGGTTTTCGCGGTGACGACGGCAAGACCCGCGGCCGGCCGGTGGGGGTGACGGTGGACCCGCGCGGGGCGCTGATCATTGCCGATGACCTGGCCAATACCCTGTGGCGGGTGACGCGGGTGCAGTGACAGCGCATCGCGGGGCAAGCCCGCTCCCACGGGTAGCACAACAACGTGGGAGCGGGCTTGCCCCGCGATGGCCTTTCAAAAACCAACAAATTCTCCCGATCGAAGCGATATTTTTTCTGTAACGAAAATGTAATATTCGCTTTCGCATACCTATAACAATCGGGAGCTTCACATGTTTGCCTTTTTCCGCCCTGCCCTGCACAAGGCGCCGCTGCCCGACGAGCACGTCGACAGCACCTACCGGCGCATGCGCTGGCAGATCTTCGCCGGGATTTTCTTCGGCTATGCCGGCTACTACCTGCTGCGCAAGAACTTCTCCCTGGCCATGCCCTACCTCATCGAGGAAGAGGGCTACACCCGCGGCCAGCTGGGCCTGGCCATTTCGGCCATCGCCATTGCCTACGGGCTGTCCAAGTTCCTCATGGGGCTGGTGTCCGACCGCTCCAACCCCCGCTACTTCCTGCCCTTCGGCCTGCTGATCTCGGCCGGGGTGATGTTCATTTTCGGTTTCGCACACTGGGCCACCTCCAGCGTAGCGATCATGTTCACCCTGCTGTTCATCAACGGCTGGGCCCAGGGCATGGGTTGGCCGCCGAGCGGGCGGACCATGGTGCACTGGTGGTCGCAGAAGGAACGCGGCGGCGTGGTGTCGGTGTGGAACGTCGCCCACAACGTCGGCGGCGGCCTGATCGGCCCGCTGTTCCTGCTGGGCCTGGGCTGGACCAACGACTGGCACGCAGCGTTCTACGTGCCGGCTGCCGTGGCCGTGCTGGTGGCGGTGTTCGCCTTTGCCGCCATGCGTGACACCCCGCAGTCGGTGGGGCTGCCGCCGGTGGAGCAGTACAAGAACGACTACCCCGAAGGCTACGACGAGAGCCACGAGCAGGAATTCAGCGCCAAGCAGATCTTCGTCGAGTACGTGCTGCGCAACAAACTGCTGTGGTACATCGCCCTGGCCAACGTGTTCGTCTACCTGCTGCGCTACGGCGTGCTGGACTGGGCGCCGACCTACCTGAAAGAGGCCAAGCACTTCAGCGTCGACACCACCTCGTGGGCGTATTTCTTCTACGAGTGGGCCGGTATTCCCGGCACCCTGCTGTGCGGCTGGATGTCCGACAAGATCTTCCGCGGCAACCGCGGCCTGACCGGCATCGTGTTCATGGCCCTGGTGACCGTGGCCACCCTGGTGTACTGGCTGAACCCGCCAGGCAACCCGACCATCGACATGGTCGCGTTGTTCTCCATCGGCTTTTTGATCTACGGGCCGGTCATGCTGGTGGGCCTGCAGGCGCTGGAGCTGGCACCGAAGAAAGCCGCCGGCACCGCCGCAGGCTTCACCGGGCTGTTCGGCTACCTGGGCGGCTCGGTCGCGGCCAGTGCAGCGATGGGTTACACCGTTGACCACTTTGGCTGGGACGGCGGCTTCGTCATGCTGGTAAGTGCCTGCCTGCTGGCGATCGCCTTCCTGCTACCGACCCTGCGCTACACCCATGCGCCAAGCGCTGCCCGAGAGACGCTGGCCTGACCCTCAGCGCCGTTGCGCAGGGCCTGGCCGGATACCCCCATGGGCATCCAGCCAGGCCTGCAGGCCGGTGATGAAATCGTTCAGCGGCAGGTGCAAGGCCTGGCCACGCCCAGCCTTGTAGGGTTCGATCACGACATCCTCGTCATCGAAGCTGACCCGGTGGGCATCCCCCAGGTAATCCTCTACCACGCGGTTGCTCAAGGTGGCCCGGGCTCGCTCCAGCAGGTGCGCCACGGCATCGGGTGTGGCTTCCTCGTCGATGAAACGCTGCAGGGTGTCGGTGGCGTCGTCGAGATGGGACATGGCAGGTTCCTTCTGTCGGTGAAACCACACAGTGGTGTGCGGCTCCAACAGGCAGAATAGGCTCTGCTCGCCAGCTTGCCAGCGCCAGGCGCTGCGCTCAGCCGCGCAACAGCCAGCGGGCCCGGGCCAGGTAGAATGCGCGATCGTCCAGGCCGTTGTAGCCGCCGTTGATGCGCCGGGTGACCTGGCGCAGATCGTCCTGGTCGGCCCACTCGTTGAGCCCATTGCGCCACCAGAACCAGCCGGCGACATCCACGGCAAGGGCCGGCTCGTGGCTGACCTGGGCCGGGTCGTCGGCTTCAAAGTCACGCTGACAGTGCTGGCCATAGGCGCGGTAATTGGCACGGCCGGTGAGCTGGATCAGCCCGCGGCCCTTGAAGCGCACGCCATCGCCCGGCTGCAGGTTGCCCAGGTCCTTGCGCCCTTCATAGGCCTGACCGTTGGCGATTTCTTCGGTGTAGCGCAGGCAGCCGCTCTCATGGGCGACCTGCGCCAGAAAGTGCGCGATGCGCAGGGGGGTGTCGATGCCATAGCGTTCCAGCGCCGCCAGCAGGGGCTGGTGGAACGCCTCGATGCGGGCAGCGGACCCGTTGATCATCACCGCCCACAGCAGCGCTGCCGGCACCCCGTCCGGCAGGCCGGCACGCAGGGCGTCCAGGGTCACGTCAGCTGGCGCCAACAACCCTTGTTCAGCGATACCCATGCCCTGGCGAAAGCTGGCCAGGGCGTTGCTTGATGTGGCCCCCCAGACGCCATCGATGGCCAGTGACTGGCTCACGCCGTGCTGCCCGCGGCTCAGGCCGAGCAGCAACTGCAGGCTCTTCACATCTGCCGTCGTGTTACGGCCCCCGGGTCCAACGGTTTGCAAGATGCACATAATTCAACTCCTGCGCACGGGCAAGCCGCAGCCTGCAGACAACGCTGCGGCGTGCCCGTGCATCGAGGGAAAGGGTTTGAAGGGCGTCAGCCGTCGCGCAAACCCGCACGCCGCAAGGTGAAGTCGTAGACCGTGTCGTTGGCCTTGTTGAGCACCTCGATCTGCAGACCATCGGTGCCCGAGCGCTTGCGCAGGTAACCGGAGACCAGCGTTGTGCAGCGGCCAGGCCCGGGGCCTTGCAGGCTGTAGCTGTTGACCTTTCCTACGGTGCCGGCGAACTCCAGCGCGAAGCCGCACTTCCAGTCGCCGTTGAAGCGAATGGTGCCGGCGTTCTCGCCAAGCTTCAGGGTCTGGCTGATGCTGAGCAGTATCGGCACATTGCGCCCGTTGTCCTCGAGGATGCCTTCGTATTTCCTGTCGGCATGGGCCGATGTCAGTGCTACCAGCGCAATCGCGCCCGATAGCAAGGCCAGTGTTGGTTTCATGGTTGTTCTCCATAATTGAAGGTTGCGTCATTCGGTTCAGCCAAGTGCCACCCGGCCCAATCAGGGAGGGTGTCCAAGTGCAGTGCGGCCAACCCGCCCAGCCCTACCAGGCCTACCAGCAGAGCCAGGCCAAGGGCGCGCCGCAGCCGTATCGACAGCCATCGACGCCTGCTCCTGGGCGCCTCCTTGAGCAGTGCGCGCAGCGCCACGCTCTGCTCGGGTGTCAGCAGCAGCAGAATCGTGGGGTCATGCCTGCTGCCCATCGCCCCCCCTGGTGAAATGCCCAATGGGCTGACCATCGACGCGCACCACGATGGCGCCGTCGTCGGCTGGTAGCTCGATGCTCAGTTCATAACTCGCCTGCTTGCGCCCGGGGGTGCCCCCCAGGCGCAGCGCCAGGGTCTGTGCCGAGTCACCCGGCTCCACCGTGGCCAGCAGCTCCAGCGCCAGCGAGCCGACACGGGTGCCCGGCCATTGCCTGGCGGTAGCGTCGCGGGCCTGGTGCAGGGCCTGGTCGAGCGTGCGCACGAATTGCTCCAGGTGCTCGCTCATTGACCCTCCGGCTCATCACCCAGCCAGTACGGCCGCCGGGCGAAACCCACGTGGTAGATCAGCGCCTGCAGCACCACCTGGTGCTCGCCGATATTGAGCAGGTTGAAGGATTTCTCGATACCGACGATGCGCCCTTTGGGCAGCTCGCTCAGGCAGCGGTTGAGCAGTGCGGTCTGCTGCTGGATCAGCGCTTGCGACGTCAGCTTTTCCGGATCGGTGCTGCCGACGACGATGCGCTTCACATAGCCAACATCGGTGAGGTCGAACATCGTGTGGGGCCTCGCTGCCAAGGGCGGGTGGCGTCAGCCAGGCAGAGCCTGGCCGGGAGACGGCGTGGCTGGCATCAAGCGGCCGAGCTGTCGCCGAGCTGGGTGATGGCGCGCGGAGCGACCGACTGGGAAATCAGGTCCATCACCCGTGCCAGGCCTTCCGGCATGCCACTGTCGGTGGCATTGAGCTCGACGTGGTAGCGCGCCGAATGGTCGGTGGAGCGGGTGTGCTCCTTGTGCGAAGACACCGAGCCGGAAATGTTCACCTTGGCGCTGAACGGGCCCCAGCCCACCTTGGCCTCGGCAGACATCGCCGCTTGCGCGCTGCTGGCATCACGCAGGTTCTCGGAGTGCTTGACCTCCATGTCGAAGGTGATACCGACATTGTTGATGGCAAGGTTCGGCACCTTGACCACCGACAGCAGCGGTACTTCCAGCTCTACCCGCTCCATCGCCGTGCCACCGTCGGCAGCCGGGGCAGCGGAGGGCCGGTCGAAACGAAAACTCACGGTACGGACATCACCGACCCCGTTGGGGTCGCTTCCTTCAGCATCCTGCGGCGGCAGAAAACCCACCACCTTGATGAACTCGGCCGTGGCGTTGGCCAGGCGCACCTGGGCATCGCAGGCAGCGGTCAGCGGGCCACCGATCAGATCGCCCATTGGCAGGCCGCGGAACTGGTTACCCATTACGAAATTGGACATGGCTGTTACTCCTGGTTTTCAGATCAGTTTGTCGAGGTTTTGCACGAGCCGGGCCATGCCTTCGGACGCAGGCTGGGTCTCGACCCGCAGGGTCACGCGGGCCAGAGGCCCGCCTTCCCCCGTGCGCCGGACACCAAGGTCGACACTCAGGGGGTTATGGCATTCAGTCGGCCAGCCTTGGGCATCCAGGCTCTGGGCACAGGTCTCAGACGGCGTCGAGCTGGTCTGCGCGTTCAGGCCGACCTCGAAAGCGATTTCCATGTCCTTGACGGCCAGCAGCCTGGCCCCGATCAACGACAGCAAAGGCACCCGCACCAGGCGTTCCTCGCCAGCCACCGCCGAGGGCACTGGCAGGCGCACATCGATGCACACCGGGCGGTTGTCCTCGTCGAAGTACTGACGCACCGTGGACATCTGCAAGCGCTGAATCTTGTCCTGCGCCTCGGCGACCGCGCCGGCGATGCCCTGGATCAGTTGCTGGAAGGACTGGTTCGCCAAGGCGGACGCTCCTTTTTCGGGTCAGATTACCTGTGCGGCTTACCTGCTGGCCCCGCGTACAGAGGGCCATGGGCAAACCGGGCGGACAGTCGCGCAAAAGCTTCGCGACCTTGGCCAAGGGGGTTCGATCGCTATAGTGCCGGGGTGGCGCGATGGGTCAGAGAGGGAAATACTTGCAAGTGGCCCCAGCGCCGCAGGCGCAGCACGGCCGTGTCGGTTGCGTGGTCAGGCGCTGATCAGCGCTTTGCGCATGAATACCCGGGGGAAGCCATCCTGGATGGCGCGGTGGGTCTGGCGGTAGCCCAGCTTGCGGTAGAGGGCGAGGTTTTCGGTCATCGCCGCATGGGTATACAGGCGAATGGCCTCGCAGCCTGCGGCCCGTGCCTGTGCTTCGCAGGCCTGCAGCAACAGGCGGCCGATGCCCTGCCCTTTGCAGGCCGGCAACACGGCCACATTGGCCAGCAGCAGCTCACGGCCTTGGTGGCGCAGTACCAGCAAGCCGACGATGCGCCTGGCTTGCCGGGCAACGTAGACCTCGTCGTCGCGCACTACTTGAGCGTAGTCATCCAGCATCGGCCCGGGCTTGCGGCCGATACGGGGAATGTAGGGGCTGTAGGCCTCGGCTACCAGCGCGGCGATGGCGTCAGCGTCCTCGAGGGTAGCCCGGTGCAGGGTGGCGGGCATGGGGCTCAGCCTTGCGCGGGGGTGCCATGGCCGGGCCAGAGGATGGCCTGGGCGGCGACCACGTGGCCCTGCACGGCATCGAAGGTGACGCTGGGCGAGCCGTACAGCTGGTAGCCGAGAGCGAGGTTCTCGCTGATGCGCTTGCAGAAGGCGGCGTCGTCCTTGCCGGTGATCAGGCGGTAGACCGGCAGGCCGTCGGGTGGGGTGCTGGGCATTGGCGGGGGCCTCGTCTGGGTGCGGGCGCTTTGATACGCCGGGGCCGGGCATCATGGCATACCCGGCCTGGCACGTGCTGGCTCAGTTGGCTGGTAGATACTGGATTACCTGGCAGGCTTACGCGCCCCTCTGTAGGAGCTGGCTTGCCAGCGATGAGGCCGCTGCGCCAGGCGCACTTCAAAAAAGTAAACGCGGCCTCAATGCTGCGTCTGACCTTCCAGTTGCACTTGCGCCAGCGCCGATTCCAGCAGCGTGCGCAGGCATTCGATTTCGTGCACTGCCGTGAGGGCCAGAGTGGAGCCCAGTGAATGGGGTGGTGAAGCCAATGCGGACTGGTGCGCCACGGCCAGGGCGCAGCGGGTGAACTCGGTGGCCTGGATCAGGGTGTCTTCGAGGTGGTAGCGGGCGGGTGGGTCGGGGACGATTTTCAGCATGACGATGCTCCATTTGCATGAGAGTTACCGCCATTCACTACCTTGCAAGTAAGGGTGGCGGCTGTGTGCAGGGCTGCAAGACCGGGGCAATAGGAGAAAACCCGGCTGGCCCGAAGGCCACCCACACACAGCCGCCATAAACAGAGCCACAGACAAGCGTCGGCGGCATAGCGGTGAGCGCTAGGCTTCCTATCACACACGGGCTTGCAGACCCGGTCGTTGAATTGGCAACGACGGAGCGAGACTAGGGAGCTGCGGGGCCGGTCGCAATGGCTCAGGGGCGGTAAAAGGGTGTTTCGGAAATGGACTACAGGCAATAGGGAAGATCTGATTGGGGTTTGTAGGAAGTCGCTAGATTTTTGGGTGGTTCTAGCTAGTGGCTCATCCGCCATTAGGGCCATCCATTTCAAGGTGTTCGCGTCAGGGCAGCCAGGTGCTCGCCACAACCCTTGCAGCGCCTATAAGATAGAGCGCCGCCCGCGCGGCGCATCGCGACACAAGGCCGCTCCTACATCTGTTTCGGGCCAGTCTGTTCTGTGCCATCACCTGGTCCGCCTTGTTGGTTCGACGCGAGTTCAGCGTGGGCATCGCCGCCGCTCCACATGACTCAAGGCATGCACCAAGGCAGGCGCCGATACGTTCACAGGCATAACTGGCCCGAAACAGATGTAGGAGCGGCCTTGTGTCGCGATGCGCCGCGCGGGCGGCGCTCGATCTGATAGGCGCTGCAAAACCTTCGGCGAACACTTGTCAGCTACCCACAACTAGCCCGATCCCGCACCGGACACTGCGCCCGATACAAATTCAACGCCGTATTAATAATCCCAATATGACTAAACGCCTGCGGATAATTCCCCAACATGCGCCCCCCCGCCGGGTCATATTGCTCGGCCAACAACCCCACATCATTACAAAGCCCGGTCAATCGCTCATACAACGCCTGAGCCTCCCCCTGCCGCCCCAACAGCACATACACATCCGCCAACCAGAACGAACACACCAAAAACGTCCCCTCCCCCGGCGTCAGCCCATCACTGCAGTTGTCACTGTCGTAGCGCAGCAACAGCCCGTTACGCAGCAGGCGCTTTTCGATCTGCTCCAGGGTGCGCAAGAAGCGCGGATCATCCGCCGGCAAAAAACCGGTCAAGGCGATTTGCAGCAAGCTGGCGTCCAGCTCGGTAGACCCATAGGCCTGCACGAAATGACTGCCACCGGCATCCAACCCCTTTACACAAACCTCGTCACGAATGCGGTCAGCCACCTCGCGGTAATGCCGCGCCTGCTCACGCCCCTCCTCGGTGGTTTCGGCCAGCCCCGCCGAGCGGTCGAAGGCCACCCAGGCCATGACCTTGGAATGCACGAAGTGCTGACGCCCGCCGCGCACCTCCCATAGCCCTTCGTCCGGCTCACGCCAGATACGCTCCAGGTACGGCATGATCGCCCGGGCAATGGCGGCGCTGCGCGGGTGGCGCGGCAGGCCGCCGCGAATCGCCTGGCTCATGGCGTCGGCCAGCTCGCCATAGATGTCCAGCTGCAACTGGTCGGCGGCAGCGTTGCCCACCCGCACCGGCTGCGAGTGCTCGTAGCCGGCCAGCCACGGCAAGGTGAACTCGGTCAGGTCACGCTCGCCGGCCAGGCCGTACATGATCTGCATCTGCTCGGGGTTGCCGGCCACCGAGCGCAGCAGCCATTCGCGCCAGGCCTGGGCTTCGTCGAAGTAGCCCAGGTTCATCAGCGCCAGCAGCGTCATGGTGGCGTCGCGCAGCCAGCAGTAGCGGTAGTCCCAATTGCGCTCGCCGCCCACCCGTTCGGGTAGCGAGGTGGTGACGGCGGCGACCATGCCGCCGGTGGGGGCGTAGGTCATGGCTTTGAGGGTCAACAGCGAGCGGCGCACCAGCGCGGTGTAGGGGCCGACGTCGGGGCAGCGGGCGGCGAAGGCCTGCCAGTGGTTGATGGTGTGTTCCAGGTCGTGGTCGGCATCGCAGCCGGGCTGCACTGGCAGGTGCGAGGGCTGATGGCACAGGCTGAACACCTGGCGCTGGCCGGCGCACACGCGAAAACGCGCGACGCTGTGGTGGTCCTGGCCGTGGGTGGCGGTGGTGCTGCGCAGAATCAGCCGGTCAGGGCCGGCCACGGCGCTCAGGGTCAGCGGGTCGATCTTCTCCACCCAGGGCACGCTGCGGCCGTAGTCGAAGCGCAGCACCAGGTCCATTTCGAAGGCGGTTTCGCCGGCCAGGCCTTCGACGATGCGCAGCACCGCATTGCTCTCGCCAAGGGGCATGCAGTCGAGCACCCGGGCGCGGCCGCTGGCAGTGACCCAGGTGGTTTCCAGCACCAGGGTGTCGTCCAGGTAGCGGCGGCTGCAGTGTTCTACCGGGTCGCTGGGGGCGATGCGCCAGCGGCCGTTTTCTTCGTTGCCGAGCAAGGCGGCGAACACCGCGGGGGCGTCGAAGCGCGGCAGGCACAGCCAGTCGAGGGCGCCGTCGCGGCTGACCAGGGCGGCGCTGCGGCAGTTGCCGATAAGGGCGTAGTCTTCGATGTGGGCGGGCATCGGGGCTCCTGCGGTTGGCGGGGTTCGCAGGGTTGGATGCCGGGATCGGGCTGGTCGTTCCGCTGGGGTTGGTCAGCAAAGCCGAAGCATATCCCTGTAGGAGCGGCCTTGTGTCGCGAAAGGGCCGCAAAGCGGCCCCGTAGATTTCGCATGGAGTCGAGAACCTGGGGCCGCTTCGCGCCCCTTTCGCGACACAAGGCCGCTCCTACAGGGCTCACCCCAGGCTATGCCACTCGCGCTTGTCGCGGCTGAGCAGCTCGTTGCCGGCTTCGGGGCCATCCTCGCCAGCGGCGTATTCATGCACCTCCCCGCTGCTCCAAGCATCCAGAAACGGCTGCACCGCGCGCCAGCCGTTCTCGATGTTGTCGGCGCGCTGGAACAGGGTCTGGTCGCCGGTCAGGCAGTCGTAGATCAGCGTCTCGTAGCCGGTGGCCGGGGTCATCTTGAAGAAGTCCTTGTAGGCAAAGCCCAGCTCGACGTTCTCCATCACCAGCTCCGGCCCCGGGCGCTTGGCCTGCAGGTCGAACCACATGCCCTCGTTGGGCTGGATCTGGATTTTCAGGTAGTTGGGCTTGGGCCGCTCCAGCTCGCTTTCGCGAAACTGCGCATAGGGCGCCGGCTTGAAGCAGATGGCGATCTCGGTGTCGCGCACGCTCATGCGTTTGCCGGTACGCAGGTAAAACGGCACCCCGGCCCAGCGCCAGTTGTCGATCATCACCTTCAACGCCACGTAGGTTTCGGTCTGACTGCCCTCGGCCACGTTGGGCTCGTCGCGGTAGGCGGCGAGCTTCCTGCGGCCCTGCTTACCGGCCGCGTACTGCCCGCGCACCGAGTTTTTCAGGGCCATCTTCGCCGACCAGGGGCGAATGGCGCCGATCACCTTGGCCTTTTCGCCGCGCACGGCATCGGCGCCGAACGCTGCTGGCGGCTCCATGGCCACCATGGCAAGCAGCTGGAACAGGTGGTTGGGCACCATGTCACGCAGCGCGCCGGTGTTGTCGTAGAAGGCGCCGCGGGTTTCGACGCCGACGGTCTCGGCGGCGGTGATCTGCACGTGGTCGATGTAGTGGTTGTTCCAGAACGACTCGAACAGGCCGTTGGAAAAACGGCTGACCAGGATGTTCTGCACCGTCTCTTTACCCAGGTAATGGTCGATGCGGTAGATCTGCCGTTCGCTCATCACCTTGAGCAGGCAGGCATTCAACGCCTCGGCGCTGGCAAGGTCGGTGCCGAAGGGCTTTTCCACCACCACCCGGCGAAAACCGCCGGCGGACTCATCCAGAAGGCCCGCCTCGCCCAGGCGCTGGGCCACTTCGGGGAAGAAGCGCGGCGAGGTGGCGAGGTAGAAAATCGCATTGCCGTGGGCGGTCTTGTCGATGCGTTTGCCCAGGGCCTGGTAAGTGGCGGGGTCGAGAAAATCTCCGGTCTGGTAATCCAGGCGCTTGGCCAGGCGCGCCCAGAGCTTTTCATCCAGGCACTTGGCGGCGCCTTCGCCGCCTTTGTCGCGCTCCTGCATGAAGGCATGCAGGCGACCGGCAAATTCCTCGGCGGTGGCCGGGTTATGGTCGACGCCGACAATGCGCAGGTTGCGGTCGAGCAGGCCGTCGCGGCTGAGGTTGTACAGCGCCGGCATCAGCAGGCGCTTGACCAGGTCGCCATTGGCGCCGAACAGAAACAACGTGCAAGGCGGTGCAGCGGGGATTTTCTGTTCGGTCATTGGCCTTTTTTCTCCACATGGCCACCGAAGCCCAGGCGCATGGCAGAGAGCACCTTGTCACCGTAGGTACCCTGCTGCTGGCGCGAGCGAAAACGCGCGAACAGCGCGCTGGACAGCACCGGAACCGGCACCGCCTGCTCCACGGCAGCATCGATGGTCCAGCGCCCTTCGCCACTGTCGGACACCGAACCGCTGAACTGGCTGAGCTGCGGGTCGGCCACCAGGGCGTCGGCGGTGAGGTCCAGCAGCCACGAGGTGACCACGCTGCCACGGCGCCACACTTCGGCGATTTCCGGCAGGTTCAGGTCGAAGCGCTGATCTTCCGGCAGCTCGTCGCCGCCCTTGCTGCGCAGCAGGTCGAAGCCTTCGGCGTAGGCCTGCATCAGGCCGTACTCGATGCCGTTGTGCACCATCTTCACGTAGTGGCCGGCACCGGGGGGCCCGGCGTGAATATAGCCATGCTCGGCGCGCTGGTGCTCGCCACTGCGCCCGTGGGTGCGGGGGATGTCGCCAACGCCGGGGGCCAGGGCCTTGAACAGCGGCTCAAGGCGCTCGAACACGTCCTTTTCGCCGCCGATCATCATGCAGTAGCCACGCTCCAGGCCCCAGACGCCGCCGGAGGTGCCCACGTCGAGGTAGTGCAGGCCGCGCCTGGCCAGCTCGGCGGCGCGGCGCATGTCGTCCTTGTAGAAGGTGTTGCCGCCGTCGATGATCGCATCGCCCGGCTCCAGCAGCTCGGCCAGCTGGGCGATGGTCTGCTCGGTGGGCTCGCCGGCCGGCAGCATCACCCACACCGCGCGCGGCGCCTTGAGCTTTTGCACCAGCGCACCGAGGTCGTGGGCCCCTTGCGCGCCTTCGCCCTCCAGGGTGGTGATGGCCTCGCGGCTGCGGTCGTGCACCACGCTGCGATGGCCGGCGCGCATCAGGCGCCTTGCGATATTGCCGCCCATGCGGCCCAGCCCGACGATTCCCAGTTGCATGTGCCGACGCTCCCGTTAGCAATGGATGACACGCGTTGAAGGTTTCAGGTTAGTCCAGCCTGCCGCCCAAGGGTTCACCGACGAACGGCACGACCACGATAAACAAAAAAGTTCCCATGGGCAGGGAAAGAATTCAGAATGCGCGCCGCGTGAAGCGACTACGCTTTCCCTTGTCACCAGCCAGAAACGCGAGGTGTGCTCATGGGTACTCTGATGCCTGCAACCCCCACCCAGACCCTCTACGTCACCATCCGCCGTGACGAACTGCGCCAGTTGAAAGACGAACGTGACCAACTGCTGCAGCAGGTGGCCCTGCTGAACAGCCTGTTGCAACAGGCCGGCAACGAGGAAAAAGCGCTCAGCCGCTGACGGTTTTTCCGATACGCCACGGGCGGCGCCGTTCCTACAGTGAACCGCGCCGCAGGCCCGCCCCGGGCCTGCCCTGCCACAGGCGCTACCGATGAAACGCGTAACCCTCGCTTGCACCCTCGCCCTGCTTTGCCTGCCCAGCCTGCACGCCCAGGCCAATGCTCAAGAATGCCGAAGCGCAGGCGCCGCCGAGCTGCTCAAGCTGTTCGACCAGTGGAATGCCAGCCTGCTCAGCGGCGATGCCGCCCAGGTGGCCGCGCTGTACCGCGATGATGCGGTGCTGCTGCCGACCGTCTCTGCCACCCCGCGGCTCACCGCTGAAGCGCGCCTGGATTACTTTCGCAAGTTCCTGCTGGACCGCCCCAGCGGCAAGCTCGACACCCACGAGGTGCAAAGCGGCTGCAACGAGGCCACCGCAGCCGGGCTGTATACCTTCGACTTTGCCGCCACCGGGCAGCGGCTGGCAGCGCGCTACACCTTTACCTACCGCTTCGATGGCCAACGCTGGCTGATCAGCCAGCATCATTCGTCGATGCTGCCGCGGGATTGATGACGCGGCTCTGACCCTTCCCCTTTTGCAGGTCTGGCCCCATCGCCGGCAAGCCGGCTCCTACAGGGACAGCGCAGGCCTGAACGCCATCAGTCCCTGTGGGAGCGGCCTCACTCACACGCCCCAACCCGCCAACGTTTGCGAGGACGAACGGTCGTCAGTTTAGTGACCCGCTGGTCACATAAATGCCGCTTCGTCTCCTACACTGCAGATTCGGCCCGCGATTTGCTCGGAAAACGTGACGTAAAAAAGTCGAACTTTCCGAAACACGGGCAGGTCAGGAACTAAGTAGGCCATTGCAAAGGGACTTCCTCTCGCTCGGCCCACCCACCCCAACCAGTCCACACGCCTATTGGCCGGAGTGCCAGGCGTGCCGTGCCTGCGCGCACAAATATGGGGCAAGGACCGCACTACGAAGATGCAACACCGAAAACAGAGAGAACCACAACGAGCCAACGCAACGCACCCCGCGAACACAAGGGACGGAGAGAAGTATGATCAGTGCCGCTGTCGAGCCACACGCAGATTCATTCAACCCGGATAACCGCGAGCCGCTGCCACCCAGCCTCGCCCCGACAGTCAAGGCACCCGGCGCGCTGCGCCAGCACAACCCGAACAAGCGCAAAGTCCTGTTCGTCACCTCGGAAATCGCCGACCTGGTCAAGACCGGCGGCCTGGGCGACGTGTCCTCTGCCCTGCCCCGGGCGCTGGCCCACCTGCACGATGTGCGGGTGCTGATCCCCGGTTACCGCCAGGTGATGGAAAGCGACAACCCCATTCATATCGTCGGCGAACTGGGCGGCCACGCCGCACTGCCGCCGTGCAAGATCGGCCGCATGGACCTGGCCGACGGCCTGGTGATCTATGTGCTGATCTGCCCCGAGCTGTACCAGCGCGACGGCACCCCCTACGGCGCCAACAACGGCCGCGACTGGCCCGACAACCACATCCGCTTCGCCCGCCTGGGCCTGGCAGCGGCCGAGATTGCCGCTGGCGAAGGCATGGCCCACTGGCGCCCCGACCTGGTGCACGCCCACGACTGGCCGGCAGGCCTGGCCCCGGCCTACATGCACTGGCGCGGCCTGAGCACCCCGACCCTGTTCACCATCCACAACCTGGCCTACCAGGGCGTGTATGGCCGTGGCTGCAGCCCGGAGCTGGCGATTCCCGAACATGCCATGCAGCAAGAGGGCATGGAGTTCTACGGCAAGCTGTCGTTCCTCAAGGCCGGCCTTGCCTACTCCAGCCACATCACCACGGTAAGCGCCACCTACGCCCGCGAAATCACCACGCCAGAGTTTGGCTGCGGCCTGGACGGTTTCCTGGCCAGCAAGGCCCAGCAAGGGCTGCTGGGCGGCATCCCCAACGGCATCGACGAAAGCTGGGACTCGGCCACCGACCAGCACCTGCACCACACCTTCAGCATCAATGACTGGGACGGCAAGGCGCGCAACACCCAGCAGGTGCGCGAACTGTTCGGCCTGCAGCCGAGCGATGGGCCGCTGTTCGCCGTGGTGTCGCGTCTGGTGTACCAGAAAGGCCTGGACCTCACGCTGGGGGTGGCCGACTACATCGTCGAGCAAGGCGGCCAGATCGCCATTATCGGCCGTGGCGAGCCTGAAGAAGAGCAAGCCATGCGCGAACTGGCGCTGCGCCACCCGGGGCGCATCGGCGTGCGCATCGGCTTCAACGAAACCGATGCCCGGCGCATGTTCGCAGGCAGCGACTTCCTGCTGATGCCCTCGCGCTACGAGCCTTGCGGCCTGAGCCAGATGTACGCCCAGCGCTTCGGCTCGCTGCCGGTGGCGCGCAACACCGGCGGGCTGGCCGACACCATCGAGAACGGCGTGACCGGCTTTTTGTTCGACGACTCCACCGTCGAAAGCTACCGCGAAGCCTTGAGCCGGGCCTTCTACACCTACAGCAAGAAAGACCTGCTCAACGCCATGCGCTGCCTGTCGATGACCCAGCCGTTCAACTGGTGCCAGGCGGTGGAACCCTACGCGCGCCTGTACGAGGACCTGGTCAAGCAGACCCAGCAAGCCCACCCTTAAACGGAGCGTGACGATGCACAGGCATGGCGCACAGCTACTGGACGCCACCTCGGCGCGCTTTGCCCTGTGGGCACCGGATGCGCGCCGCGTGAGCGTGGAAATTGCCGGGCAGCCAGCCATCGAGCTGCTGCCCGACGACGGCTGGTACACCGGCGTCGCCCCCTGCCAGGCGGGCGACCTTTACCACTTTTGCATCGACGATGAACTGCAGGTGGCCGACCCTGCCTCGCGCTACCAGCCCGAGGGCGTGCAAGGCCCCAGTCAGCTGGTCGACCCCGGCGCCTACACCTGGCGCCACCCGTGGCAGGGCCGGCCCTGGCACGAGGCGGTGATCCAGGAGCTGCACGTGGGCCTGCTGGACGGTTACGCAGGCGTGGCCCAGGTGCTGCCGCGCCTGGCGCAGCTGGGGGTCAGCGCCATCGAGCTGATGCCCCTGGCGCAGTTCCCCGGCGAGCGCAACTGGGGCTACGACGGCGTGCTGCCATTCGCCCCGCAGCACAGCTACGGCACCCCGCAAGCCTTGTGCCGGCTGGTGGACGAAGCCCACGGCAATGGCCTGATGGTGCTGGTGGATGTGGTCTACAACCACTTCGGCCCCGACGGCAACTACCTGCACCAGTACGCCAGCCCGTTCTTTCGCCAGGACCGCCAGACCCCGTGGGGCGCGGCCATCGATTTTCGCCGCACCGAGGTGCGCGAATACTTCATCCAGAACGCGCTGATGTGGCTGTGCGACTACCGCTGCGACGGCCTGCGCCTGGACGCCGTGCACGCCATCGACCAGCCGGATTTCTTGCGCGAACTGGCGCAGCGGGTGCGCGCTGCGGTGGAGCCTGGCCGCCAGGTGTGGCTGGTGCTGGAAAACGAAAACAACCAGGCCGGCCTGCTCGAGCAGGGCTTCGACGCCCAGTGGAACGACGACGGCCACAACGCCCTGCACGTGCTGCTGACCGGCGAAACCGAGGGTTACTACGCCGACTACAAGGCGCGGCCCATCGACCAGCTGGCGCGCTGCCTGGCCGAGGGTTTCGTGTTCCAGGGCCAGCCCAACCGCCACGGCACACCCCGCGGCGAACCCAGCGCGCACCTGCCGCCCAGCGCGTTCGTGCTGTTTTTGCAAAACCACGACCAGGTCGGCAACCGCGCCCTGGGCGAGCGCCTGACCCGCCTGTGCCCGCCGCCGGCGCTGCGCGCGGCCACCACACTATTACTGCTGGCGCCAATGATTCCGCTGCTGTTCATGGGCGACGACGACGGCAGCCGTGAACCGTTCTTGTTCTTCACCGACTTTCACGACGAACTGGCCGATGCCGTGCGCGAAGGCCGGCGCGGCGAGTTCGCCCACTTCGCCGCCTTTGCCGACCCGCAGCAGCGCGAACGCATCCCCGACCCCAATGCCGCCACCACCTTCGAAGCCTCGCGGCCCAGGCACAAGGACGTGCTCGCCGGCTGGCACGGCCTGTACCAGCAACTGCTGACCCTGCGCCGCCAACACGTTACCCCGCACCTGCCCGGGGCCCACGCCCTGGGCTGCGAAGTGCTCGGCGACAAGGCACTGAGCGCCCGCTGGCAGATGGGCAATGGCCAGCAACTGCGCATCGACCTGAACCTCGACACTCAACCCCAGCCGGCGCAACTGCCGGCCCTGGAACAACGCCTGTACGACAGCAGCGACAACGTCCACCCCGACTCGACGCTGGCCGCGCACAGTTGCGTGGTCAGCCTGCTGCCCCCCGCACAGGAGACGCCATGAGCGAACACCCCTTGCACCGCCTGGCCGCCAAGGCGGGCCTGGCGCGCGACTGGATCGACGCCAACAACCGCCCGCAGCAGGTCAGCGACCAGGTGCTGCGCAACGTGCTGGCCGGCCTCGGCCACCCGGCAGGCGACGACCAGGCCATTGCCGCCAGCCTGCAGGCGGTCGAACAAGCGGCCGACAGCGAACACCTGCCACCGCTGCTGACCGCCGACCAGGGCCAGCCCCTCGACCTGCAGCGCTATTTCAGTGCAGGCAGCCCGGTGCTGTGCGCCCTGGAAGACGGCGCCGAGCGCGCCTTGCAGCTGGATGCCCAGGCCCGCCTGCCCGGCGAGCTACCCATCGGTTACCACCAGCTGACCATCGACGCTCGCACCTTCACCCTGGCCGTGGCGCCACCGCGCTGCCACGCCCTGCAAGACCGCGTCGAACAACCGCCACCGCGTTGCTGGGGCCTGTCGGTACAGCTTTACAGCCTGCGCCGCCCGGGCGACGGCGGTTACGGCGACTGCCTGGCCCTGGAGCAACTGGCCCGCAGCGCCGCCGAACGCGGCGCCGATGCCCTGGCCATCAGCCCGCTGCACACCCTGTCGGCCTTCGGCCAGCACCACTTCAGCCCCTACTCGCCCTCCAGCCGCCTGTTGCTCAATGTGCTGTACGCCAGCCCCACGGTGCTTTTCGGCGAGCGCGAGGTGCGCATGGCCATCGAGGCCGCCGGCCTTGAGCAAACGCTGGAGGCCCTGGAGCAACAGCCGCTGGTGGACTGGCCGCTGGCCGCCGATGCGCGGCTGCGCCTGCTCGAGGCGCTGTACCAGCAGTTCAGCCAGGCCGACCACCCGCTGCGCAAGGACTTCGAGAGCTTTCGCGCGGCCGGCGGCGAGTGCCTGGAGCACCACTGCCGCTTCGAGGTGTTGCAGGCCGAAGCCGTGGGCAGCGGCCTTGGCGCCGACTGGCGCAACTGGCCCGCCGCCTGGCACGACCCTTACCACCCCGAGGTGGAGGCCTTCGCCAATGCCTACCCGGCAAGGGTCGAATTCCACGCTTTCTGCCAATGGCTGGCCGAACGCAGCCTGCAACGGGCCCAGGACGCCGCCCGCGGCAACGGCATGAGCGTGGGCCTGATCGCCGACCTGGCGGTGGGCGCCGACGGCGCCGGCAGCCAGGCCTGGAGCCGCCAGGACGAGCTGCTGGCCGACCTCAAGGTGGGCGCGCCGCCCGACATCCTCAACCGCGCAGGCCAGGATTGGGGCATCTGCGCCTTCAGCCCCGAAGGCCTCAAGCGCAACGGCTACCGCGCCTTCATCGAGATGCTGCGGGCCAACCTGGCCCACGCCGGGGGGTTGCGCATCGACCATGTGATGGGCCTGCGCCGGCTGTGGCTGATCCCGCGCGGGGCAAAGGCCGGCGAAGGCGCCTACCTGAACTACCCGCTGGACGACCTGCTGCGCCTGCTGGCGCTGGAGTCGGCGCGCCATGGCGCGATCATTCTCGGCGAAGACCTGGGCACGGTGCCCGAGGGCCTGCGCGAGCGCCTGGCCGACAAGGCCGTGCTGGGCATGCGCGTGCTGCCTTTCGAGCAGACTGCACCCGGGCAGTTCAAGGCGATCCTCGACTGGCCCGACAACGCCCTGGCCACCACCGGCACCCACGACCTGGCGCCGCTGGCCGGCTGGCTGGCGGGGCGTGACATCGACTGGAACCACCGCCTGCAACTGATCGACGCCGCCACCGAGCTGCATTGGCGCCATGAACGGGCGCTGGAGCGCGACGGCCTGCGCCGCACCCTGGAGGCCAACTACGGCCCGCAGGCGGACAACAATGCCTTGATCGACGCGGCCATCCGCTACGTCGGCCACACCCGCGCGCCGCTGGTGCTGGTGCCGTTGGAAGACCTGCTGGGCAACGACGAACAACCCAACCTGCCCGGCACCACCGACGGCCACCCCAACTGGCGCCGGCGCTTTGCCGCGCCGGTGCGCGAGCTGCTGGACGACGAGCACGCGGCGCGGCGCCTGGAGCTGCTGGCCCAGGCCCGCGAACAAGCCTGGGAGCGCGACCGATGAAGCCGTTGACCGCCACCGTGCGCCTGCAACTGCACAGCGACTTCAGCCTGGACGACGCGGTGCCGCTGGTGCCCTACTTCGCCCAACTGGGCATCAGCCATGTGTACGCCTCGCCGATCCTCACCGCCCGCGCAGGCTCGCGCCACGGCTACGACGTGGTCGACCCGACCCGGGTCAACCCCGAGCTGGGTGGCGAGGCGGCGTTGCTGCGGCTGGTGGCCGCGCTGCGCCAGCACGGCATGGGGTTGATCCTCGACACGGTGTCCAACCACATGGCCGTGGGCGGCGCCGACAACCCCTGGTGGCAGAGCCTGCTGGCCTGGGGGCGGCGCAGCCCGTATGCCGAGTTCTTCGATATTCAGTGGCACTCCAGCGACCCGCTGCTGGCCGGGCAACTGCTGCTGCCGTTTCTGGGCAGCGACTATGGCGTGGCCTTGCAGCAGGGGCAGATTCCGCTGACCTTCGACGCCGCCCACGGCCTGCTCGAGGTGGCTCACTACGAGCACCGCTTCCCGATTTGCCCGCTGGACTACGGGCGCATCCTCGGCCAGGCCGACGATGCGCGCCTGCAAGCACTGGCCCAGCACTTCAGTGCGCTGCACGAAGCCGCCGACCCGCTGGCCGATGCTGCGCCGCTGCACCTTGAGCTGGCCCGCCTGGCTGCCAGCGGCGCGAGCCTGGCTGGCGCCCTGGCCGCCTTCGACAGCACCACAGAAGCCGGCTTCAAGCGCCTGCACCTGCTGCTGGAGCGCCAGGTCTACCGCCTGGCCAGCTGGCGCACCGCCGCCGACGACATCAACTGGCGGCGCTTTTTCGACATCAACGAACTCGGCGGCCTGCGGGTGGAGCGCGCAGCGGTGTTCGAAGCCACCCACGCCAAGCTGTTCGAGCTGATCGAGCGCGGCCTGGTGGACGGCCTGCGCATCGACCATATCGACGGCCTGGCCGACCCGCGCCGCTACTGCCGCAACCTGCGCCGGCGGGTTGACGGGCTGCTGGCAAAGCGGCCGCTACAGGCTGCCGTCGAGCATTTTCCGATCTACGTCGAGAAAATCCTCGGCGCCAGCGAGCACCTGCACCGCGACTGGCTCACCGACGGCACCACCGGCTACGAGTTCATGAACGAGGTGTCGCTGCTGCAACACGACCCGGCCGGCGAAGCCCCGCTGACCGAGCTGTGGCAAAGCGTCAGCGAGCGCCCGGACTTTGCCGAGGAAGTGCGCACGGCCCGCCAGCTGGTGCTCAACGCAAGCCTGGCCGGCGACTGCGAATCGGTGGCCCAGGCCCTGCTGCAGGTGGCCCGCGACGACCTGATGACCCGCGACCTGACCCTCGGCGCCATCCGCCGGGCCTTGCAGGCGCTGGTGGCGCACTACCCGGTGTACCGCACCTACATCAACGCCTGCGGCCGCCCGGCCGAAGACGAAGGGTTCTTCCAGCAGGCCATGAGCGATGCCCGGCAATCCCTGGGCGAGGCCGACTGGCCGCTGCTGGGGCACCTGGAGCGCTGGCTGGGCGGCCAACCCTGGCGCCAGCTGCCACCGGGGCGGCCGCGCAAGCACCTGCGCCACGCCTGCGTGCGTTTTCAGCAGTTGACCGCCCCCAGCGCCGCCAAGGCCGTGGAAGACACCGCGTTCTACCGCTCGGGGCGGCTGCTGTCGCGCAATGACGTGGGCTTTGCCGCCGAGTGCTTCAGCGCCGATGCGCTGTGGTTCCATAACGAAGCCCAGCGCCGCCTGCGCGACTTCCCCGACAACCTGCTGGCCACCGCCACCCACGACCACAAGCGCGGTGAGGACTGCCGGGCGCGCCTGGCCGTGCTCAGCGAACGCGGCCCCTGGCTGGCCAGCCGCGTGGCGCACTGGCTGGAACTGGCGGCGCCGCTGCGCGAAGCCCTGGACGATGGCCCGGCACCGAGCCCGGGCGATGAGCTGCTGCTGTTGCAGACCCTGCTCGGCAGCTGGCCGCTGACGCTCGCGCTGCACGACCACGACGCCTTGCAGCACTACGCCGGGCGCATCCGCCAGTGGCAGCAAAAAGCCCTGCGCGAGGCCAAGCTGCGCAGCAGCTGGGCGGCGCCCAGCGAGGGTTACGAGCAGGCCTGCGCGGCCTATGTCGATGGCCTGTTGCTGGATGAACAGAGCCAGCAGCTGCGCCAGTCGCTGCATGACGCGGCGCGCCAGCTCGACTGCCCCGGCGCACTGAACGGCCTGGCCCAGTGCCTGCTGCGCATGACCACCCCGGGGGTACCCGACCTGTACCAGGGCAACGAGTACTGGGACTTGAGCCTGGTCGACCCGGACAACCGCCGCCCGGTGGACTACGCTGCAAGGCGGGCCTGCCTGGCCGACGGCGCAGCCGTGCCGGCGCTGCTCGAACACTGGCGCAATGGCCATATCAAGCAGGCGCTGGTGGCCCGGGTGCTGGATTGCCGCCAGGCCCACCCCGAACTGTTCCAGCGTGGCGCCTACCTGCCGCTTGCCGTGCAGGGCCGCCACGCCGACAAGGTGCTGGCCTTCGCCCGTCTGGGCGACGGCGTACGCGCCATCATCGTTGTACCGCGGCTGGCCAGCGCACTGCTGGGCCCGGCCACTACCCCACAGATCCCGGCGCAGAACTGGGACGATACCCGGCTGGTATTGCCGTTTGCCTTGTCGCCTGCCAACTGCTCGGGACTTTTCGGTGGTGCTGCGGTCAGCCCTTCAAGGGAGCTGAACTTGAGCACCGTGCTGGCGGAGTTTCCGGTCAATGTGTTGATTGATCTTGCCTAATTGCATTCAGGAGCGTCGTGATGAGTGTCGATGAAAAGCGTATTCGCGAATTCGCGTATCAGATCTGGGAGTCGGAGGGTAAGCCCGAGGGGCGCGAGGAGGAGCACTGGGACAAGGCGCGCAAGCTGGCCGAAGCCGAGGCTCTGGCGCCCAAAGCCCCGCCACGCAAGAAGGCGGCGGCCAAGCCCAAGGCACCGGTAGAGCCCAAAGTGGCGGCGTTGCCTGCGGCCGCAGTGAAAAAACCTCGGGCCGCGAAAAAACCAGCTTCTGGTTGAGCCTGTTCCGGCCCTTTCGCGGGTAAACCCGCTCCCACAGGGACCGCGCCTCGTTCAAGCCAGGTGATATTCCTGTGGGAGCGGGTTTACCCGCGAAGAGGCCGGTGCAGGTATTCACAACTTCCTCTCTCTCCACGGCCCCACGAGGACTGCCATGAGCCCCCGCACCCCGAAGAAAACCCGCTCCGTCGCCCCGTCGCGCATCCGCGAAGGCCTGCCCTTCCCGCTGGGCGCCACCTGGGACGGCCTGGGGGTCAACTTCGCCCTGTTCTCGGCCAACGCCACCAAGGTCGAACTGTGCCTGTTCGACTCAACCGGCGAACACGAGCTCGAGCGCATCGAGCTGCCCGAGTACACCGACGAGATCTACCACGGCTACCTGCCCGACGCGCACCCCGGGCTGGTCTACGGCTACCGGGTTTACGGCCCGTACGAGCCGCAGAACGGCCACCGCTTCAACCCCAACAAGCTGCTGATCGACCCCTACGCCAAGCAGCTGGTGGGCAGCCTGAAATGGTCCGAGGCGCTGTTTGGCTACACCATCGGCCACCCCGACGGTGACCTGTCGTTCGATGAGCGCGACAGCGCGCCGTTCGTGCCCAAGTGCAAGGTCATCGACCCGGCCTTCACCTGGGGGCGCGACCAGCGTGTGCTGATCCCGTGGGAGCGCACGATCATCTACGAGGCCCACACCCGCGGCATCAGCATGCGCCACCCCGGCGTGCCGGAGCACCTGCGCGGCACCTTCGCGGGGCTGGCCAACGACGAGCTGCTGGGGCATATCAAGGAGCTGGGCGTATCGAGCATCGAGCTGCTGCCGATCCACGCCTTCGTCAACGACCAGCACCTGCTGGACAAGGGCCTGAACAACTACTGGGGCTACAACAGCATCGCGTTCTTCGCCCCGCACCCGCGCTACCTGGCCAGCGGCAAGATCGCCGAGTTCAAGGAGATGGTCGCGCACCTGCATGACGCGGGCCTTGAGGTGATTCTGGATGTGGTCTACAACCACACCGCCGAAGGCAACGAGCGCGGCCCGACCCTGTCGATGCGCGGCATCGACAACGCCTCGTACTACCGGCTGATGCCCGACGACAAGCGCTACTACATCAATGATTCGGGCACCGGCAACACCCTCGACCTCAGCCACCCCTGCGTGCTGCAACTGGTCACCGACTCGCTGCGCTACTGGGCCGGCGAAATGCACGTGGACGGTTTTCGCTTCGACCTGGCGACCATCCTGGGCCGCTACCACGACGGCTACAGCGAGCGTCACGGCTTCCTCGTCGCCTGCCGCCAGGACCCGATGCTGAGCCAGGTCAAATTGATCGCCGAGCCCTGGGACTGCGGCCCGGGCGGCTATCAGGTGGGCAACTTCGCCCCTGGCTGGGCCGAGTGGAACGATCGCTTTCGCGACACTGTGCGCAGCTTCTGGAAGGGCGATGAAGGCATGCTCGCCGACTTTGCCGCACGCATCACCGCCTCCGGCGACTTGTTCAACAACCGTGGCCGGCGCCCGTACAGCTCGATCAACTTCGTTACCGCCCACGACGGCTTCACCCTGCGCGACCTGGTGTCGTACAACGACAAGCACAACGAGGACAACGACGAAAACAACCAGGACGGCACCAACAACAACCTGTCGTGGAACTGCGGCGTCGAAGGCCCCACCGACGACCCGGCGATCAACGCCCTGCGCATGCGCCAGATGCGCAACTACTTCGCCACCCTGCTGCTGGCCCAGGGCACGCCGATGATCGTTGCCGGTGACGAGTTCAGCCGCACCCAGCACGGCAACAACAACGCCTACTGCCAGGACAGCGAGATCGGCTGGGTGAACTGGGACCTGGACCAGGACGGCACCGAGCTGATGGCCTTCGTCAAGCGCCTGACCCGGCTGCGCCTGGCCTACCCGATTCTGCGCCGCTCGCGCTTTCTGGTGGGCGACTACAACGAGGCCATCGGCGTGAAGGACGTCACCTGGCTGGCCCCGGACGGCAGCGAGATGAGCGTCGAGCAGTGGGAAGACCCGCACGGCCGCTGCCTGGGCATGCTGATGGACGGCCGTGCCCAGGAAAGCGGCATCGCCCGCCCCGGTGCCGAGGCGACCATGCTGCTGATCGTCAACGCCTACCACGACGTGGTGCCGTTCAAGCTGCCGGCCGTGCCCGAGGGCGACTACTGGAGCCTGCTGGTGGACACCGACCGGCCGCAACTGCGCAAGGCCCAGCACCTGGCGTTCGACAACCTGTTCGAGGTGCAGGGGCGCTCGCTGCTGTTGCTGGTGTTGCAGCGGGAGGAGGAATGAACCTGCAAGGCGCCGGTGGGTCGTAAGCAGTACCGGCCCTATCGCCGGCAAGCCGGCTCCTGTAGGAGCCGGCTTGCCGGCGATAGGGCCGCTACAGGTACCCCAAAACAGGAGCAGCCGTGAACCTCGAAGCCGGCAGTCCAGGTTTCGCCAGCGTCAGCCAGGCCCCGCCGGTGCACCGGGTGAAGGTGCTGACGGTCAATACCCACAAAGGCTTCACCGCCTTCAACCGGCGCTTCATCCTGCCGGAGTTGCGCGAGGCGGTGCGCAGTACGCAGGCCGATATCGTGTTCCTGCAGGAGGTGCTCGGCAGCCATGACCGGCATGCCGCACGCCACCCCGGCTGGCCGAAAACCTCGCAGTACGAATTTCTGGCCGACAGCATGTGGAGCGAGTTCGCCTACGGGCGCAACGCGGTGTACCCCGACGGCCACCACGGCAACGCGCTGCTGTCCAAATACCCGATCATCGAGCACCGCAACCTCGACGTGTCGATCACCGGCCCCGAACGCCGCGGCCTGCTGCATTGCGTGCTGGATGTACCGGGCGGGCGTCAGGTGCACGCCATCTGCGTGCACCTGTCGTTGCTCGAAAGCCACCGGCAAAAGCAGTTGCAGTTGCTGCGCAAACTGCTCGACGCCCTGCCCGCCGATGCGCCGGTGATCATTGCCGGCGACTTCAACGACTGGCAGTTGCGCGGCAACCGTACCCTGGGGCTGGAGCAAGGCCTGCACGAGGCCTTCGAGCGCCACCATGGGCTGCTGGCGCGCACCTACCCTGCGCGCCTGCCGCTGCTGCGCCTGGACCGCATCTACCTGCGCAACGCCGACAGCCACAGGCCGCGGATTCTCGGGCACAAGCCGTGGACGCATTTGTCTGACCACCTGCCCCTGAGTGTCGAAGTACGGCTGTAGAGCGGAGCACTGTCAGTCGTCATCCGCCCCGATACAGACAGCGGTGCGGACCATCTGATGGTCGGATAGGCGCTGGCGGAAGGTTTCGGCGTCCATGCCCGGTATCCAGTCATCCGCTGTCACGACACTGAATGCCAGTGCCCCTGCGGTGGCTTGCGTGCAGGTTGCCTGGGTCTCTGGCTGGTCGCCCATGACGAAGATGCGGTCAAAGGGCGCATCGGCAAACCTGGCCTCAGTGGTAAGCCAGGTACCAAGGTCTGCGCTGTTGCAATCACGCAGCCCATTGGCGGCAAGCAGGTGCGCTCCCGGCTCATCGGCATTGAGCATGTTGGTGTCCCCCAGAAGAATCACATCGTTCTCGCCCGTTTCGGCACGCACCGACTCCAACCCTTTCAGGATCAGGTGCACTTCGAGCTCGCGTTGTGCCTCGCTGGTCTTGCCACTGTTGGCCTTCAGGTGCAGCGGTACGAACAGAAAGTCACTTTTGCCTTCACCGGCAGAGAGTTTGACTGCATAGGGGGTGCGGTTGAGCGGCACTTTTTTCGAATCCGCCCCGAGCACTTCGACACGCCGCTGCTCATCGACGCCAGCCACATTCCAGGGGCCTGCGGTCATCTGCACCTTGTGGGTATTCCAGGCCAACCCCGTCCATTGGTCCCTGGACGCGCCGGCCTGGGGGTGCTTCTCGAAAAGCCTGTATTCCCAGGCTGCGCCCTGGCTATTGAGCAGTGCAAATGCTTCATCCAATTGCTGGTTGATCGCGCCCCCGGTGGCAGAGCGGGTGATCGAGATTTCCATCAGTGCCAGTACATCGACCTTGGCCGCACCAATGTAGGAAGCGATATCCTCAGGTGCCTGGTGGCCAATCTTGTTGCGCTGCGCCGAACCCAGCCATTCGATGTTCCACGAACCGATGTTCAGTTGCGCATCACAGGTACTGGCTACGCCAGGGGCCTGATAGACGAAAAAAACCAACGCAGACGCAAGCAGCAGGTGTTTGCTCATGATGTTCTCCAGCACAGTTCCAGTAGGGCGGATCAACCGCGTCCTTGGATCCTGTGCATTCGAACCCTCGGCCATCAGAGGGAAGTCGAGCCACAACGCCTCTGTCTTCCAGCTGTCGCCAGCGGTTAGCAATCATTCGGCATAGCGCAAAGAGGGCAAATAGCCAAGCTCGCTATTGGAGAAATAAAACCTATAAAAATTATTCAGTTAGCAAAATTAACAAACAACGAATGATTCCTTCACGATTTCTTGACGCAAGCCCCTGCGTCTCCTTAGCTGAACAGGACCACCTGTAGTAAAAATTCGTGCCGGGCCTCTAGCTCGCGCCTTCGTGCGCGTTCGCAAAGGTTGGCGCGCTGGTTTGTGTCGCCCCTGTTTTGCCGTCAGCACGTGACATCACGCCAGGTAGTGGGTTGTTCAACTTGCTGCTTACCGATGACAAAACAGGAGACACGCCATGAAAAGCACTTCGAACACCTCGCGTTTCGACGCCATTTTCTGCGCGGTTTCCACGTCGCTGCTTCTCGCAACCCCTGTGGAAACCTTCGCCTTCGAACCGCAGGAGGGCGAGCCGCTCGCGCGCTTTCTGGAAACACCTGCGGTACCCCAGCTGTCTCTCGACCCGCTGAGCGCCAGCGGCCTGAACCAGGGCATGCTGGCGGCGTTCAGCGAGCACATGGCCGAGCGCCATGGCCAGACCGCCCCGGACCTGATCGCCAGCCAGTGGGCGCAGTTCTTCCCCGGTGCCCCGCGCCCGGGCGGCCGGGAGCCGGCGCAACTGGAGGCGCCCAGCCAGCAGATGATGGTCGGCCCGGACCTGTTCGTACGTGAAACCGCCAGTGGCAATGTGCACCGCGCGGGGATTTTCGTTGGCCACAACAACCTGCAGAGCAGCTTCAACGGCATGCGCCCGCTGCTGGGCGACAAGCAGCGCAACGCGGTGAACCTGAGCGGCGAGAGCCTGGGGGTGTACTGGAGCATGACCCATGAACAGGGCTGGCATGTGGACGCCGTGGCCATGGGCACGCGTATCGACGTGAACGGCCGCAGCGAGAGCGGCCAGCGGGTGGACGACAGCGGCCACGCCATGACCTTTTCTGTGGAGGGCGGCTTCCCCATCGGCCTGGGCGGCGGCTGGGTGATCGAGCCCCAGGCGCAGTTGATCAACCAGCAGTTCTTCCCCGGCAACCAGGCCCAGGAACAAACCCTGCAGGCGTTCGACAGCCAGCCGAGCTGGAGTGGCCGAGTGGGGGCGAAACTGTCCGGGCGCTACGAGGTGCGCGGCATGCCCATCGAACCCTACGTTCGCACCAACGTGTGGTACGACTTCAGCAACTACGACACGGTGAAGCTCGACCAGGTGGACAAGATCTCCAGCTCGCGCAGTTCGGCAACGGTGGAACTGGGGTTGGGCCTGGTGGCACGGGTTACGCCCAATGTGGCGTTGTTCGTCAGCGCCGATTACAGCAGTGACGTGGATGACAACGACCTGAACGGGTTGATTGGCAGTTTGGGGGTGCGGATGCGCTGGTAGGCAGGTTCGTCCTCTTCGCGGGTAAACCCGCTCCCACAGGGACTGCACAAAGTCTGAATCTTGTGCGGTCCCTGTGGGAGCGGGTTTACCCGCGAAGAGGACGGTACAGCCAACCGGTCAGGCCGGTTTCATCACCAACACCCCCAACGGCGGCAAATTCAGCGCCAGCGACAGCGGCTGGCCGTGGCTGGCGATGGCCTCGCTGGCCACCGCACCCAGGTTGCCGACGTTGGAGCCGGCGTACAGCTCGGCGTCGCTGTTCAGCAGCTCTTGCCACTGCTCGCCGAACGGCACGCCGATGCGGTACCCCTCACGCGGCACAGGGGTGAAGTTGGCCACTACCAGCAGCGGCTCGCCCTGGCTGCTCCAGCGCAGCCAGGCGTACACGCTGTTTTGCGCATCATCGCCAATCAGCCACTGGAAGCCCTGGGGCAGGCAGTCCTGCTCGTGCAGCGCCGGCAGCGCGCGGTACAGGCGGTTGAGGTCGCCCACCAGCTTTTGCACGCCCTGGTGTTCGGAGTACTGCAGCAGGTACCAGTCCAGCTGCTGGTCGTGGTTCCACTCGCGCCACTGGCCGAACTCGCAGCCCATGAACAGCAGCTTCTTGCCCGGGTGGGTCCACATGAAGGTGAGGTAGGCGCGCAGGTTGGCGAACTTCTGCCAGCGGTCGCCGGGCATCTTGTCGATCAGCGAGTGCTTGCCGTGCACCACCTCGTCGTGAGAGATGGGCAGGATGAAGTGCTCGGAGTAGGCGTAGATCAGCCCGAAGCTCATCTCGTTGTGGTGGTAGGTGCGGTGGATCGGGTCGTTCTGGATGTAGTGCAGGGTGTCGTGCATCCAGCCCATGTTCCACTTGTAGGCAAAGCCCAGGCCGCCCTGCTGCACCGGCTGGCTGACCCCGGGCCAGGCGGTGGACTCCTCGGCGATGATCAGTGCGCCGGGCGCTTCATGGGCGGCCACGCTGTTGAGGTGGCGGATGAAATCGATGGCTTCGAGGTTCTCGCGCCCGCCGTGGCGGTTGGGCACCCACTCGCCGGCCTTGCGCGAGTAGTCGCGGTACAGCATCGAGGCCACCGCATCGACCCGCAGGCCGTCGATGTGGAAATGCTTGAGCCAGTGCAGTGCCGAGGCCAGCATGAAGCCGCGCACCTCGTTGCGCCCCAGGTTGTAGATGAGCGTGTTCCAGTCCTGGTGAAAGCCTTCCAGCGGGTTGTCGTATTCGTACAGCGCGGTGCCGTCGAAACGCGCCAGGCCGTGCTCGTCGGTGGGGAAATGCGCCGGCACCCAATCAAGCAACACACCAATGCCGCCCTGGTGGCAGGCATCGACGAAGAAGGCGAAGTCCTCGGCGCTGCCGTAACGCGAGGTGGGGGCGAACAGCGACAGCGGCTGGTAGCCCCAGGAACCGCCGAACGGGTGCTCCATGATCGGCATCAGCTCGATGTGGGTAAAGCCCAGCTCCTGCACGTAGGGCACCAGGCGTTCGGCCAGTTCGCGCCAGTTGTAGTAGCGGGTCACTTCACCGGCATCGTCCAGCTCGCAGCGCCAGGAGCCGGCGTGCAGCTCGTAGATCGACAGCGGCGCGCTGTAGGCGTGGCGCTGCGCGCGCTGGGCCATCCAGTCATGGTCCTGCCAGGCGTGGGCCAGCTCGCCGGCCACCTTCGAGGCGGTGCTCGGCGGCAGCTCGGTGGCGCGGGCCAGCGGGTCGGCCTTGAGCGGCAGCACACCGTCGTGGCCGAGCACTTCGTACTTGTAGGTTTCGCCCACCCCCAGCCTGGGTATGAACAGCTCCCACACCCCGGCGCTGTGGCGCAGGCGCATGGGGTGGCGGCGGCCGTCCCAGTTGTTGAAATCGCCCACCACCGATACCCGCCGGGCATTCGGCGCCCACACCGAGAAGCACACGCCGTTGACGCCGTCGACTTCGGTGGGCTGGGCACCGAAGCGCCCGGACAGGTCGCGGTGGTTGCCCTCGGCGAACAGGTACATGTCCATGTCGCCCAGTTGCGGGCCGAAGCTGTACGGGTCTTCGGTGACCTGCTCGCCGCCGGCCCAGCCGATCTGCAGCAGGTAGGGGTGGGCCTCGGTCAGGTGCGCGCTGAACAGCCCGGGCAGGCTGGCCTGCTGCATTTCGGCGAGGATGCGCCCATCGTGGCGGGCCAGTACCTTCACATTGAGGGCGTTGGGCAGGTAGGCGCGTATCGCTTGGCCACCTGCACCATCGGGGTGCGAGCCGAGCACCGCGAACGGGTCGGCGTGCTCGGCGCTGGCCAGGGCATCGAGGTCCCGTTGCCGAAGGCCACCGGTGTCACGCGTGGTTGCATTCATCTTGCTGCCCCTTTCCATGTGTTTTTCAGGGTGTCGAGGGCTGGATTTCTTTCAGCCCATCCCCACCCCTGTGGGAGCGGGTTTACCCGCGAACACCGGCGTAGCCGGTGCCATATACCGTGTCGCCTGTTTCGCGGGTAAACCCGCTCCCACAGGGGACCTGCCTCAAGCATCGTTTTGTCGCAAGGCTCACCCCTCTCCCCAGGCACTGACCAGCCCGTGCAAACCATGCAAGGGCACGGCCAGCCAGGCCGGGCGGTTTTCCGCTTCGTAGCTGATCTCGTAGGCAGCCTTCTCCAGGCAGAACAGCTCCAGCGCCGCGCGCTCGCCCTCGGCCTGCTGCCAGGCGTGGGGCATGGCGGCGGTGGCCAGGCCATAGGCTTCGACGAAGGCGTGACGCGACTGATGCAGGTACTGCCGGGCGACCCGCTGGCGGGCCTGGCGCGCAGCCTCGGAGAGGTCTACTGCCGAGGCGCTGCGCAGAATCATCGCAGCAGCATAGTCGAAGGAACGCAGCACGCCGCTGACATCCTTGTACGGGCTGTGCTTGGCCCGGCGTTCGTCCAGCGGGCGGGCCGGCTCGCCCTCGAAGTCGATCAGGTAAGCATCGCCCTGCACCACCAGCACCTGGCCCAGGTGCAGGTCGCCGTGCACCCGCATCAACAGACCGCCTTCGGCCTGGCGGGCCAGCTGAGCGACATGCTGCTGCAGGCCCTGGCGCTGATGCTGCAGGTCGTCGACCAGGGCCTGGCTGTCGGGGTCGAGGCTGGCGCGGTGCTGGGCCAGCAGGTCGAGGGCATGACCCAGCTCGGTGCTGATCTGCCGCGCCCAGTGCTCGCTGTCCTGGCGGTTGCTGACCCGCGGCTCGAACGCCGCATCATTGCTTGGCGCGGCCAGCAGCAGGTGCATCTCGCCCAGGCGCTGGCCGAGCAAGGCGGCAAAGCCGCTGAGCTCGGCCAGGGCGTCGGTGTGCGCCTCTTGCTCGAGGCTGTTGGGCTCCATTTCGTCGCGGATGGCCCGTTCCAGGGTGTTCTGGGTCCAGTCCCAGGCATCCCCCTGGTTGCTCAGGTAGCCCTGGGCGATCAGCAGCAGGTTGGGCTGCCCGCCTTCGTCGACCCGGCTGACCCAGGCCAGCAGCGGCGAGATATTGGCAAAGCCGGCGGCGGTCAGGTAGGCGCTCATCTCAAGCTCTGGGTGCACCCCGGGGTTGACCCGGCGGATCAGCTTGAGCACCAGGCTTTCGCCCACCACCACCGAGCTGTTGGACTGCTCGGCGCCGAGGTAGCGCACTTCGCTGTCATCGTTCAGCGCCAGGGTGGCCAGTTGCGGGTTGCTGTGGAACTGCAGCTCGCCCAGGCCATCGCCGCACGGCAGTTGCAGGCCGTCCTGGCAGGCGCGCAACACGGCGCGCACGAAGGGTTCGAGCACAAAGGCATCGGTGATCAGCCCCACCTGGCGGCCACGGCGTACCCGCGACAGCGCCAGCTGCTGGGGCAACGCGGCGTTGATCTGCTCTTCGGGCAGCAGGCCGAACGGCAACTGGTAGTGGCTGACCGCGCCGTCGCTGTGCACGTCGATTTCGGCCAGCAGCACCGGCAACGCCGAGGTGCCCAGGCGCACGCCGTAGCGCAGGCGCACCTGGTCGATCGGCGCCTCCTTGCCGGCGAACCAGCGCCGCTTGGGCAGGTACTGGGGCAGGATGGTGCCTTGCAGGGTGTCGCTGGACGGCGCTTCGAGCAGCTCTTCGAGGCGCTTGCGTAGCACCAGGGTGGTGAGTTCGGGCAGGCCCTCGGTGGCCTGGATGTGCCAGCTGGGCATGCGGTCGTGGGAGGCCAGCAGGAACCAGTAGAAACCGTAGGGCGCCAGGGTGAGCAGGAACGGCAACTGGCCGATGGGCGGGAAGGCGCTGCCGCCGAGCATCTCCACCGGCACCCTGTCTGCGTACTGCGACAGCTCCAGCTCCGCCGCCTGCGCTGCACGGGAGACGTTGGCCACGCACAGCACGATCTCGGTGTGGCCATCGACGCCGGTGTACTCGCGGATGTAGGCGAGGATGCGCCGGTTGCTGGGGGTGAGCATTTTCAGGGTGCCGCGGCCAAAGGCCTTCTGCTGCTTGCGCACTGCCAGCAGGCGGCGGTTCCAGTTCAGCAGCGAATGCGGGTCGTGGGCCTGGGCCTCGACGTTGATGGTCTGGTAGCCGTACAGCGGGTCCATGATCGGCGGCAGCACCAGGCGCTGCGGGTCGGCCTTGGAAAAACCGCCGTTGCGGTCGGGCGACCACTGCATGGGGGTGCGCACACCGTCGCGGTCACCGAGGTAGATGTTGTCGCCCATGCCCAGCTCGTCACCGTAGTACAGCGTGGGGGTGCCGGGCATCGACAGCAGCAGGCTGGTGAGCAGCTCGATACGCCGCCGGTCGCGCTGCAGCAAGGGCGCCAGGCGCCGGCGGATGCCTAAGTTGATGCGCGCGCGGCGGTCTTCGGCGTAGTAGTTCCACAGGTAGTCGCGCTCGCGGTCGGTGACCATCTCCAGGGTCAGCTCATCGTGGTTGCGCAAGAAGATCGCCCACTGGCAGTTGGCCGGAATCTCCGGCGTCTGGCGCAGGATGTCGGTGATCGGGAAGCGGTCTTCCATGGCCAGGGCCATGTACATGCGCGGCATCAGCGGGAAGTGGAAGGCCATGTGGCATTCGTCGCCGTCACCCTCGCCGAAGTACGGGCGGGTGTCTTCGGGCCACTGGTTGGCCTCGGCCAGCAGCATGCGGTCGGGGTAGTTGGCGTCGATCTCGGCGCGGATGGCCTTTAGCACCGCGTGGGTTTCGGGGAGGTTTTCGTTGTTGGTGCCGTCGCGCTCGATCAGGTAGGGGATGGCGTCCAGGCGCAGGCCATCGACGCCGATGTCGAGCCAGAAACGCATCACGTCGATCACCGCCTTCATCACCTGCGGGTTGTCGAAGTTGAGGTCGGGCTGGTGCGAGTAGAAGCGGTGCCAGAAGTACTGGCCGGCCACCGGGTCCCAGGTCCAGTTGGACTTTTCGGTGTCGAGGAAAATGATGCGGGTGCCGTCGTATTTCTGGTCGTCGTCCGACCACACGTAGAAGTCCCGGGCCTTGCTGCCGCGCTTGGCGTGGCGGGCGCGCTGGAACCAGGGGTGCTGGTCGGAGGTGTGGTTGATGACAAGCTCGGTGATCACCCGCAGGTTGCGCTTGTGCGCCTCGGCGATGAAGCGCCGGGCGTCGGCCATGCTGCCGTAGTCGGGGTGTACGGCCTTGTACTCGCCGATGTCGTAACCGTCGTCGCGCCGTGGCGAGGGGTAGAACGGCAGCAGCCACAGGGTGTTGACGCCCAGTTCGGCGATGTAGTCGAGCTTGCTGATCAAGCCGGCGAAATCGCCGATGCCGTCGTTGTTCGAATCGAAGAACGACTTGATGTGCAGCTGGTAGATCACCGCGTCCTTGTACCACAGCGGGTCATCGATGAAGGCTGCCGGGCGGGAACGCTTGGCCATGTTCGACTCCTTTCATTTACGGGTTAGGCACGCCCTTTGTAGGAGCGGCCTTGTGTCGCGAAAGGGCTGCGCAGCAGCCCCGACAATCTGTCATGTCGCCGAGATCCCGGGGCCGCTTCGCGCCCCTTTCGCGACACAAGGCCGCTCCTACAGGGGTCAGTGCTGCTTGCTGATTCGCCAGATACCAAACGGCTGGTGCCAGGGCTCGATGCGCATCCACTGGGTCTTGCCATGCCAGGTCCAGCGGTGGCCGGTCATCAGGTCTTCGCCCTGGGTGTCGGCGTGGTCGTCCAGCCCCAGCTCCCACAGCGGCAGCTCGAAACTGGCCTCCTGGGCGTTGTACGGGTCCAGGCTGATAGCTACCAAAATGATGTTGTCGCGCTCGGAGGTGCGCTTGGCGAAGTACAGGATCTGCTCGTTCCAGCAGTTCAAGAACAGCACCCCCAGGTGCGTCTGCAGGGCGCGGTTTTCGCGGCGGATGTGGTTAAGGCGGGCAATCTCGGCGACGATGTTGCCGGGGGCGGTGTAGTCGCGCGGGCGGATCTCGTACTTCTCCGAATCGAGGTACTCCTCCTTGCCCGGCAGCGGCGTGCCCTCGCACAGCTCAAAGCCCGAGTACATGCCCCACAGCCCCGACCCCATGGTGGCCAGCGCTGCGCGGATGAGAAAGCCCGGGCGCCCGGAGGTCTGCAAGAAGTACGGGTTGATGTCGGGGGTGTTGACGAAGAAGTTGGGCCGGTAGCACAGGCTCAGCGGCGGGCGGTTGAGCTCTTCGAAGTACTCGCGCAGCTCTTGCTTGCTGTTGCGCCAGGTGAAGTAGGTGTAGCTCTGGGCGTACCCCACCTTGCCCAGGCGCGCCATCATCGCCGGGCGGGTGAAGGCCTCGGCGAGGAACACCACCTCGGGGTGCTGGCTGCGCACATTGGCGATCAGCCATTGCCAGAACGGCAGCGGCTTGGTGTGCGGGTTGTCGACGCGGAAGGTCTTGACCCCCTCCTCCACCCAGCCCACCACCACGTCACGCAGGGCCAGCCACAGGCCGGGCACGGCGTCGGGGGCGTAGAAGTCGACGTTGACGATGTCCTGGTATTTCTTCGGCGGGTTCTCGGCGTAGCGAATGGTGCCGTCGGGGCGCCAGCTGAACCAGCCGGGGTGGTCCTTGAGCCAGGGGTGGTCCTGGGAGCACTGGATGGCAAAATCCAGGGCGATTTCCAGGCCGTGCTCGGCGGCGGCGGCCACCAGCCGGCGAAAGTCCTCGCGGCTGCCCAGTTGCGGGTGAATGGCGTCGTGGCCACCCTCGGCGCTGCCGATGGCATAGGGGCTGCCGGGGTCGTCAGGCTGGGCCTTGAGGGCGTTGTTGCGGCCCTTGCGGTGCTGCTGGCCGATCGGGTGGATGGGCGGGAAGTACAGCACGTCAAAGCCCATGTCGCGGATCATCGGCAGGCGCTGGTGCACGTCGTTAAAGGTGCCGTGGCGTTCGGGGCTGTCGGTGCACGAACGCGGGAACAGCTCGTACCAGCTGGCGAACTGCGCCGCCTCGCGGTCCACATCCAGCGGGAATTCGCGGCTGCGGGTGAGGTAGCTGCGGTGTTCGGCCTCGCTCATCAGACGCTGAGTGTCGGGACTCAACAGCTGCGCCACCTGGTCGTCCACTGCCAGGCTTGGCAGGCGCTGCTGCAATTCGAGCAATTGTTCGCCGAGCAAACCCTCGCTGCGCTCGATGCCCTTGCCGAGCATCAGCCGGCCTTCTTCGAGCTCCAGCTCGACGTTTTGGCCGGCGCCGTACTTTTTCTCAAGGTCGTGGCAGTAGGTGGCGAACGGGTCGACCCAGGCCTCGATGCTGAACAGGTGCAAACCCAGTTCGGTGGGGGTGAACTCGGCCAGCCACAGGTCGTTGCCCGGCGAGTGCATGGCCACGGTATGCCAGCGCCGGCTGTGGGCCTGGCGCCAGTACAACATCACTGCCAGGCGGTCGTGGCCGTCGCTGTAGACCTTGGCACTGGCCAGGACCTGCTGCCCGCGCACTGTCTTGCTGGCAAAGGTGCCACCGTCCAGCGCGGGGCCCACATCCTCGATCACGATGCGCGGCGCCAGCAGCGCCTGGGAGAGGCTGATGGCCTGGTCCGGGTGGTCGCCCGCCATCGGCACGCTTTCGAAGGGCTCGTTACCTGACATCGCACTCGCTCCATAGAGTTGTGACGGTAAGGGTTCAGAACCGTGATCGGGCGTGGGGGTTCAAAAAAACTGAGCGAATGGCGCGGGGCGTGAGTCCAAGCCTGCAACACCGCTTCATTCACCACGCGAGGTCAGGCCCATGAGCATTCCCATTCCACCGGAAACTCCCGACCCGAACATCGACGACCCGACGTTGCCGCCGCCGGTGCCCGAAGAAGAGCCGGACGAGCTGCCAATCAAACCGAGCGTGCCGCCCACCGTAGGCGACCCGCCGAGCGAGGAGCCGCCGGTGAGAGGTAGAGGATAGACAAGCCTGGGGGGCTTGCCCCGCGATAGGGCCACACAGGCGAGCACAAATACAGGCCAGGCGCACCTGACATTTCTACCAGTAGCGCCCAATCGGCTGGCCGGGTAAATAAAAAAGCTCCCTCAACCGGCGGCCGCCCCATGCGTTCCCACCACTACACCGACGCCTACCTGCTGTGGATCGTCAGCAGCTTCCTCGAACAAAGCCCGGCGATGGTCCGTTCGGACCTGTCGATGGACGAGCTGGGTGCCGACAGCTTCGATATGGTCGAGTTGCAGGCGCTGGTGGAAGAAGCCTTCGGCATTCAAATACCTCGCCAGTTGCCCACCTACATCACCTTCGACGAACTGCTCACGCTGGTGCTCAGGAGCGGTGCAGCGCTGCGCTGCTGATTTGGCGCATCCAGCAACTGACATTTCTGCCAGTTTCGCAAAATGCCTGTGAGCGTTACACCACAGAGGTCATAACCCCAATGATCTGGAGACGGTCATGAGCACAGAAGATGACGATATTGAAGCAAGCGTGAAAAAAATCATTTCTGACAAGCTGGGTGTACCGTACAGCGACGTCACAAACGCGGCCTCGTTCAGCGAAGATCTGGGGGCGGACTCGCTCGACACAGTCGAGTTGGTCGTGGAGCTTGAAGACAGGTTCGACTTCCAAATAAAGGAAGAAGACACAGAGAAGCTCACCACTGTTCAACAAGTCGTGGACTACATCAAAAAGAACGCAAAAGGCAGCTGATCGCGCTCACCCACACAGGTGCACATCGACTTCGCCGAGCCGATGACAGTAGACGAACTTATCGGGATTGTGCGAAAGCCATGAGTTTGAAGAGAAACAGGCCGCCCGCCCTGATACCTGTCAGTTAGCGTTTCAGCGTTTCCAATGGGGCTGCTTTGCAGCCCTTCGCGGGCAAGCCCGCTCCCACAGGAACGCGCAAAGCCTCAAGCTGGCGCTTTACCTGTGGGAGCGGGCTTGCCCGCGAAGGGCCGCACAGCGGCCCCAATTTCGTTGACTGACTGACATTACCGCACGCCCGACCGGTTTCTACGGGGGCTATTGCCCCGACAGCAGCTCCACACTGATCTCGCGCATCCTGAACTTCTGCACCTTGCCCGTCACCGTCATCGGGAACTCGTCGACAAAACGGAAATGCCTTGGCGCCTTGAAGTGCGCCAGCCGCGCCTTGCACCACTGCTGCAATTCATCCGCCGTGACGCTGTGCCCCGGGTGCAGGCGGATCCACGCCACCACCTCCTCGCCGTAGCGGCTGCACGGAATGCCCACCACCTGCGCCTCGGCCACCGCCGGGTGGGTGTGGAAGAACTCCTCCAGTTCGCGCGGGTAGATGTTCTCGCCGCCCCTGATGATCATGTCCTTGTTGCGCCCGACAATGCGCACGTAGCCGTCATCGTTCATCACCGCCAGGTCGCCGGTGTGCATCCAGCCGGCCGGGTCGATGGCCTCGGCGGTAGCCTGGGGGTTGCCCCAGTAGCCGAGCATCACGCTGTAGCCGCGGGTGCATAGTTCGCCAATTTCGCCGCGCGGGACGATGCCGCCGTCGGCGCCTACCAGCTTGGTTTCCAGCTGCGGCTGGGTGCGGCCTACCGTGGTCACGCGCAGTTCAAGGCCGTCGTCGGGGCCGGTCTGCAACGACACCGGGCTGGTTTCGGTCATGCCGTAGGCGATCTGCACTTCGGCCATGTGCAGTTGGTCGATGACCTTGCGCATTACCTCGATCGGGCAGGTGGCGCCGGCCATGATGCCGCTGCGCAGGGTGGTGAGGTCCAGTTGCGGGCGCAGCGGGTGGTCGAGCATGGCGATGAACATGGTCGGCACGCCATAAAGAATGCTGGCGCGCTCGTCACTCACGGCGCGCAGGGTGAGTTCGGCGTCGAAGGCGTCGTTGGGGTAAATCATTGTGCTGCCATGGGTGATGCAGCCAAGGTTGGCCATGACCATGCCGAAGCAGTGGTACAACGGCACCGGGATCACCATGCGGTCGTGCTCGGTCAGGCCCAGGCTTTCGCCGACCATGTAGCCGTTGTTGAGGATGTTGTAGTGGCTGAGGGTGGCGCCCTTGGGCGCGCCGGTGGTGCCGGAGGTGTACTGGATGTTCACCGGTTGGTCGAACTGCAGGTTGTTCTGACGCTGCTCGAATATGCCGGGGTCGATTTCCCCTGCCCGCCCCGCCAGCGCCGCCCAGGGCAAAAAACCTGGCGGCGGTTCGGCAGCCAAGCTGACCACGCCGCGCAGGTCGGGCAGGCGCTCGCTGTGCAACTGGCCAATCGCCTGGCTGGTCAGCTCCGGCACCAGTTCCTGCAGCATGGCGTGGTAGTTGGAGGTTTTGAACGCACCGGCGCACACCAGCCAACGGCAGCCGGACTGGCGCAGTACGTATTCCAGCTCGCCTGTGCGATACGCGGGGTTGATGTTGACCAGGATCGCGCCGACCTTGGCCGCGGCCAGTTGCAGGATGCACCACTGGGCGCAGTTGGGCGCCCAGATGCCGACCCGCTCGCCCACCGCCACGCCCAGCGCCATCAGCGCCCGGGCATGGGTGTCGACTTGCTCGGCCAGTTGCCCCCAGCTGTAGCGCAGGCCTTGGTGGCGCACCACCAGCGCCTCGCGTTCGGGATGGCGGGCCACGGTGGCGTCGAAGGCCTGGCCGATGGTGAGGGTAAGCAGCGGTTTGTCCTGGCGGCCGCAGGTATGGCTGGGTTGAGGCATGGGCATCCCTTCTTGTGATTGTTCTGGGCATGACTGAAGCAGGCGGCGTTAACTGTGGACCATGTTGACGTTTACGTAAAGGTGACTAGACAAGGGGCATATCGAGGTTTACGTTAACGTAAAGGTGAAAAGCAAAACCCAGGTCAATGGTGCTACGCATCCCCTGTAGGAGCGGGCTTGCCCGCGATAGCGCCCCCTCGGGCAACAGTGCCGGGCCTGCTGACGCATTCGCGGGCAAGCCCGCTCCTACAGGGACGGCGACAAGGCCATGGACTAGGGTGTAACCCAATTTCAAGAACAACAAGGTGCCCCGCCATGCATTACCCGACCCTGAACTTCGCCCTGGGCGAGACCATCGACATGCTGCGTGACCAGGTGCGCACCTTCGTCGCCGCAGAGCTGGCCCCGCGCGCCGCGCAGATCGACCACGACAACCTGTTCCCCGCCGACATGTGGCGCAAGTTCGGCGACATGGGCCTGCTGGGCATCACCGTTGCCGAAGAATACGGCGGCGCCGGCCTGGGCTACCTGGCCCACGTGGTGAGCATGGAGGAAATCAGCCGCGGCTCGGCCTCGGTGGCCCTTTCGTACGGCGCCCACTCCAACCTGTGCGTCAACCAGATCAACCGCAACGGCACTCACGAGCAGAAGCTCAAGTACCTGCCCAAGCTGATCAGCGGCGAGCACATCGGCGCCCTGGCCATGAGCGAACCCAACGCCGGCTCCGACGTGGTGTCGATGAAACTGCGCGCCGAAAAACGCGGCGACCGCTATGTGCTCAACGGCAGCAAGACCTGGATCACCAACGGCCCCGACGCCAACACCTACGTGATCTACGCCAAGACCGACCTGGACAAGGGTGCCCACGGCATCACTGCGTTCATTGTCGAGCGCGACTGGAAAGGTTTCAGCCGTAGCAACAAGTTCGACAAGCTCGGCATGCGCGGCTCCAACACCTGCGAGCTGTTCTTCGATGATGTCGAGGTGCCTGAGCAAAACATTCTCGGCCAGCTCAACGGCGGCGTGCGGGTGCTGATGAGCGGCCTGGACTACGAGCGCGTGGTGCTGTCTGGCGGGCCGACCGGCATCATGCAAAGCTGCATGGACCTGGTGGTGCCGTACATCCACGACCGCAAGCAGTTCGGCCAAAGCATCGGCGAGTTCCAGCTGATCCAGGGCAAGATCGCCGACATGTACACCCAGCTCAACGCCAGCCGCGCCTACCTGTACACCGTGGCCCAGGCCTGCGACCGCGGCGAGACCACGCGCAAGGACGCCGCCGGGGTAATCCTCTACACCGCCGAGCGCGCCACGCAGATGGCCCTGGAGGCGATCCAGATTCTCGGTGGCAACGGCTACATCAATGAATTCCCGGCCGGGCGCCTGCTGCGCGACGCCAAGCTGTACGAGATCGGTGCCGGCACCAGCGAGATCCGCCGGATGCTGATCGGCCGCGAACTGTTCAACGAAACCCGCTGAGCACAAGGAACTGGCGTTCATGGCTACCCTGCATACCCAGCTCAACCCGCGCTCGGCAGAATTTGCCGCCAACCGCGCGGCCATGCTCGAACAGGTCGGCGCCTTGCGCGGCCTGCTCGCCCACATCGCCCAGGGCGGCGGGCCCAAGGCCCAGCAGCGGCACACCTCGCGCGGCAAGCTGCTGCCGCGCGAGCGCATCGACCGCCTGCTGGATACCGGCTCGGCATTCCTGGAAATCGGCCAGTTGGCCGCCCATGAGGTGTATGGCGAAGACGTGCCTGCCGCCGGGGTGATTGCCGGCATTGGCCGGGTCGAAGGCGTGGAATGCATGATCGTGGCCAACGACGCCACGGTCAAAGGCGGCTCGTACTACCCGCTGACCGTAAAAAAGCACCTGCGCGCGCAGACCATTGCCCTGCAGAACCGCCTGCCGTGCATCTACCTGGTGGACTCCGGCGGCGCCAACCTGCCGCGCCAGGACGAGGTGTTCCCCGACCGCGAGCACTTCGGGCGGATCTTCTTCAACCAGGCCAACATGAGCGCGCTGGGCATCCCGCAAATCGCCGTGGTGATGGGCTCGTGCACCGCCGGTGGCGCCTATGTACCGGCGATGGCCGACGAGGCGATCATGGTGCGCCAGCAGGCAACCATCTTCCTCGCCGGCCCCCCCTTGGTGAAGGCGGCCACCGGTGAAGTGGTCAGCGCCGAAGACTTAGGGGGTGCCGACGTGCACTGCCGCACCAGCGGCGTGGCCGACCACTATGCCGACAACGACGAACATGCCCTGGCCATCGCCAGGCGCTGCGTGGCGAACCTCAACTGGCACAAGCAGGGCAAGCTGCAGTGCCAGGCGCCGATTGCGCCCTTGTACAACGCCGAGGAGCTGTACGGCGTGGTACCGGCCGATGCCAAGCAGCCGTTCGATGTGCGCGAGGTGATCGCGCGGCTGGTGGACGGCTCGCAGTTCGACGAGTTCAAGGCGCTGTTCGGCACCACCCTGGTGTGCGGCTTCGCCCATCTGCACGGCTACCCGGTGGCCATTTTGGCCAACAACGGCATCCTCTTCGCCGAGGCGGCGCAAAAAGGCGCGCACTTCATCGAGCTGGCCTGCCAGCGCGGCATCCCGCTGCTGTTCCTGCAGAACATCACAGGCTTCATGGTCGGCAAAAAGTACGAAGAAGGCGGCATCGCCAAGCACGGTGCCAAGCTGGTGACCGCCGTGGCCTGCGCCCAGGTGCCGAAGTTCACGGTAATCATCGGCGGCAGCTTTGGCGCCGGCAACTACGGCATGTGCGGGCGCGCCTACGACCCGCGCTTTTTGTGGATGTGGCCCAACGCGCGCATCGGCGTGATGGGCGCCGAGCAGGCTGCAGGCGTGCTGGCGCAGGTCAAGCGCGAGCAGAGCGAGCGCAGTGGCGAGGTGTTCAGCGCCGAGGACGAGCGCGCGCTCAAGCAGCCGATCCTCGACCAGTACGAGCGCCAGGGCCACCCCTACTACTCAAGCGCCAGGCTGTGGGACGACGGCGTCATCGACCCGGCGCAGACTCGCGATGTACTGGGCCTGGCGCTGTCCGCCGCGCTGAACGCGCCGATCGAACAGAGCCGCTTCGGCATTTTCCGGATGTGACCCATGACCGACTTTGACACCCTTGAACTGGAAAAAGACCCCCGCGGCTTCACCACCCTGTGGCTCAGTCGTGAGGACAAGAACAACGCCTTCAACGCGCAGATGATCCGCGAGCTGATCGTCGCCCTCGACCGCCTGGCCGACGACACCAGCCTGCGCTTCGTGCTGCTGCGCGGGCGTGGCCGGCACTTCAGCGCCGGGGCCGACCTTGCCTGGATGCAGCAGTCGGCACAACTGGACTTCAACACCAACCTGGATGACGCCCGCGAGCTGGGCGAGCTGATGTACGCCCTGCATCGGCTCAAGGTGCCTACCCTGGCCGTGGTACAGGGCGCGGCCTTTGGCGGTGCGCTGGGGCTGATCAGTTGCTGCGACATGGCCATCGGTACTATTGACGCGCAACTGTGCCTGTCAGAGGTGCGCATCGGCCTGGCCCCGGCGGTGATCAGCCCGTTCGTGGTCAAGGCCATCGGCGAGCGCGCCACCCGCCGCTACGCCCTCACCGCAGAACGCTTCAGCGGCGAGCGCGCCCGCGAACTGGGGCTGCTGGCCGAGGTTTACCCGGCCTCCGAGCTGGACGCCCAGGTTGAAGCCTGGGTCGATAACCTGCTGCACAACAGCCCGCAGGCATTGCGCGCCACCAAGGACCTGCTGCGCGAGGTGGACGACGGTGAACTGAGCCCGGCCCTGCGCCGCTACTGCGAGAACACCATCGCCCGCATTCGCGTCAGCGCAGAAGGCCAGGAAGGCCTGCGCGCCTTCCTCGAAAAGCGCCGCCCCGCCTGGCAAGCCGAATACAAGAAGGAGCCGCGCCCATGAGCCGCCCTACCCTGACCACCTTGCTGGTGGCCAACCGCGGCGAGATCGCCTGCCGCGTGATGCGCACCGCCAAGGCCATGGGCCTGACAACCGTGGCGGTGCACAGCGCCACCGACCGCGATGCGCGCCACAGCCGCGAAGCCGATACTCGCGTCGACCTGGGCGGCAGCAAGGCCGCCGACAGCTACCTGGTGGTCGACAAACTGATTGCCGCCGCCCGCGCCAGCGGCGCCCAGGCCATTCACCCGGGCTATGGTTTTTTGTCGGAGAACGCAGGCTTTGCCCGCGCCATCGAACAAGCCGGGCTGATCTTCCTTGGCCCGCCGGCCAGCGCCATCGACGCCATGGGCAGCAAATCGGCGGCCAAGGCGCTGATGGAGGCGGCCGGGGTGCCGCTGGTGCCCGGTTACCACGGCGAAGCCCAGGACCTCGAGACCTTCCGCGCCGCCGCCCAGCGCATCGGCTACCCGGTGCTACTCAAGGCCAGCGCCGGCGGTGGCGGCAAGGGCATGAAGGTGGTGGAGCAGGAAAGTGAATTGGCCGATGCCCTGGCCTCGGCGCAACGCGAAGCCCAGGCTTCGTTCGGCGATGCGCGCATGCTGGTGGAAAAGTACGTGCTCAAGCCACGCCATGTGGAGATTCAGGTGTTTGCCGACCAGCACGGCCACTGCCTGTACCTCAACGAGCGCGACTGCTCGATCCAGCGTCGCCACCAGAAGGTGGTGGAAGAAGCGCCAGCGCCGGGGCTGTCGCCCGAGCTGCGCCAGGCCATGGGCGAGGCTGCGGCGCGCGCGGCCCAGGCCATCGGCTACGTAGGGGCCGGCACCGTGGAGTTTTTGCTCGATGCCCGCGGCGAGTTTTTCTTCATGGAAATGAACACCCGCCTGCAGGTGGAGCACCCGGTCACCGAGGCCATCACCGGGCTGGACCTGGTGGCCTGGCAAATTCGCGTGGCCTGCGGCGAGGCACTGCCGATCACCCAAGAGCAGGTACCGCTGCGCGGCCACGCCATCGAGGTGCGGCTTTACGCCGAAGACCCAGCCAATGAATTCTTGCCGGCCACCGGTACGCTTGCGCTGTACCGCGAATCGGCACCGGGTGAGGGGCGCCGGGTGGACAGCGGGGTCAGCGAGGGTGATGTGGTATCGCCGTTCTACGACCCAATGCTGGGCAAGCTGATTGCCTGGGGCCAGGACCGCGAACAGGCGCGCCTGCGCCTGCTGGCGATGCTCGATGAGTTCGCCATCGGCGGGCTGAAAACCAACATCGCCTTCCTGCGGCGCATCCTCGCGCACCCGGCGTTTGCCGCTGCCGAGCTGGATACCGGTTTCATCCCGCGCCACCAGCAGGTGCTGTTGCCCGCCGTGGAGCCGTTGCCCGCCACGTTCTGGGAAGCGGCCGCCGAAGCCTGGCTGCAGAGCGAGCCCGCGCGCCTGCGAGCGGATGACCCCAGCTCACCATGGCCCGTCCGTGACGGCCTGCGCCTGGGCCTGCCAGCGCGCAGCAGCCTGCACCTGCAATGCGACGGCGAGGAGCAAGCCGTCGCCCTGGAGCGCAGCGCGCCGTCCAACTGGCAGCTCGATGGCGAACAGCTGTGGCATGACCAGGACGGCGTGCGCCGCCGCTACCTGGCCGTGCGTCGTGGCGACAGCCTGTACCTGCAGTGGCAAGGCGAACTGCATACCGTCACCCGCCATGACCCGATCGCCGCTGCCGAGGCCAGCCACGGCCACCAGGGCGGCCTGGCTGCGCCCATGAACGGCAGTATCGTGCGGGTGCTGGTGGAGCCGGGCCAACAGGTAGCGGCAGGTACCGCGCTGGTGGTGCTGGAGGCGATGAAGATGGAGCACAGCATCCGTGCGCCGCACGATGGCATGGTGAAGGCGGTGATGTGCCAGGAGGGGGAAATGGTCAGTGAGGGGGCGGTGCTGGTGGAGATGGAGGCCTGAGCTCAAGCCGGCTCCTACAGGCACACCACAGGTCTGAAGCAAGCGCCGTACCTGTGGGAGCGGCTTTAGCCGCGAATCAGGCGCCGCGGTAGATGGCACCGGCTTCGCCGGTGTTCGCGGCTGAAGCCGCTCCCACAGAGTCATCTGTTAAATCAACGACTTGTGATTTGTTCTGTAGGAGCCGGCTTGCCGGCGATGGGGCCGGTACAGGCTACAAACTGGCGTGCATCTTCACCACGACGCCGAGAAACTCGCAGCCCTCCTCGCACACCAGCGTCGGGTAGGCGTTGTTCAGGGCCTTGAGGTACAGCTGCCCGCCCTCCTCGGCCAGTTGCCTGAAGATCGCCGACTTGCCGGGCAACCGGGCGATCACCAGCTTGCCCGGCTCGGCCGCCACGCCATCGTCGACCAGAATACGCGCGCCTTCTGGCACGCTCTTGCCGCTGGCGGCGCTCATGGTGTCGTTTTCCACCGTCAGCCAGAACGCCTTGCCCCGAGCCATGTAGTCGGTCTGTTCGAAGGCTTCGGGCGGCTCGGCCTGCGCCTGCCCCAAAGCCGCCCACTGGCGTAGCGGGTAGCGAAAGCACACGAAGTACCTGGCCTGGCCGTCATCGTCATCATCGTCGTCTTCCAGTGCATAGCGGCCGGGCTGCTCGCCCACCTGGCCGAGCACACGCAGTTGCATGCTCACCTGGTAGTGGGGCATGCCCAACTCGACGAACACCCGGTTCATCGAATCGACCCGCGGTTGCCGGCGTTTGCGCAGCCAATGGCCGACGCTGCCCTGGGAAACCCCGACGCGTTCTGCCAGGTACTCCTGGGAGATATCCAGCTCCTCGATCCGTTCCCGGACGAGGGCAATCCATTTGTCCATGTTCATCGCAGGCACGATACGGACTGCCCCTCAGCGCTCAATACACATCAAGTATTATTTCTTGAATCACGGAAAAATACTTCAAGTATTAATATCGGCTGACACCCTTACCCGATTGGCATTTGCAGGTACATCAGGATGAGCAGTTCGAAAAAAACGGATACAGAACTCGACACCGAAGCCGCCCGTCGCGCCCTCGACTTCTACCTCAACCCCACCCCCAGCGCCCCCGACCTGGAACGCACGCTATGGACGCTGCGCGAAGGCGTCACCCGCCAACAGGCCAGCGACCACGCCTCGGAGCTGCTGCGTTGCGCCGCCGCCACGGCGCACGAAACCGCCAGCCACCTGCAGGGCACGACACGTGAAGTGGTATTTGCGCTGATGCACATGATCAACATGTCCCGCGCCCTGCTGGAGCAGCGCGAAGCCATGGAACAGGAATAAAGAAAGCAAGGGAGACGTGATGGCCGCACAGCGGCAGAACGCCGCTTGGCGGGGATGAGGCGTGCGCCAGCAAAGTTTTTTACCGGATACGGCAAAAAACAATTGACTGGCAAATGATAACGATTATTATTGCACTCAGCTGGTCGCGAGACCCGCTGGATAACCTGCAAAGTCCTCAGGTCGGACTCTCAGATTATCTCCTCATCAGGCTAATCACGGTTTTTGACCCGGCTTTTTGCCGGGTCATTTTTTTTGCTCTTCAGGCTAATGAAGATCGTTGATGGCGGCGATGATAGCAAAAATGTTTCAGAGCGTGAACGCTCATTACAAATCTTTGCCGAATCAGCACTTGAGAATCAATCTCGTTAAGACTAAGCTGGTTTCGCGTCACGGAAGATGCCCCCTCCCCCTTCTATATGCTGAGCAAGGAGCTGCCCATGAGCCGTTTGCTGCTGCCCCTCGAGCACGACCCGCGCACCGCCGAACAGCACGCTGAAGACACCCTGCTGCATGCGCTCAAGCGCCTGCCGCGGCGGGTACAGCAGGTGTTTCTGCTGGGCCGCCTCGACCAGCTGGGCTTCGCCGACATTGCCCAGCGCCTGTCGCTGCCGCTGCTCAGCATCGAACGCCACATGAACCAGGCTCTGCAAACCACCCGCGAGCCGGGCGATGCCCTGGCCAGTGTTGCCATCCAGTGGTACGTACGCCTGCAGAGCCCGCAGGCCACCGCTTGCGAGCGCATTGATTTTCGCCGCTGGCTGGACGCCGCCCCCGAACACCTGCACGCCTTCCACCAGACCGAACTGCGCTGGCGCAGCCTGCTGGCCCCAGCGCGCCAGCTTGGCCATGACGGCTGGTACCGCCAGGGCCGCGCGGCGTTGTCGCTGGGCGGTTGCTCGATTGCCATCGGGCTCGGCGCCGCCGCGCTGCTGGCGCTAGGCCTGCTGGCCTGAAGCCCGGCCTGCACAGGCGCCGCATCCCCTTGTAGGAGCGGCCTTGTGTCGCGAAAGGGCTGCGCAGCAGCCCCAGCAATTTTGCATGAAGCCGAGAATATGGGGCTGCTGCGCAGCCCTTTCGCGACACAAGGCCGCTCCTACAAGTACCCAGCCGGCCATGCCAAGCGCATGACACCCCCACCGCCAAGCGGTGTACAGTTAGCGTCACAACAACGCCAAGACAGGAGCCTGGCAATGACCGTGACGCTGTCCCCGCTGCACATCGACTGCGACTTCGATTCCGGCAACATTCAGGTGCTGGACGCCAGCAACCCCGCGCAGGTTCGCCTGAACATCCGCCCCGACACCCACAGCGGCCACTTCCAGTGGTTCCACTTCAAGGTCAGCGGCCTCACCCCCGGCCAGGTCCATCGCTTCAGCCTGGACAACGCCCACCAGTCCGCCTACAAGAACGCCTGGAGCGGCTACAACGCCGTTGCCTCCTACGACCAGCAAAGCTGGTTCCGCGTACCCAGCCAGTTCGATGGCCAGGCCCTGCGCTTCGAGGTGCAGGCCGAGCAGGAGCAGATCTGGTTCGCCTACTTCGAGCCCTACCCCCGCGCCCGCCACAACCAGCTGATCGAGCGCGCCCGTGGCATCCCCGGCGTCGAACTGCTGGCCAGCGGGCGCAGCGTGCAGGGCCGCGATATCCCGCTGCTGCGCGCCGGTACCGGTGACGCGAACAAGCGCAAGCTGTGGATCATCGCCCAGCAGCACCCCGGCGAGCACATGGCCGAGTGGTTCATGGAAGGTGTGATCGACCGCCTCGAAGCCAACGATGCAAGCATCCAGCAACTGCTGACCAAGGCCGACCTGTACCTGATCCCCAACATGAATCCCGACGGCGCCTTCCTCGGCCACCTGCGCACCAACTTCAAGGGCAAGGACCTCAACCGCGCCTGGCAGGACGCCAGTGTCGAGCACAGCCCCGAGGTGTTCTTCGCCCAGAGCCAAATGAAGCTGTACGGCGTGGACGCCTTCGTCGATGCCCATGGCGACGAGGAAATCCCCCACGTGTTCACCGCCGCCTGCGAAGGTAACCCGGGCTATACCCCGCGCATCGCCAAGCTTGAGGAGCAGTTTCGCAGCACCCTGTGCAGCCTGACCGCAGACTTCCAGACGAAGTACGGCTACACCCGCGACGAACCCGGTCAGGCCAACATGACCTTGGCGTGCAATGCCGTGGGCCAGACTTACGACTGCCTGTCGCTGACCCTGGAAATGCCGTTCAAGGACCACGACGATGCGCCGGAGCCTGTAGCCGAGTGGTCGGGCGCACGCTCGAAGAAGCTGGCCGGGGCGGTGCTGGAGACGCTGTTGAAGATGGTCGACGATTTGCGTTGAAAGTCGCGCGCCCCCTGTAGGAGCGGCCTTGTGTCGCGAAAGGGCTGCGCAGCAGCCCCAGGATCTCGACATCATGCAAAATCGCCGGGGCTGCTGCGCAGCCCTTTCGCGACANNNNTACCCCGCCCCCCCCCCCCCCCCCCCCCCCCCCCCAACCCACCACCCCCCCCCCCCCCCCCCCCCCCCCCCCCCCCCCCCCCCCCCCCCCCACCCCCCCCCGCTCCTACAGAGTTGCGCACGTCAGGCGGCAGGACTGCTCAAAACGCCACATCCAGGATCACATTGTCCAGGTAACTCCCCGCTGGCGGCGTGGCCTGGTCGGTGTACACCTTGGCGTTGTAGTTGAACACCTGGCTGCCGGTACCGGTGCCGTTGCCCGGGTTCACGTTGGCATCGCTGCTCGAACGCCGCGCCGCGCCCACCGAGCCCCAGCGGGTAGTGCCGGCGCTCTTGAAGATGTCATAGGCCAGGTAGTTGCCGGTACCCGACTTCATCCGCCGGCGCCCACCCGAAACGTTCTGGCCGTCATCCAGCCCCACTGTATAAGCGCTGCCCTTGGTGCACGACAGGCTCACGCTCTGATTCACCGTAGCGAACCCGGCCACCACCGGCGCACTGCCGAAGCTGATGTTGGGGGTGGTGATCTGGCAATCGTTGGTCACCGTCAGGGTCACCGTGACGGTCTGGTTGCCAGCGCCGTTATCGCGCCCCAGGCAGATATTGCCCAGGCCGATCCCCGCGCAGTAGTTCCAGGCCCAGGCAATGTTCAGGGTTTCGGTGTAGGTGCCGGCGGCAACATTGGCCCCTACCACGGTGCGCATGAACAGCGGAACGGTCTTGGGTGTGTTGCCATTGAGCAGCCCGAGGGCGTCGATCAGGTTGTTGCGGGCGAAATCGAACTGGGTGCCGCGGGTGATCGGGTAGCTGGTCGTGTTGTTGGCATAGATGGTGTACGGGATCACATCGCCGGTCGGCCCTACCAGCCCGCCGGTAGTGGCGGTAATGGTGGCGTAGATATGGTCGGTACTCACCAGCAGCGACAGCAGCGAGCCGGTGCATTGCAACCCGGCATTGGTGGTGGAGGCGTTTTGCACCGTGGTGCGCACCAGGGTCGAGTTGATCGAGCCGAACGCCGCCGGCGCGGTGGCCACCACGCCACACAACGCCCAGGACGTGCCCGGCAGCAGTGCTGCCAGCAACAACAGCCCATGGCGCAACCTCACTGGCACACCAGCGGGCCGATCAGCGGGATCGGCCCCTCCCCTTCGGGCAGCGCGAACTCGACCTGGCACTGCCCGCCATCGGCCTTCTGCACCTGCAGGTGGTTGTTCGGTGAGAGGTTCTCCAGGTATACCAGGCCATCCCAGCCCACCACTGCCTCTGCGCCACTCTCCTGGTGCAGCACGCGGCTGCCCAGCTTGAGGTCCTGCTGCTTACTGTCCACCAGCACCAGGCTGGCCGCCAGCACCCGGCGCAGCTGGAACTCCAGCAGGTAGCCGCTGTTACGGCGCACCGCCACGCGCTGTTCCACCTGCGGCGCCAGCACATCGGCCGGCAGCTCCATGGGGTCGATCTCGTACTTGCCGCGGTAGTAACCGCTGCTGTAGGGCACCAGCAGGTGGCCGTTGCGGTCGGTGCGGCCGACCAGCTGGTTTTCGTAGCGAACCGGCACATTGCCATAGCCACTGGTGCTGACCACCACAAAGGCATCATCGATGCGGTTGGCGGCAAACAGCCCGGCATCCATCAGTACCAGCGAGCCGCTGGCATCGGCCCAGCGGGTCATCTGCTCGCTGCTGCCGTACATCCCCGCCTGCAACTGCACCGATTGCAGGCGCCAGGTCAGGTCAGCCTGGCGGTAGTCGCCGGTAGTACCGCCGGTGGCGTAGCCCAGGTTGTAACCCACGCCGCCGCCCACCGGCACCGCGCGGCTGTAGTTGACCCGCTGCAGGTCCTGGCCGTCCTTGCTGCGCTCGGCGCTCAGGGCCAGGGTGCCGCGCAGGTCGAAGGGGATCACCAGTTGCGCCTGCACCGCCCACTGGCTGTCGCCAATGTCGCGGTTGGCCGACAGGTACAGGCTGCTGTTGCCCCACAGCGGCTTGCTCCAGCTGAGGTTGAGCAGCCGCGTGCGCGAGCCATCACCGGCGCGGATGTCGAAGTAGCCGGCGCCCAGGCTGCCGTAGCTGTCCAGGTTCAGGCTCACGGTGGCCTGCTCGCTGCGCCGGCTCAGGCGGGTGTAGGGGCTGTCGACCAGCGACAGGTCGGCGTACTCGCCGTGGCGCTCGATGCGCTGGTAATTGAAGCCGAGGCGCCGGCTGTTGTACTGGTAACCCAACGCCACCTGCTGGCCGCTGTCGCCGTCGAAGCGGCTCTGCGCCACGGCGGCGTTGAGCACACCGAACGTCCCCACCCGCAGGTTACCGCCCAGGCCGCCGAGCATCAGTGATTCGGACGTCTCGGCATGGGTCTCCAGGGTGAAGAAGTCCGACAGCCCATGGCGCAGGCTGGCCGAGGCCACCCCGGGGCCATAGGCGAAGTCGCGCACGGCGTAGTCGCGGCGCAGGCTGCCGGCCGCCACCGAGAAGTCCGACAGCCCCTTGGCCAAGAGGCTGCTGGTGACGTAGAACGGCAGCGTGGTGGACACCTGGCGGCCCAGGGCATCGGTGGTCACCACCACCGCCTCGCCGGCACCGTTGATGAACGGCACGTTGGTCAGGGTGTAGGGGCCTGGCTGCAGGTCGGTGCTGCTGGTCTTGTAGCCGTTGATGAACAGGTCCAGCGAAGTCGGCACCGCAGCCTCACCGGCAAACGCCGGCAGCGGGTAGGTGACCAGGTCCGGGCGGGCGCCGAAGTCCCGCGACAGCTGCAGGCCGCCGACCCGCACCGAGGTGGTCCAGGGCAAGGCGCCGGTCACCAGGTCGCCCACCTCGTAACTGAGCAGACGCTGCTCGTCGGTGTAGCGGAAGGTGGTGTCGTAGCGCAAGAAGCCCTGGCGCGTGTCGCTTTGCGCGCCGTTGAACGACTGGCGCCACTGCCCGGTGGTGGAGAAGCTGCCCCAGGTGTCGAACAGGCGCAGCTCGTTCCAGGCAGCCAGGTAAGTGCCGCCATCGTCGGTGTCGTTGAGGTAGGCATCGTAGTTGAGCAGCGCGCCGAAGCTGGTGCGGGTATCGCTGGCCGGGTACAGGCCACGGTCCCCCACCTGCTGGTCGGGCAGCCAGGCCGGCGGTACTTGCAGCAGCAGGCGCTGGTTCTGGCTGTCGTAGTCGCTGTGCAGGCCGGGGATGTCGTCCAGTGCCACCTCGCCCTGCGGGTTGCCCGGCAGCTTGATGCCGGCGTCACGCAGCACCTCGCTTGGCAGGTACAGGCGCCCTGCCCGCTGCTGCACCGGCACCAGCTCAGCCTTGCCCACCTGATTCACCAGCAGGTCGAGGTAGAGCGTGGCATCGGCTGTGGCCGCGCTTTCGGTCGGCGGCGGCGGCAGCTCGTCGGCCACCGCCAGGCCGGGCCCCAGCACGGCCAGGCCCAGCCACAACCGATGCGTTACCGCCCGCGCCCAGCTCACACACGATTTCCAACCATTGCCGGGTCCTCCCTGGGCCCTGACGTTCACCGGTTCTTGTCACTACTGGCCTTGCTTGATTGCCTGGGCCGTATCCTGGCCGTTGACCCGGCCCTTGAGCACACTGGCCGCGCCGGGTGCGGACGGGGCCGGCCAGCGCATGCTGGCGCCGGGCAGCACATAGCCCAACAGCCCCTCCACCAGCGGCCGCTCCTGGCCGCCCTGCTGCAGCACCACGTCGGTCAGCCGTGCATGCACCGGGCCGGTGTTGCGCAGCTCTACATAGGGCTTGCCCTGCACCGACACCGCCCGCCAGCTCAACTGCGGCTTGCCGACGCCGTCGGCGCTGCGTTTGCCTTCGGGGTCGGCCTTGCCCCACAGCCCCTCGCCATAGACGAACAGCGGCACCGAGTAGCGCATCTGCAGGCGAATGGCCGCTTTCGGCCCTTCGCTGGCCGGGTCGCTGGGCAGCGGTGAAGGGATCTCGTCGATGATGATGCGGTAGGCCTGCTCCTGCCCGGCCGGCGAGCTGCCGGTGCGGGTCAGGCGAATCAGCTGCTTCTGCCCCGGCGGGATGTTGGCCACCGGCGGGCTACCGATGATCTCGCGCTGGGCCTGGAACTGCTCCTGGTACTCGCCCTGGCGCCAGGCGAATACCCGCACCTGCAGGCTGGTGGGCGTGCTGCCGCGGTTTTCCAGCCACAGCGCGCCGGCCTTCTGGTCGGCCTCCAGCACCGGGTCGATCGGCCAGATCAGCACCGAGGTGGCGGCGAAGGCTGGCAGGCTTGCCAGCCACATCAGCCCGATGATTCCTCGCGCCAGTTTCGCGCCTGCCCGCATGCCCCTCTCCTTCTTCTGGTTTTGCGGCGCCTGGGCTTACCAGGTCACCGTCACTTGCACGACATCGGTGTAGGTCCCGGCCGGCAGGTTGCCGGGCAAGGTGGTACGGCCGTAGACCGGCAACTTGATGGCGGTCGGGTCGCTGTAGCTCACCGTGACGCTGCTGCCGATGCCCAGCACCTGGCTGTAGGCGGCGTCGCTGTACAGCTGATAGGCGAGCAGTTGAGTGCCGCCGCTGCGCTTGAGGTTGCGGGTACCGCTGGCGCTGTTCTGGCCACCGTCCAGGCTCATGCTCAGGCCAACCCCCGGGGTGCACTGGAAGGTTACCGTGGTGCCGCCCAGCGAGGTGCCGACCAACCCCGTGGCCAGCGCCGAGCGGGTGCCGAAGTCGAGCACGCCATAAGCCGTCACCCCGCCCACCACCAGGCAGCCGGCGGCAATGGTCGCCGACACCTGGAAGGTGCTGGTGGTGACCGCCTGCACCGGTGGCGCCAGCGCCAGCGCAAGGCCCAGGCCAAGCAACCGCCACGCGCCGGGCATGGCTCAGAAGCTCAGCTCGACCGCCACCGTGTCGGTGTACACCCCCGCCGGCAGGCCCGCCTTGCCGCGCGCCTGGCCATACAGGTTGACGGTCTGGGCAACCCCCGTGCTGGTGGGCAGGGTGATGGTGCCGTCGATGGCCAGCAGTTGGGTGCGCCCGGAGTCGGTATAGAAGTCGTAGGGCACGAAGTTGCCGGCGCCATCGGCCAGCGCCCGGGTACCGCCGGTGGACTGGCCGTCATGGCTGCCGGCGCGCACGCGCACCGCCGGCACCGTGCCCGACGAGCAGAGGATGCTCATGGCACCGCCGCCAGGGCCCAGCACCTGGGCATTGGCGGTGGTGAACAGGGCATCCTGGGTACCGAAGTTCAGGGTACCGAAGTTCAACCCCGAGGTACCGGTACCGCCGTTGACCTGGCAGGCAGCGGTCAGGGTCAGGGTCGAGCTGATGGTACCGGTCACGGTGGCCGCCTGGGCCTGTGACGCCAGGGCCAGGCCAAGGCCTGCGAGCAGGCAGCGGGTGTAGTGCTTGGGCATCGGGATCTCCTTGGGTGTTACCAGTCCAGGGTCACTCTGAGGGTGTCGCGGTACAGCCCGGCCGGCAGCGCACGCGGCTGCGCGACCACCACGCCGTAAATGGGCACGGGCACCTGCTGGGTGCCCCTGATGGCGAAGTTGCGGGCCTGGCCGATGGCATAGCGGCTGTTGCCGGCGGGGTCGATGGCCAGCTGGTACGGGATGGTTTCGCGGCCATTGCTCAGGCGACGCACGCCATCGCTGCCGTTGAGCCCTTCGTTGATGCGCACGCTGAACGCGCGCACCTGCGGCGAGCAACTGATCTGCAGGCTGCCTTCACCGCCGGCCTCGTCCACCCGTGTGGCCAGAGGTTGGTCCCAGGTCGGGCCCTGGGCGCCGAAGTCGATCAGCCCGGGGTTGCCGAGGGTCGCCGGTTGCTGCGGGTTGCTGTTGACCTGGCAGGCGGCGCTGATCACCAGGCGTGCCTGAATGAAGCCGGTGCTACTGCCATGGGCCAGGCCTCCCGGCAGCAGGATCGGGCCCAGTGTCAGCAATAGCAGTGAAGTACGTTGCAGCGCGTCCTTGGCCATACGGGCTCCTTACCAGGTGACGGTGACTTTGAGCAGGTCGGCGTACAGCCCGGCCCGTGGCACCCAGGCCAGTTTGTCGATACGTGCGTACAGGGGCAGCTCCACCGAGCCGCTGTCCGGCACCCGCGCCGATTGCGCCACGCCCACTTCCAGCGGTTCACGCCAGGCGGCATCGCGGTACAGGCGGTAAGGGATCGGGCGGGCACGCTCATCGGCATTGGCCAGGTAGCGCACCTGACCGACGCCACCGTGCTGGCCGCCGTCGACGCGCACCTGGTAGGTGGTATCGGGGTTGCACTCAAGGCGCGGCGGGCGCGGGCTGTACAGCACGCCGCTCAAGGGCGCGCCCGGGCCATCCAGACGCGCGGCACTGCCCAGGTCGATGACGCCCAGGGCCTGGGCACCGGCGTCACGTTGCTGGCTGACCAGCATGCAGCCGCGCTGCACAAGCACCTGCACGTCGACCAGAAAGTCCGCCGCCACGGCACTGCCGCTCAACCACAGGCCCAACCACCCGGCCAAAAAGCGCTCCGTCACCTGTCGATCCTTGTCTGAAGAGGTTGAGTTTGAGCGTAGCAGTGGGAAATGCTCGTGGCGGGCGATGGATATCTCTCTTTGGCATTAGTAAAAAGGGAGTGAACAATGTGGGATCAACCCCAACGCCCCGGTGAGACATTTACCGCGATTGTGACGAAACCCTTGAACTTCCTGCCCCTCAAAAGGCCATATGCCGGCAAAGCGGGCCTGCTTCTGGTACCGTGCAAGCCATACACGGAAGGCCCCATCAGGAGATTCACTTGAGCACTGCCCCGACTCCGCTCGACCAGGCCATCGAACGCTGCGCCGAGGAACCGATCCAGATCCCGGGCAGCATTCAGCCGCAAGGTTTCCTGTTGGTGCTGGACGAACGCGACCTGAGCATTCTCCAGGCCAGCGAGAACAGCCAGCGCTGGCTGGGCCTGGCGGCCAGCGAACTGCTCGGCCGAGCGCTGCCCGAGCTGCTGGCCCCGGGGTTCGACCTGCGCGGCCAACTCAGCGCAGTGCCTGACGAAGAGATCTTCCCGTTTCACATCGGTGACCTGCGCCTGCACCCCGATGCCCCATGCCAGGGCCTGTTGCGGGTGCTCGCCCACCGCCATGACCAGGTGCTGATCCTCGAGCTCGAAGACAACCGCCTGGATGGCCCGCAGGGCGACTACTACCCCTTGGTGCGCGCCTTCGTCAGCACCCTGCACCAGGCCACCAGCATCGACGAACTGCTGCGCCAATCGGTGCAACAGATCAAGCAGATCACCGGTTTCGGCCGGGTCAAGGCCTACCGCTTCGACGAGGCGGGCGTGGGCAAGGTGCTGAGCGAAGAAGCCGACCCCGGCTACCCACGCTTTCTCGGCCATTGCTTCCCGGCCTCGGACATTCCGCAGCAGGCCCGCGAGCTGTACCGCAGAAACCGCATCCGGGTGATCGAGGACGCCGACTATCAGCCCTCGATGCTGGTACCGGCCATCAACCCGCGCAGCGGCAAGGCTTTGGACATGAGCTTCGCCTCGCTGCGCAGCGTGTCGCCGGTGCACCTGCAGTACATGCGCAACATGGGCACGCTGGCGTCGATGTCGCTGTCGATCGTGGTCGACGGCAAGCTCTGGGGCCTGGTGTCGTGCCACCACACCACCCCGCGCCGCGTGGACTTTCGCACCCGCACCGCCTGCGAACTGCTGGCCAGCATGCTGTCGCTGCAGATCGAGGCGCACGAGTCGCACAACAGCACGCGCCAATTGCTCGACCTGCGCCAGCGCATCGTGCGCATGCTCGCCGCGATGGCCGACCACGACAGCATCAGCGAGGGCCTGCAGGCCCTGCCCGAGGTCATGCTGCAGTTCGCCGACGCCACGGGCGCTGCGATCATCAGCGCCGAACGTTGCGACTTGATCGGCAGCACCCCGCCGGCCGCCCAGGTCAACGCGCTGGTGCACTGGCTGGGGCAACATGATGGCGACGGAGTGTTTCACAGCGACAATGTGCGCCGCGACATCGACCTGCTGCCGGAGCTGGCCGAGCACGTCGGTGGCGTGCTGGCAGTGGCCATCTCGCAGATCCACTCGCACTATCTGCTGTGGTTCCGCCCCGAACAGCGGCATACGGTGAACTGGGCCGGGCGCCCGGAAAAACTGCCCGACACCCAAGGCAACCTGCACCCGCGGCACAGTTTCGATCGCTGGCAGGAAGAAGTGCGCGGTTTCAGCGCCCCGTGGAACCCGCTGATCATCGAAAGCGTGCTGGAGCTGCGCAGCGCGGTACTGGGCATCGTGCTGCGCAAGGCCGAAGAGCTGGCTGAACTGGCCGGTGAGCTGAAACGCTCGAACAAGGAGCTCGAAGCGTTCTCCTACAGCGTGTCCCACGACCTGCGTGCACCGCTGCGGCACATTGCCGGCTACAGCGAGCTGCTCGGCGAAATCGAGGGCGAGCACCTGTCCGAGCGCGGCCGGCGCTTCTTGTCGCATATCGAGGAGGCGGCCGCCTTCGCCGGCACCCTGGTCGACAACCTGCTCAACTTCTCGCAGATGGGCCGCTCGGCGCTACGCTTGTCGGATGTGGACCTCAACACGCTGGTCGAGGCCATCCGCAACGAAACGGCGCCCGACTATGCCGGGCGCCAGGTGCAATGGCAGGTCGCCGAGCTGCCCAAGGTCCACGCCGACCCGGCCTTTCTCAACATGGCGCTGACCAATTTGATCGGCAACGCCCTCAAGTACACCCGCGGGCGCGATGTTGCGCGTATCGAAGTGGGCGCCGTGCAACACGCCCACGAGACCGAAGTGTACGTGCGCGATAACGGCGTGGGCTTCGACATGGCCTATGCCGGCAAGCTGTTCGGCGTGTTCCAGCGCCTGCACCGCATGGAAGAGTTCGAAGGCACCGGCATCGGCCTTGCCAGTGTGCGGCGCATCATCGAGCGCCACGATGGCCGGGTCTGGGCCGAAGGCCAGCCAGGCCAGGGCGCCAGTTTTCATTTCACCCTGCCCCGCCCTGCGGCGGCACACTGAGGCACCACGCATACCATGCTCAAGCCCATCCTGCTGGTCGAAGACAACCCCAGGGACCTGGAGTTGACCCTCCTTGCGCTGGAGCGCAGCCAGTTGGCCAACGAAGTCATCGTGCTGCGCGATGGCGCCGAAGCCCTCGATTACCTGCTGCGGCGCAACACCTACGCCGAGCGTGACGACGGCAACCCGGCGGTGATGCTGCTGGACCTCAAGCTGCCCAAGGTCGATGGCCTGGAGGTGCTCAAGGTGGTGCGTGGCACCGCCGAGCTGCGCAGCATCCCCACCGTCATGCTGACCTCCTCGCGCGAGGAACCGGACCTGCTGCGCGCCTACGAGCTGGGCGTCAATGCCTACGTGGTCAAGCCGGTGGAGTTCAAGGAGTTCGTCGCCGCCATCTCCGACCTTGGGGTGTTCTGGGCGGTGCTCAACGAGCCGCCACCCGGCTCGCTGCGCCTGAACCGCCGCGCCGGCAACTGAGGGCAAAGGATGCAGCACGCGCCACTCAACCTGCTGATGGTCGAAGACAGCAGCCTGGACGCCGAACTGACCCTGGCCAGCCTTGAGCGCAGTGGCCTGCAGGTTCGCTCACGGCTGGTGTTCGACCACATCGGCGTCGAGCATGCCCTGGCCGAGGGCCGCTTCGACCTGATCCTCTGCGACTGCGTGCTGCCCGGCTCGTCCGGCACCGAGGTGCTGGCCATCGCCCAGCGCCTGGCCCCGGATGTGCCGTTCATCTTCCTCTCCGGCATTTATGGCGAGGAGCACGCGGTGGAAATGATCCGCCTGGGTGCCACCGATTATGTGCTGAAGAAGAACCTGCCACTGCTGCCCAAGGCTGTGCGCCGGGCCCTGACCGAAGTGCAGGAACGCCAGCGTCGGCGCCGCGCCGAAGAAGCCCTGGCCGATGTCGAGGCCCGCGCGCGCATCGCTATCGACGCCGCCGGCATGGGCACCTGGGACTTTCGCCCCGGGCAGGGCGAGCTGCTTTGGGACGACCGCTGCAAGGCGCTGTTCGGCGTGCCTGCCGACACCGAGATGACCCTTGAGGTGTTCTATGAAGGCGTCTACCCGGATGACCGCGCCCTGGTGCAGGGCGCCGTCGAGCAAGCCATGCGCCCGGACGGCGACGGCCATTACCGGGTGGAGTTCCGCATCGCCCAGCCCAAAGGCCTGGAGCCACGCTGGCTGCTGTCCAGCGGCCAGACCCAGTTCGTCGATGGCCACTGCGTGCGGTTTTCCGGCGTGCTGCAGGACATTCACCAGCAACGCCAGGCCACCCGCGCCCTGGAGCAGCTCAACCAGATGCTCGGCGAACGCGTGGAGCGCCGCACCCGCGAGCGCGACCGCGCCTGGGAGCTGTCCCAGGACTTGCTGGCGGTGCTGAACAAAGACCTCACACCCGTTGCCCTGAACCCGGCCTGGGAAGCCAGCCTGGGCTTCACCCGCGAGCGCCTTGGGCAAGTTTCACTGTTGCAGTTGCTGCCGGAGGTCGACCAGGACGCCCTGCTGGCCGAACTGGCCGCGCTGTCGCTGGGGCGCACCAGTGCACGTTTCATCGGGCGCATTTTGCATGCCAGCGGCCAGCAGCGCTGGCTGTCGTGGGTGGTGGTGCCCGATGACACCTTGCTGCATGTGGTCGCCCGCGACATCACCAGCGAGCGCGAAGCCGCCCTGGACCTGGCCGAGGCCAACACCCGGCTGCGCGAGCAGATCGCCGAGCGCGAGCGCGTCGAGGCCGCGCTGCAACAGATGCAGCGCCTGGAAGCGGTGGGCCAGCTCACCGCCGGCGTGGCCCACGACTTCAACAACCTGCTGACGGTGATCCTCACTGGTGCGAGCTTTTTGCAGCGCGACCTGGAAAAGGGCCAGCTGGACAAGGCCGACAAGCGCCTGCAGCACATTCGCGAAGCGGGCGAGCGTGGCGCAAAGCTCACCGCGCAATTGCTGGCTTTCTCGCGCAAGCAGCGCCTGGAGCCGGTGCCGCTGAACCTCAACCACACCCTCTCGGGGCTGGAGGAGTTGCTCAGCCGCACCCTGGGCGGGCGCATCGCCGTGCGCCTGGACCTGGCCCGTGACCTGTGGCACGCGCTGACCGACCCGACCCAGACCGAGATGATCATCCTCAACCTGGCGATCAACGCCCGCGATGCCATGCCCAGTGGCGGCCAGCTGACCCTGGCCACCCGCAACACCCGGGTCAGCGCCCGCCCGCGCCGCCCGGAAGACCCCGAGCCTGGCGAATACGTAGTGCTGAGCATTGGCGACACCGGCTGCGGCATGAGCGAAGAAGTGCTGGCCAAGGTGTTCGAACCCTTCTTCACCACCAAGGATATCGGCAAGGGCTCGGGCCTGGGCCTGGCCCAGGTATTCGGCTTTGCCAAGCAGTCTGGCGGCGGCGTACGCATCGACACCCGCCCCGGGCGCGGCACCGAAGTCAGCGTGTACCTGCCGTCAGTACGCACGGCGCAGGCCGCTCCGCTCGCCGAACAAAGCAAAGCGCGCAACCTGCCGGCCAGCGGCGCCGGGCAGCGGATTCTGCTGGTGGACGACGACCACCTGGTACGCGAAATGATCGGTGACGTGCTGCGCCGCCTGGGCTACCAGGTACGCCAGGCCGATAACGGCCGGCAGGCACTGGCGCTGCTGGATGACAGCACCGACCTGCTGCTGACCGATTTCGCCATGCCGGGGCTCAACGGCGAGCAACTGGCCCTGGCCGCCCGCCAGCGCTTCGCGCAGTTGCCGGTGGTGTTTTTGACAGGCTACGCCGAGCTGGAAGAGTTTGCCCTGGAGCGCAGCCTGGTCATCCAGAAACCGGTGCACGAGCAGGCGCTGGCCCTGGCATTGGCCGAGCTGCTGGAAAAGCAAAAGGCAGAATGAAAAAAATCGCCAGAAGGCGATTGGGGAGATGTGCAACTACTTCAGAGAGAAATGGCAGGGGCGGCTGGATTCGAACCAACGCATGGCAGGATCAAAACCTGCTGCCTTACCGCTTGGCGACGCCCCTGTATCGGATAGGACGGCTGGCTGATGCAACCGTCGACCTGACTATTCACTGCCAACTGCGTGAGCCGCTGTGCAGGAATGGGCGGCACTTTACCAGCGAAGTTTTCGGTTGGGAAGCTTTTTTTGAAAAAAAACGCTGGAAAACAGCAAGTTACTCCGACCCACCTATTTCCCTCTGGTGTTTGCCTGATAACCGGCCAGCCCCGCCATGGGGCGCGCGGCAACCATCCGTCGTTTTTCTTCCGCTTCGCTTCAACACAATCGTGTTCGGCCCTTCCAATCAGGTAGAGCTTACCCGCGCAGACACAAGGAGGGCGCCATGCCAGTTTCCCACGACCTGTACCAGGACCTGCACTACCCCCGCGAAATCGTTCAGCAACGCCGCCAGCACGATCAGGTGCTCGATCGGCTGCTGGATGAATACGTCGATATCGACAACCAGGTGCTGGCGGCCGAGGCCATTTCGGCGGGAAATTTCGTCGACGAGGATTTACGCCATTTGAAGGAGAAGCGCCTGGCGGTGAAATACATGATCGAGCGGCAGTTGGAGCGCAAGGGCTGAAAGCAGGTTGCCCCTGTAGCAGCACATCTGTGGGAGCGCAAGCCTTCGGGTCTGCGCTGTACCTGTAGCCGGCTTGCCGGCGATGAGGCCGGCACAGGACAGTTTCTGACCCTGAACCCGGCGCTTGCCCACCCGCCTGCCTATTGGTCAAAATCCATCCCCCAAGCAAGCCGCGCCCTGCCCTCGCCTAGGAGCCACCCGTTGTCCACCTGGATCCCCGCCCCGCTGCGCCGCCAGCGCCACACCGCCGCGCAGCAATGCACGCTGATGACGCACTTCCAGGCCAAGGCCGCCGAGCGCGGCTACACCCTGAGCGAGGGCCAGTGCCGGGTGATCGAGGCCATGGCCGCGCAACTGGCCGCCCTTGACCAGGGCCAGCCCAGCAGCCTGTACCTGTACGGTTCGGTGGGCCGCGGCAAGAGCTGGCTGCTCGACAACTTTTTCGCGGCGGTACCGGTGGCTGAAAAACGTCGCCTGCACTTTCACGACTTCTTTGCCCGCCTGCACCAGGGCATGCACCGCCACCGCGCGCTGCCCGATGCCCTCGGCGCCACCCTCGACGAACTGCTGGGCGAGGTGCGGGTGCTGTGCTTCGACGAGTTCCACGTGCATGACATCGGCGATGCGATGCTGCTGACCCGGCTGTTCAATGCCCTGTTCGAGCGCGGCATCCTGCTGTTGGTGACCTCCAACTACGCCCCCGAGGGGCTGTTGCCCAACCCGCTTTACCACGAACGCTTCCTGCCGGTGATCCGCCTGATCCATGGCCGCATGCAGGTGCTGGAAGTCGGCGGCGACACGGACTTTCGCAGCCTGCCGGCCAACCGCGCGCACCAACGGTTCACCCAGGGGCACTATGTGTGGCCGGGGGATGCGGCGCAGCGCGAAGCCTTGCAACTGCCTGCACCGCAACCGCAGGTGCTGGAAGTCAACAAGCGCCCGCTGCGGGTGCTGGCCGAGGACGGCCAACGGGTGATGTTCGCCTTTGCCGACCTGTGCGAGCAGGCCACTGCGGTGATCGATTACCTGGTGCTCGCCGAGCGCTACGCGCACTGGATCATCGACGGCCTGGACGACCTGGCCGAATGCTCGCTGGCGGCGCAGCAGCGCTTCGTCAACCTGGTGGATGTGCTGTACGACCAGGACCGGCAGGTGACCGTGATTGGCCAGCGACCGTTGGCCGACAGCCTGGACGGGCCGCTGGCCGACCTGATGCGCACCCGCAGCCGATTGGGGCAGTTGCATCAGGTGGGGCCGCAGGATGGGTTAACCTGAACCGGCCTCATCGCCGGCAAGCCGACTCCTACAAGGGCATGCGATCTCCTGTAGGAGCCGGCTTGCCGGCGATGAGGCCAGTACGGCCACTACCTCACCCCGCCCTGGGCAGGTCCGCCAGCACCCCTTCGATTTCCCCCAGCACCGCCGGGTCATCCAGGGTCGACGGCGGCACATAGGCCTGCCCGTCGGCGATCTTGCGTAGCACCGCCCGCAAAATCTTGCCCGAGCGGGTCTTGGGCAGGCGCTTGACCAGCCGCACACGGTTGAAGCAGGCCAGCGCGCCAATGTGCTCGCGCACGCTGGTCACCAACTCGCCCTGCAACTGCGCCTCGCCAATGCCCTGCCCGTCCTTGAGCACCACCAGCGCCAGCGGCACCTGACCCTTGATCTCGTCATGCACGCCAATCACCGCACACTCGGCCACCGCCGGGTGGCGGGCGACCAGGTCTTCCATCTCGCCAGTGGACAGCCGGTGGCCGGACACGTTTATCACGTCATCGGTGCGGCCCATGATGTAGACGAAGCCATCATCGTCCAGGTAGCCGCCGTCGCCAGTGTGGTAGTAACCGGGGTAGCTATGCAGGTAGGCCTCCAGGTAGCGCGGGTGGTCGCCCCACAGGGTCTGGCTGCAGCCCGGCGGCAATGGCAGGGCAATGACGATGGCGCCCTGCTGGTTCGGCCCCAGCGGCTTGCCGTCGTCGTCCAGCACCTGCACGTGATAGCCCGGCACCGCGCGGTTGCTCGAGCCTGGCCGCGCCGCGCTGCCTTCAAGGCCAACGCAGGGCGCGGTGACCGGCCAGCCGGTCTCGGTCTGCCACCAGTGGTCGTGCACCGGCTTGCCGCTGACCTGCTCCAGCCACTCATGGGTGCTGGAGTCGAGCTTTTCGCCGGCCAGGAACAGCTGGCGCAGCGAGCCGAGGTCGTGGCGGCGAATCAGCTCGCCTTCGGGGTCTTCCTTGCGGATCGCACGCATGGCGGTGGGTGCGCAGAACAGCGCATTGACCTTGTACTGCTGCACCACCCGCCAGTAGGCCGAGGCATCCGGGGTGCGGATCGGCTTGCCCTCGTAGAACACCGTGGTGCAGCCGCTCATCAGCGGCCCGTAGACGATCAGCGAATGGCCCACCACCCAACCGACGTCGGAAATCCCCCACCACACATCGCCCGCCTGCATGCCGTAGACGTGGCGCATGGCGTAGCACAGGGCCACGGCGTTGCCGCCGTTTTCGCGCACGATGCCCTTGGGTTTGCCGGTGGTGCCGGAGGTATACATGATGTACAGCGGGTCGCCTGCGGCCAGCTCCACCGGCGCTACCGGTTCGGCGCCTAGCAGCGCCTGCTGCCAGTCCAGATCCCTTTCAGGTTGCAGCTGGGCGGTGGCCTGGGGGCGTTGCAGCACCAGCACATGCCCGGGCTGATGGCGGGCCAGTTGCAGGGCGCGGTCGACCAGGGGCTTGTATTCGATCACCCGGTCGAACTCCAGCCCGCAGGAGGCGGTGAGCAGCAGCCTGGGCCGGGCATCGTCGATGCGCAGGGCCAGCTCATTGGCGGCAAAGCCGCCGAACACCACCGAGTGCACGGCACCGATGCGCGCGCAGGCGAGCATGGCCATGGCGGCCTGGGGCACCATGGGCATGTAGATGATCACCCCGTCACCCTTGCCCACGCCCAGCGAGCGCAGCAGGCCGGCCAGGCGCGCCACCTCATCGCGTAGCTGGTGGTAGGTGAAGCTTTGCTGGGTGCCGGTGACGGGTGAGTCGTAGATCAGCGCCAGTTGCTCGCCGCGGCCTTGCTCGATCTGGTGGTCGAGGGCCAGGTGACAGGTGTTCAGGCGGCCGTCTTCGAACCAGCGGTGGGTGCCGTCGGGGTTTTGTTGCAGGGTGAGGGTTGGCTTGCGCTGCCAGGCCAGCTGTTCGGCCTGGGCCTGCCAGAAGGCCGCGGGGTCGGCGATGGAATGGGCGTAGCTGTGCTGATAGGTCATTGGTTCGCTACCCGGTACTTGTTGTTATTGAAGGGCGAACGTTGAGTATGGCTGGCGGGGGTGGGGCTGCCATGGGACTTATGTCTTAAGGGTTGTGCAGATTTGCGCTGGGGGTTCGGGTTCGGGGCTTATCGTGATTGCTTTGGTAGATGTATGCGCATTCATTGAGGATAGCGGCTTTTCGTCACCTTTCCGCCCTTACGGCGGCCTACTTTGGTCTTGGCCAAAGTAGGCAAAGCCGCCTGCTCCCATCATCCGGCCCCCTACGCTGCGCTTCG
>NZ_JBJDNC010000017.1:0-125687 GCF_044900265.1 Pseudomonas sp. NPDC089406 | reverse complement strand
AGCTGTGATCGCTGTGAGCTTGAATTGCTCGGTGTACTTTTCCATCGATCCCCCAAGGGTTGGATTGGTGTCCAACTTTTGGGGGGCAGTCCAGGATTGCGCGAGGTTCCCGACGGGCGCTGTACTTGTGGGAGCGGGTTTACCCGCGAAGGGCCGCAAAGCGGCCCCAATGGCCCTGTCAGGGCGAGCCCGCTTGCACGTTGTCTCTTGCCGACAGGGCTCACCCCGGGCTACCCAGCCCCTGCCAATGCCGCGCGCCGACGAAGATGAAGCGCAGCTGCTGGGTAATCTTCTCCTGCGCGCTCATGGCCTGGGAGCCACTGAAGTCATCACTGTCGATCAGCTCGGGCAGGGTGGCGAACACGGTCTTGACCACCAGGTCGGCCATCACCGCCAGGGCCGCAGCGTCCAGGTGCTGCCAGCGCGGCATGCGCGCAAGGTCGGTGGCCAGGTCGTTGCTGATGTCGTGGCGCAGCCGGGCGATGGCCTGGCGTACGGCCTGCGAGCCGCCGTATTGTTCGCGGGCGAGAAACAGGAACTGCGCGCGGTGGGCGGTCACCACGTCGAGGAAGATGCGCACCGAGGCGTCGGTGATGCCGCCCAGTTCGAATTCGTTTTGCCGCACCAGGCGGATGGTCTGGCGGAAGGTGGTATCGACCTCGTCCACCAGGGCCAGGCCCAGGGCGTCCATGTCGGGGAAGTGGCGGTAAAAACCGGTGGGCACGATACCCGCGGCCTTGGCCACCTCACGCAGGCTGATGCTGCCGAAACCACGGCCGCTCTCCATCAGCAGGCAGGCGGCATCCAGCAGGGCCTGGCGGGTTTGCAGCTTCTGTTCGGCACGCGGCAGCATGGGGGCGCAGTCTTGTGGTGGTGAAGCTGGGCATTCTGGATAAAAAAACAAAGCCCGGTCAATGGACCGGGCTTGGAGGGGAGCAGGCGCAGTGGGGCGGGTTGTTGTTCTCGGCCATGGTGATCAGCTCACACGGCTGAGTTCAACCAGACGGTCCGAGCCACCTTCGGCTACACGGTCATTACGCTCGATCAGGCGGTCCGAACCACCTTCGGCGACGCGGTCATTACGTTCGATCAGGCGATCAGAGCCACCTTCGGCGACGCGGTCATTACGCTCGATCAGGCGGTCAGAGCCACCTTCGGCGACGCGGTCGTTACGCTCGATCAGGCGATCAGAGCCACCTTCGGCGACGCGGTCATTACGTTCGATCAGGCGATCAGAACCACCTTCGGCTACACGGTCGTTACGCTCGATCAGGCGGTCCGAACCACCTTCGGCCAGGCGGCCAGCGCGTTCTTGCAGGCGTTCTGCGCCGCCTTCGGCCAGCGAGTTCAGGGGCTGGGCGACAGTGGCTGCGCTGGAGCGTGATTCGGCGGTCAGGTGCTGGTCGGCGGCCGGCAGGGCAAAGGCGTTGGCGGCCAGTACGGAAAGGGTCAGGCTCAGCAGCAGATGGCGTTTCATGATTCGGTGCTCCTCTCGGGGGCTGGAAAGTGGGTACGAGGGCAATGCTACGCCGCGTAACGCCAGAGAGAAGTTCATCCGGGTAATGGTAACAATCGACGTTATTGATACTCTGTCGCGAAGGCTCTGGGTCAATGTTTTCAGGGGTGAAGCTGGCATTTTGCCAAGCCGCTCTGGTAGTAACACGCCAGTGTTCACCAGGTTAAAAGCTGGGCAAGGCATCAGGAAAAACTTGGTTATGATGGCACCCGGATTAAACCCGGCGGGTTTTCATCAGTCCCACCTTTTAAGTGCCACCGTTACGCCGCCCCGTGCCACGCAGTCAGGAGAACCACGCAATGACGCGCCCAGCCAGAATCCTCGTCTGGACCTTCGCCACCCTCGCCACGCTGCTGGCGATACTGGTGGTGGTGATCGCCACCTTCGACTGGAACCGGGTCAAGCCGTTGCTCAACGAGAAGGTCTCCGAGGCCTTGCACCGGCCGTTCGCGATCAACGGCAACCTGGCCGTGCACTGGCGCACCGAGCCTGAAGAAAGCGGCTGGCGCGCCTATGTGCCCTGGCCGCATTTCAGCGCCGAAGACCTGACCCTGGGCAACCCCGAATGGCTCAAGGAGCCGCGCATGGTGGGCCTTGAGCGCGTGGAGTTTCGCCTGGCGCCGCTGCCGCTGATCATGCAGCGCATCAGCATCCCGCGTATCGACCTGGTCAAGCCCACCGCCAGCCTGACGCGCCTGGCCGATGGCCGGGCCAACTGGACCTTCGACTTTGGCCCCAAGGATGACAACGCCGAGCCGTCGAAATGGGAGCTGGATATCGGTGCCATCGGCTTTGACCAAGGTAACGTCAGCTTCGACGACCAAACCCTCAAGGCCAGCATGAAGGTGCAGATCGACCCGCTGGGCAAGCCCATCCCGTTCAGCGATATCGTCGGCAAGGCCCGCGCCGAAAAAGCCGGTGGCGCCCAGGACTACGCCTTCGCCATCAAGGCCCAAGGCCGCTACAAGGACCAGGCGGTGGCGGCCACCGGCAAGATCGGCGGCCTGCTGGCGCTGCAGGACGCCCGCCAGCCGTTCCCGCTGCAGGCCGATGCGCGTATTGGCGACACCCACGTGGTGCTGGCCGGTACCCTCACCGACCCGCGCAACCTCGGCGCCCTCGACCTGCGCCTGAAACTGTCCGGTAGCAGCCTGGGTAACCTCTACCCGCTGACCGGCGTCACCCTGCCGGATACCCCGGCGTACTCCACCGACGGCCACCTCAACGCCAACCTGCATGCCGCAGGCGGCGCGCAGTTCCGTTACGAGGGCTTCAACGGCAAGATCGGCGACAGCGACATCCACGGCGACCTGGCCTTCGTCGCCAGCCAGCCGCGGCCCAAGCTGTCCGGCAACCTGGTGTCCAACCAGTTGCTGTTCAAGGACCTGGCACCGCTGATCGGCGCCGACTCCAACAGCGAACAGAAGGCCCGTGGCGGCGCCAGCAAGCAGCCCACCGGCAAGGTGCTGCCGGTGGAGGAGTTCCGTACCGAGCGCTGGCGCGCCATGGACGCCGACGTGAGCTTTGCCGGCAAGCGCATCGTGCACAGCGAAAAACTGCCGTTCAACGACCTGTCGGCCCACGTGATTCTCGACGACGGCCTGCTGCGCCTGGAGCCGCTGCGCTTCGGCGTGGCCGGTGGCAACCTCGATTCGAACATCCGCCTGGACGGGCGCAGCACGCCGATGCAGGGCCGTGCACAACTCACCGCCCGGGGCTTCAAGCTCAAGGAGTTGTTCCCCACCTTCGCCCCCATGCAGACCAGCTTCGGCGAGCTCAACGGCGATGCCGACATCAGCGGCCGCGGCAATTCGGTGGCGGCGCTGCTGGGCACTTCCAGCGGCGACCTGCGCCTGTTGATCAACGATGGCGCCATCAGCCGCAGCCTGATGGAAATCGCCGGGCTCAACGTGGGCAACTACGTGATCGGCAAGTTGTTCGGCGACGAGGACGTGAAGATCAACTGCGCGGCGGCCAACGTTGGCATCAAGGACGGCCTGGCCACCACCCGCCTGTTCGTCTTCGATACCGAAAACGCGATCATCTACATCGACGGCACGGCCAATTTTGCCAGCGAGCAACTGGACCTGAAAATCACCCCGGAGTCCAAGGGCCTGCGCCTGTTCTCGCTGCGCTCGCCACTGTACGTGCGCGGGCCGTTCGCCAAGCCGAGTGCCGGGGTGCAGGCAGTGCCGTTGGCGCTGCGGGGCGCGGGCATGGTGGCACTTGGGGTGGTGGCCGGGCCTGCGGCCGGGTTGCTGGCGTTGATCGCACCGAGCAGTGGGGATGTGCCTAACCAGTGCACGCCGTTGTTGCAGCAGATGAAAGCCGGCAAGGCGCCGGCGGCGGTGAAGAAGCACAAATAGCAGGGGGCCGCTGTGCGGCCCATTCGCGACACAAGGCCGCTCCTACAGGGGATCGGGTAATCCTGTAGGAGCGGCCTTGCCGGGGCGCCGGACCGGTCGGAAAGGGCTGCAAAGCAGCCCCAGCAATTACAGGCCCTGAAGCAGATCCGACATATCGTCCGCGTGCTCTTCTTCCTGGGCCAGGATGTCCTCGAAGATGCGCCGCGTGGTCGGGTCCTTGTCACCGATGTACTGAATGATCTCGCGGTAACTGTCGATGGCGATGCGCTCGGCCACCAGGTCTTCCAGCACCATCTCTTTCAGCGTGCTGCCGGCCACGTACTGGGCGTGGGAGTTCTTTGTCAGGTTGTCGGGGTTGAAGTCCGGCTCGCCACCCAGCTGCACGATGCGTTCGGCCAGCTTGTCGGCGTGCTCGGCTTCCTGGTTGGCGTGCTCGAGAAACTCGGCAGCGGCAACACTGGCCTTGATGCCGCTGGCCATGAAGTAGTGGCGCTTGTAGCGCAGCACACACACAAGCTCAGTGGCCAGCGACTCGTTCAGCAGGCGCAGGATCTTCTCGCGGTCGGCGTGGTAACCCTCGGTCACCGCGCCTTGCTCGACATGTTGGCGGGCACGTTCGCGCAGGGTCTTCACATCGGTCAGTTCAACGCTCATGTTCATCTCCGAAAGCATCAGGGTGGTCATGGGGGTCATGCGCCGTGGGCGGCGTCGCGGTCTTCTTCACGTTGCTTGCAGGTCTTGAAGCCCTTGGCATCGACATGGCCGGTGGCGTCGAAGCGCACGTAGTAGGGCTGCTGGTGGCCGTCGCGGTTGAGGATGTAGTCGTTGCAGGTGCCGCCATGGGGCAGGTCGACCACGCTCGACGGGCTGCCACCGATGGCGATGACCTTCTGCATGGTCATGCCGTTTTCCACCTGCTTGACCAGCGGCTCGTCGCGGTAGGTGACGTAGTCCACCGGGTTTTCCGGGCGGCTGCCGCAGGCGGCGAGGGTGGCGCTTGCCAGAAGGATGGCCAGGGTCTGCTTGTACATGGTCCCGCTCCTTGCTCAAGGGGTGTTCTGCTTGGAACCGCACGGCGCGCCGGGAGTTCGATTGCGATGGTCACAGGGGGCGCTGTAGTGTTGGCTGATCGTCCATGGACAAGGGGCTGGGTATGGCGCAGGAATTGGCCACGCGGTATCCGTTGGTGCTGGTGCCGGGCATGTTCGGCTTCGTGCGGCTGGTGCTGTATCCCTACTGGTTCGGCATCGTCCCGGCGTTGCGCCGGGGTGGCGCCCGGGTGTTCCCGGTGCAGGTGTCGCCGCTGCATTCCAGCGAGGTGCGCGGCGAACAGTTGCTGTTGATCATCGAGGACATCTGCCGGCGCACGGGGGCCGACAAGGTCAACCTGATCGGCCATAGCCAGGGCGCCCTCAGCGCCCGCTACGCCGCAGCCAAACGCCCTGACCGGGTGGCCTCGGTCACCTCGGTGGCAGGCCCCAACCATGGCTCGGAGCTGGCCGATCATCTGGAGCGCACGGCGCCGGGCGACTCACCACAAGGGCGCATGCTCAAGGCGATCCTGCACGGGCTGGCGGTGTTGATGGGCTGGCTGGAAACCGGCTGGCGCCGGGAGCGCTTGCCGGTGGATGTGCACGCCTCGCATCAGTCGCTCACCACTTGGGGTGTGGACAAGTTCAACCAGGCTTACCCACAGGGGTTGCCCGAGGTGTGGGGCGGGGAGGGGCCGGGCGAGGTGAACGGGGTGCGCTACTACTCATGGTCCGGCACTTTGCAGCCGGGGCTGACTGACCAGGGGCGCAACCGTTTCGATGGCAGCAACCGCTTCTGCCGGCTGTTCGCCCGCAGCTTCGTGCGCGAGAAGGGCCAGTGCGATGGCATGGTCGGGCGGTTCAGCTCGCACCTGGGGCAGGTGATTGGCGATGACTACCCGCTGGACCATATGGATATCGTCAACCAGTCCCTCGGCGCCGTGGGCAAGGGCGCCGAGCCGGTGCGGCTGTTCACCGAACATGCCGTGCGGCTGAGGGCGGCGGGGTTGTGAACGGACAGGCCGAAAACCGAATTTGCAACCAAGCTGCATTCCCCTGTAGGAGCGGCCTTGTGTCGCGAAAGGGCTGCGCAGCGGCCCCAGGATCTCGGATTCATGCAAGATCGCCGGGGCCGCTATGCGGCCCTTTCGCGACACAAGGCCGCTCCTACAGTGATCGCGCTTCTGTTTACAACGTGCGGCGCACCGGCGTGGTCCAGCGCTCGGCCAGCAGCACGCCGGCCAAGGTCAGCAGCCCGCCATACAGGTGGTAACTGGCCAGTTGCTCATCCAGCACCGCCGCGGCGATGACCGCCGTCACCACCGGCAGCAGGTTGAAGAACAGCGTGGTGCGGCTCGGCCCGAGGCGGTGCACCGCCTGCATCCACACCAGCGGCGCAATCATCGAGGCCAGCACGCAGGCGTACAGCACCAGGCCAATGTTGTGGCCGTTCAGGCCGGTCTTGTCCGACAGCACGAACAGCGGCAGCAGCACGATGATCGCCACCAGCACCTGCAGGTACAAGAGCTGCAGCGGCGGCAGGCGCAGCTGCCATTTTTTCAGCAAGAAGCTGTACAGCGCATACGCCAGGGTGGCCAGCAGCATCATCAGGTCGCCGCGGTTAAGGCCCTGTTGCAACAGCGCCGCCGGCTGCCCGGCAGAAACCACCTCGAGCACCCCGAAGAACGACACCACAGCCCCCAGCAAGGCGCCGTAGCTCAGGCGCTGGCCCAGCCAGGCGATGGACAGCGCCAGCGACATCAACGGCATCAGCGACAGGATGATGCCCATGTTGGTGGCGCTGGTAATGCTGGCGGCAAAATACGCCAGGCTCTGGTACATGGCCATGCCCAGTACGCCGAGCACGAACACCTTGCCCAGGTGCGGGCCAATGGCGGCGCGGTTGCGCCATACCTGCGGCAGCAGGAACGGGGTGAACAGCAGGCCGGCCAGCAGCCAGCGGTAAAAGCCGATCTCGGCCGGGTGGATGGCGCCGGCGGACATCTTGGTGACCACGGTGTTGCCGGCCCAGATGAGGATGGCGATCAGGGGGAACAGGTAATTCATGTAGCGTCCAGGGTTGCGGTGTTCGTCGCGTGGGAGCGGGCTTGCCCCGCGATGGCGTTAGTCGGTTACAGAGGTTTCTCTGGGCGGACGCTATCGCGGGGCAAGCCCGCTCCCACGAGCATGGGCAGGCATTATCACGTGCCGACAGAGGTGCAACAAATCTTGTCTACACTCAGCTCGACACGCGCGCACCGGGCGCGCAGGCAAGGAGACCACTCCATGAAGATGCTGCACGTACCCCTGCTGGTGCTGGGCCTGATGCTCGCCGGGCAAGGCTTTGCCGCCACCGCGCAACAGGAAAAGATGAAAACCTGCAACGCCGACGCCACCGCCAAGGCGCTCAAGGGCGATGAGCGCAAGGCGTTCATGAGCACCTGCCTGAAGAAGGACGTGCCGCAGACCCAGCAGGAGAAGATGAAGACCTGCAACGCCGACGCCACCACCAAGGCGCTCAAGGGCGACGAGCGCAAGGCGTACATGAGCGACTGCCTGAAGAAGTGACCGGCGCCTATGCCTGCGCCTTGAAGGCTGGCAGACTGCGGGTCTTTCCGCTGTCTGCCGTCGAGGCTGTATGACCTTCACCCCCCGCCAGATCTCCCTTGCCAGCCTGGTCATCGTCATGGGCGGGCTGTTGCTGGCCTTGCCGCTGAAACTGCTGCCCAGCCTGCTGGCCGGGCTGTTGGTGTTCGAACTGGTCAACATGCTCACCCCACGCCTGCAGCCGTTGATTGCCGGGCAGCGCGCGCGTTGGCTGGCGGTGGCGCTGCTCGGCACCCTGGTGGTCAGCACCCTGACCTTGCTGATTGCCGGCGCGTTCAGCTTCTTGCTGCACGAAGCCGAAAACCCCGGCGCCTCGCTGGACAAGTTCATGGGCCTGGTTGAACGTGCCCGCAGCCAGCTGCCGCCGTTCATCGAGGGCTACCTGCCGGCCAGCGCGGCGGAGTTCAAGGTGGCCATCGGCGACTGGATCAAGAGCCACCTGAGCGACCTGCAACTGGTCGGCAAGGGCATGGCGCACATGTTCGTCACCTTGCTGATCGGCATGATTCTGGGGGCCATCATCGCCCTGCAGCGCATCCCCGACCTGTCCCGGCGCAAGCCGCTGGCCGCGGCGCTGTTCGAGCGCCTGAACCTGCTGGTGCAGGCGTTTCGCAACATCGTCTTCGCGCAGATCAAGATTTCGCTGCTCAACACCGCGTTCACCGGCATCTTCCTGGCCGTGGTGCTGCCGCTGTTCGGCGTGCACCTGCCGTTGACCAAGACGCTGATCGTGCTGACCTTCCTGCTCGGGCTGCTGCCGGTGATCGGCAACCTGATGTCCAACACCCTGATCACCATCGTCGGGCTGTCGTTGTCGCTGTGGGTGGCGGCGGCGGCCTTGGGCTACCTGATCGTGATCCACAAGGTCGAGTACTTCCTCAACGCGCGCATCGTCGGCGGGCAGATCAGTGCCAAGTCATGGGAGCTGTTGCTGGCGATGCTGGTGTGCGAGGCGGCGTTCGGGCTGCCCGGGGTGGTGGCGGGGCCGATTTACTATGCGTATCTGAAAAGTGAGTTGAAGCGCATGGAGCTGGTGTAAGCCTGCTGCGGCCCTATCGCCGGCAAGCCGGCTCCTACAGGGGGACGCGTCGCCTGTAGGAGCCGGCTTGCCGGCGATAGGGCCCTCGAATCACACCACGCCGTAGCGTTTACGCGCCTCGATCGCCAGCCCGCTGCCGATGCTGCCGAAGATATTGCCTTCCACATGCCGGGCATTGGGCAGCATCGCCGCCACGCTGTTGCGCAGCGCCGGGATGCCGCTGGAGCCGCCGGTGAAGAACACCGTGTCCACCTGCCCCTCACTCACCCCGGCCTTGGTCAGTAGCTCGGTCACGCTGCCGCGCACCCGTTCCAGCAAGCCGTCGATGGCCTCCTCGAACAGCGCCCGGGTCAGCTCGGCGGCCAGTTCAGGCTCTACCCGGCCCAGGTCGATGCGGCGGCTGTCGCGGTCGGTCAGCTCGATCTTGCTGGCTTCCACTTCCATCGCCAGCCAGTGGCCGGCACGCTGCTCGATCAGGTTGAACAGGCGGTCGATACCGAGGGTATCCTCGATGTCGTAGCGCATGTTGCCCAGGGCCAGCTGCGACTTTTGCGCGTACAGGGCGTTGATGGTGTGCCAGGTGGCCAGGTTCAGGTGGTAGCTGGTGGGCATCAGCGCGCCGCTTTTCATCCGGCTGCCGTAGCCGAACAGCGGCATCACGCCCTGCAGGCTCAACTGCTTGTCGAAGTCGGTACCGCCAATGTGCACGCCGCCGGTGGCGAGGATGTCGTCCTGGCGTTCATCCACCAGGTGGCGCTCCGGCGACAGGCGGATCAGGGTAAAGTCCGAGGTACCGCCGCCGATATCGACAATCAGCACCAGCTCTTCGCGGCTGATGCCCGACTCGTAGTCGAAGGCCGCAGCGATGGGCTCGTACTGGAACGACACGTCCTTGAAGCCGATTTTGCGGGCAACCTCTGCCAGCGTATCCTCGGCCTCCTGGTCGGCTGCCGGGTCTTCGTCGACGAAGAACACCGGGCGGCCCAGTACCACCTGGTCAAAGTCGCGTTCGGCAGCGCTTTCGGCGCGCTTTTTCAGCTCGCCGATGAACATGCCCAGCAGGTCCTTGAACGGCAGGGCGCTGCCCAGCACGCTGGTATCGTGCTTGATCAGCTTGGAGCCCAGCAGGCTCTTGAGCGAGCGCATCAGGCGGCCTTCGTAGCCCTCGAGGTATTCGTGCAGGGCCAGGCGGCCGTACACCGGGCGACGTTCCTCGATGTTGAAGAACACCACCGATGGCAGGGTGATCTTGCCGTCTTCCAGGGCGATCAGCGACTCCACGCCCGGGCGGTGCCAGCCGACCGTGGAGTTGGAGGTGCCGAAGTCGATGCCGAGGGCACGAGCCGGGGATACGTCAGACATTTGCGAGGGCTTCCGGAGGTAAAACGGCCGCGCAGTTTATGCCAGTTACCGGCTAAATCAAGACCGGCCGTCTGCCATGGCGCAAGGCCACGGGAACCTTGAAAGGCTATGCTTGACCCCAATCTTCAGTGGCAACACGCACATTCTTACTGGTGATCCACAAATGGACTTCAAAGACTATTACAAGATACTCGGCGTAGAGCCGGGCGCGGACGACAAGGCGATCAAGGCCGCGTACCGCAAGCTCGCCCGCAAGTATCACCCCGACGTCAGCAAGGAGCGCGACGCCGAGGACAAGTTCAAGGAGGCCAACGAGGCCTACGAAGTGCTGGGCGACAAGGACAAGCGCGCCGAGTACGACGAGATCCGCAAGTACGGCGGCCAGCACGGCCGGCCGTTCCAGGCGCCGCCTGGCTGGCAGGGCCGTGGCGGCAATGCCGGTGGTGGTTTCGAGGGCGGTGACTTTTCCGACTTCTTCAGCTCGATCTTCGGCGCGCGCGGCTCCAACCCGTTCGGCGGTGCCCGGCAACAACAACGCAGCGCCGGCAGGCGAGGGCAGGACGTGGAACTGGAACTGGCGGTGTTTCTTGAAGAGACCCTGAGCAAGGAGTCCAAGCAGATCAGCTTCCAGGTGCCGCAAACCAATGCCGCCGGGCAGCGCACCGGGTTCACCACGAAAACGCTGAACGTGAAGATCCCTGCCGGGGTGACCGACGGCGAGCGCATCCGCCTCAAGGGCCAGGGCGCCCCGGGCGTGGGCGGCGGTGCCAATGGCGATTTGTTCCTGACCGTCCGCATGGCGCCGCACCCGCTGTTCGATGTCGAAGGTCATGATTTGATCATCACCGTGCCATTGGCACCGTGGGAAGCTGCACTGGGCGCCAAGGTGGCCGTGCCGACCCTGACCGGCAAGATCAACCTGACCATCCGCCCCGACAGCCAGAGCGGCCAGCGCCTGCGGGTCAAGGGCATGGGCCTTTTGAACAAGCAAGGCGAGCGCGGCGACCTGTACGCCCAGCTCAAAGTGGTGATGCCGGCCCAGTCCGACGCCACCGCCCGCGAGCTGTGGGGCAAGCTGGCTGAAAAAGCCGCGTTCGACCCGAGGACTCAATGGAGTAAGTGACCATGAGCAGCACCCTGATCGTTCAACTGGATATGCGAACCCTGTGTCGAGAGGCCGATGTCACGGCCGACTGCGTGATCGAGATCGTCGAGCACGGCATTGTTGAACCATCGGGGCGAACGCCCGAGGAGTGGCTGTTCGACGACCTCGCGCCGGTGACCCTCAAACGCGCGGTGAAGCTGCATCAGCAGCTGGAGCTGGAATGGGAAGGGGTGGCGCTGGCGCTGGAGTTGCTGGAAGAGGTGCAGCAGCTGCGCAGCGAGAACAGCATGCTGAGGCAGCGGTTGGGCAGGTTTACCCAGATGTAGGCCTGGATGCAGCTCCCTGTGTAGGAGCGGCCTTGTGTCGCGAAAGGGTCGCGTAGCGGCCCCGGCGATTTTGCATGTTGCTGATATCCCGGGGCCGCTGCGCGACCCTTTCGCGACACAAGGCCGCTCCTACAAGGGCGCGCGCGCCTCAGCCCGGTTTCGCCCCCGGGTTCAACACCAACTGCATGAAGGTCAAATCCAGCCAGCGGCCGAACTTCACCCCCACCTGCGGCATCTGCCCGGTCACCACGAAGCCCTGGCGTTCGTGCAGGCGGATCGACGCGGCATTGCCGCTCTCGATGGCCGCCACCATCACATGCTTGCCGCAACCCCGCGCCCGCTCGATCAGCTCGGCCATCAGCACCGGCCCCAGCCCCTTGCCGCGCTGGTCGCCACGGATGTACACCGAATGCTCCACGGTCAGCCGAAAACCCTCGAACGGGCGCCAGTCGCCGAACGAGGCATAGCCCAGCACGCCGCTGTCATCCACCGCCACCAGAATCGGGTAGCCCTGCTGCGCGCGGGCTTCGAACCAGGCCTGGCGGTTCGCCAGCTCCACCGGGGTTTCGTTCCAGATGGCCGTGGTGTTGCGCACGGCGTCGTTGTAGATGTCGAGGATGCCCGGCACGTCGGCGGGCAGGGCGTCGCGGATTTGGTAACTCATGACAGCGTCTCGCAAGGTCGTTGGTGGCAGATTAAATGGTTACCAGGCCGCGCACACCTTCGGCCTGCATGTTTTCAGCCCGGCCGCGCTGGATGATCTCGCCACGGGCCATCACCAGGTACTGGTCGGCCAGCTCTTCGGCAAAATCGTAGAACTGCTCCACCAGCAAAATCGCCATGTCGCCGCGGTCGGCCAGCTTGCGGATCACTGCGCCGATTTCCTTGATCACCGAGGGCTGGATGCCTTCGGTCGGCTCGTCGAGAATCAGCAGCCGCGGGCGGCTGGCCAGGGCGCGGCCGATGGCCAGCTGTTGCTGTTGGCCGCCGGACAGGTCGCCGCCGCGGCGTTGTTTCATTTGCTCAAGTACCGGGAACAGCTCGTAGATGAATGCCGGCACCTCGCGGGCCTCGCGGGCGGAGAAGCGCGACAGGCCCATCAGCAGGTTTTCTTCGACACTCAGGCGCGGGAAGATCTCGCGGCCCTGGGGCACGTAGGCGATACCGGCCTGTACCCGTTGCTGGGGCTTGAGCGCGGTGATCGGCTTGCCTTCCCATTCCACCCGGCCCTCGCGGGCTGGCAGCAGGCCCATCAGGCAGCGCAGCAGGGTGGTCTTGCCCACGCCGTTGCGGCCCAGCAGGCAGGTGACCTCGCCAATGTTGGCCTCGAAAGACAAGCCGCGCAGGATGTGGCTGCCGCCGTAGTATTGGTGCAGGGTGTCGATTTTGAGCATGTGTTGTTCCTGAAAGGTTGGGGTGGCAGTGCTGGCCCTATCGCCGGCAAGCCGGCTCCTACAGGGAATGCGCCGGCCTGTAGGAGCCGGCTTGCCGGCGATAGGGCCCTCGGGCCCACCCGAAGATCATCGACCGAGATACACCTCGACCACCCGCTCATCCGCCTGCACCTGGGCCAGCGACCCTTCGGCCAGCACGCTGCCCTGGTGCAGCACCGTCACATGGTCGGCAATGCTGCCGACAAAGCCCATGTCATGCTCCACCACCATCAGCGAATGGGTACCCGCCAGCGAGCGGAACAGCTCGGCGGTGAACTCGGTCTCGGCGTCGGTCATGCCGGCCACCGGCTCGTCCAGCAGCAGCAACTGCGGCTCCTGCACCAGCAGCATGCCGATCTCCAGAAACTGCTTCTGGCCGTGGGACAACAAGCCCGCCTGGCGCTGCGCCAGGGGCAGCAGGCGCAGGGTGGTGAGCACCTCTTCGATGCGCTGGCGCTGCTCGCCGGCAAGGCGCGAGGCAAGGCTGGCCCACACCGACTTGTCGGCCTTGAGCGCCAGCTCGAGGTTTTCGAACACCGTCAGCGCCTCGAACACCGTGGGCTTCTGGAACTTGCGGCCAATGCCGGCCTGGGCGATCTGGCACTCGCTCATGCGGGTCAGGTCGAGGGTGTCGCCAAAGTACGCGCTGCCGGTGTCGGGGCGGGTCTTGCCGGTGATCACGTCCATCATCGTGGTCTTGCCGGCGCCGTTGGGGCCGATGATGCAGCGCAGCTCACCCACGCCGATGTACAGGTTCAGCGCGTTGAGCGCCTTGAAACCGTCGAAGCTGACGCTGATGTCTTCCAGGCTCAGCACCGTGCCGTGGCGGGTGTCGAGCCCGGCCTTGCGTGGCTGGCCCAGGCCGATGGCGTCGCGGCTGCTGCCGAGGTTGTCGAATACCGGTTCCAGCATGAATTCCGGGTGTACCGGGGGCACGCCTCTCATGGCTGGCTCCTTTTCTTCACAAGCCCGACCACGCCCTTGGGCAGGTACAGGGTGACGACGATGAACAGCGCGCCGAGGAAGAACAGCCAGAACTCCGGAAACGCCACGGTGAACCAGCTCTTCATGCCGTTGACCAGCCCGGCACCGAGCAGCGGGCCGATCAGCGTACCGCGCCCGCCCAGGGCCACCCACACGGCGGCCTCGATGGAGTTGGTCGGCGACATCTCGCCGGGGTTGATGATGCCCACCTGGGGCACGTACAGGGCGCCGGCCAGGCCGCACAGCACGGCGCTGAGCACCCATACCAGCAGCTTGAAGCCGCGTGGGTCGTAGCCGCAGAACATCAGGCGGTTCTCGGCGTCGCGCACGGCGGTGAGCAGGCGGCCGAACTTGCTTTGGGTCAGCCGCCAGCACAGGTACAGGCTGCCCAGCAGCAGCAGCACGGTCAGGCTGAACAGTACCGCCCGGGTGCCGGGGGCAGCCACGTCGAAGCCGAGGATGGTGCGAAAGCTGGTGAAGCCGTTGTTGCCGCCAAAGCCGGTCTCGTTGCGAAAGAACAACAGCATGGCGGCGAAGGTCAGGGCCTGGGTCATGATCGAGAAGTACACGCCCTTGATCCGCGAGCGGAAGGCGAACCAGCCGAACACCAGGGCCAGCAGCCCCGGCGCCAGCACCACCAGGCACAGCGCCCAGGCAAAATGCTGGGTGCCGGCCCAGTACCAGGGCAGCTCGTTCCACGACAAGAAGGTCATGAAGCCCGGCAGGCCGTCACCGGCGGCCTGGCGCATCAGGTACATGCCCATGGCATAGCCGCCCAGGGCGAAAAACAGCCCGTGCCCCAGCGACAGCAGCCCGGCGTAGCCCCACACCAGGTCCAGGGCCAGGGCAACGATGGCGTAGCAGAGGATCTTGCCCACCAGGGTGAGGGTGTAGGCCGACACCTGCAGCGGGTTGTCGGCCTGCAGCAGCGACAGCAGCGGCAGGGCCAGCAACACCAGCACGGCGAGGGCGCCGATGGCCAGGGTCAGGCGTGGCCCGGCCTTTTGCGTGGCGGTGACGATCAGTGGCTGGTTCATCAGTCGATTACCCGTCCCTTGAGGGCGAACAGGCCTTGCGGGCGCTTCTGGATGAACAGAATGATCAACGCAAGGATGAGGATCTTGCCGAGCACCGCACCGATCTGCGGCTCCAGCAGCTTGTTGGCGATGCCGAGGCCGAACGCGGCCCACAGGCTGCCGGCCAGTTGCCCGACGCCGCCGAGCACCACCACCAGGAACGAGTCGATGATGTAGCTCTGGCCCAGGTCCGGGCCGACGTTGCCGACCTGGCTCAAGGCCACGCCGCCCAGCCCGGCGATGCCCGAACCCAGGCCGAAGGCGAGCATGTCGACGCGCCCGGTGTGCACCCCGCAGCAGGCGGCCATGTTGCGGTTCTGGGTGACCGCGCGCACGTTCAAGCCCAGCCGCGTGCGGTTGAGCAGCAGCCAGGTCAGCAGCACCACCGCCAGGGCGAAGCCGATGATGACGATGCGGTTGTACGGCAGCACCAGGTTGGGCAGCAGCTGGATGCCGCCGGACAGCCAGGCCGGGTTGCTCACCTCGACGTTCTGCGCGCCGAACAGCAGGCGCACCGCCTGGATCAGGATCAGGCTGATGCCCCAGGTGGTCAGCAGGGTTTCCAGCGGCCGGCCGTACAGGTGGCGAATTACCGTGCGTTCCAGTGCCATGCCCACCCCGGCACTGACGGCGAAGGCCACCGGCAGGGCGATCAGCGGGTAGAACTCGATGGCGCCCGGCGCGTAGCGCTGCACCAGCACCTGGACCATGTAGGTGCTGTAGGCGCCGAGCATGAGCATCTCGCCATGGGCCATGTTGATCACCCCGAGCAGGCCGAAGGTGATCGCCAGGCCCAGCGCCGCCAGCAGCAGGATCGAGCCCAGCGACAGGCCGCTGAAGGCCTGGCCGAGCAGCTCGCCCACCAGCAGTTTGCGCTGCACCTGGGCCAGGCTGGTTTCGGCGGCGGTGCGTACCGCGGCGTCGCTTTCGGCGCCGGGTTGCAGCAGGGCTTCGAGGCGGGTGCGGGCCAGCGGGTCGCCGGTTTCGCCAAGCAGGCGCACGGCGGCCAGGCGTACCGCAGGCTCGCTGGCGCCCAGTTGCAGGTTGGCCAGGGCCAGGCCCAGGGCGGCGTGCACGGCAGCGTCCGCTTCGGTGGCGAAGCGCCGGTCGAGGAAGGCCATTTGCGCCGGTTGGGCGCTCTTTTGCAGTTGCTGGGCGGCGGCCAGACGAACAGTGGCCTGGTCGCTGAGCAGTTGATGGCTGGCCAGGGCGTTGTCGATCAGCCCGCGCAGGCGGTTGTTCAGGCGCAGCTTGCGGGTGTCGTCTTCGGCGATGCGGCCCTGGCGCAGGTTTTCCAGCAGCGCCAGGCGTGCCGGTTCTGGTTGGGCGGCCCAGCCTTCGAGCAGGCGGGCCTGCTCGGCGGGCTTGGCGCCGAGAAAGAATTCGCCCTCGCTGGCCTGGGTTGCCAGGGGCAACAGCAGCAGGAGGGTGAGCAGGAGTCTGAGCATGCGGGCAATCCTGTAAAACGGCGGTGGATTCATCGCCGGCAAGCCGGCTCCTACAGGTACGGCGCAAGGTCTGAAACTGTGCGATCCCTGTGGGAGCGGGTTTACCCGCGAATGGGCCGCAAAGCGGCCCCAGTGCACTCAGTTACCTTTCACCGCATAGTCAGGCCGCTTGTCATTCCCCGGAATGAACGGGCTCCACGGCTGCGCCCGCAGCGGTTGCTCGGTTTCCCACACCACGCTGAACTGCCCGTCATCCTGGATTTCGCCGATCATCACCGGCTTGTGCAGGTGGTGGTTGGTCTTGTCCATGGTCAGGGTGTAGCCCGACGGCGCCTTGAAGCTTTGGCCGGCGAGAGCCTCACGCACCTTGTCGACATCCGTGGACTTGGCCTTCTCTGCGGCCTGGGCCCACATGTGGATGCCCACGTAAGTGGCCTCCATCGGGTCGTTGGTCACCGCCTTGTCGGCGCCCGGCAGGCCCTTGGCCTTGGCGTAGGCCTTCCAGTCGGCGACGAACTTCTGGTTCACCGGGTTATCCACCGACTCGAAGTAGTTCCACGCCGCCAGGTGGCCTACCAGCGGCTTGGTGTCGATGCCGCGCAGCTCTTCTTCGCCCACCGAGAACGCCACCACCGGCACCTCGGTGGCCTTCAGGCCCTGGTTGGCCAGCTCTTTGTAGAACGGCACGTTGGAGTCGCCGTTGACCGTGGAGATGACTGCGGTTTTGCCGCCGGCGGAGAACTTCTTGATGTTGGCGACGATGGTCTGGTAATCGGCGTGGCCGAACGGGGTGTAGACCTCTTCGATATCCTTGTCGGCCACGCCCTTGCTGTGCAGGAAGGCGCGCAGGATCTTGTTGGTGGTGCGCGGGTAGACGTAGTCGGTGCCCAGCAGGAAGAAGCGCTTGGCGCTGCCGCCGTCTTCGCTCATCAGGTATTCCACCGCCGGGATGGCCTGCTGGTTGGGCGCGGCGCCGGTGTAGAACACGTTCGGCGACATCTCTTCACCCTCGTACTGCACCGGGTAGAACAGCAGGCCGTTGAGCTCCTCGAACACCGGCAGCACCGACTTGCGCGACACCGAGGTCCAGCAGCCGAACACCACCGCGACTTTGTCCTGGGTGAGCAACTGGCGGCTCTTCTCGGCGAACAGCGGCCAGTTGGACGCAGGGTCCACCACCACTGCTTCGAGCATCTTGCCGTTGACCCCGCCCTTGGCGTTGATCTCGTCGATGGTCATCAGCGCCATGTCCTTGAGCGAGGTTTCGGAAATCGCCATGGTGCCTGACAGCGAATGCAGGATGCCGACCTTGATGGTCTCGGCGGCCTGGATGCTCCAGCTCAGGCCCATCGCCGCGATCGATGCGCTGAGGGTGAAGGCCTTGATCAGACTGCGTCGCTTCATGTGCTCTCTCCGATGAGATGGTTGTTGTTGGCAGGTCGGAGATTGCAAAGGCTGTGCCGAGCGGCGGAAGGCCTGTGATAGAGCAGCTGTGCGACGAATCGGGGCGTTGGGTGCGTCCAGGATGGTGCTTGCGGGTTCGGCTTGCACAGGAATGGGGCCAGGGGCCTGTGAACACTTTTGACACATAAGCGGTACTTGAGTACCGTGCCGCACCGCAGTAGTTTCTGCGGTTCGGGATTGGCGTCCCGGATACAGAGAGCGAGCACTTTCAACAGTGCTCTGCATGGCTGCACCCGTTATGGGCGGGGCCGTGTGTGGGAGCCTTCGGGCTCACCGGCTCTCTCTGTCCGGCACGCCAACCCGCACGGCTCCGTCCACCCTTATTGGCGTATGGGCACGGGGCTTCATAACAGAGAGCCGCAAGGAGATGCACCATGCTCAAGAAGATCGTTCCAGATCCACCGTTCGCGCCTGTCGCTGGCGCACCTCTCATCGATGCTCCCCACCGAGAGGTGCACTCATGAACCCGGAATCGCGGGTCAACCCCGCTATTTGCAAACCCCGCCCCGCTACCGGTTGTTCACAGTTCGGTACCTGCAATCACGCCCACGCCCCGATGCTCTCGGTACATGCCGGGGTGGACAGCGAGGATGCGCTGGTGTGCGCCGTGGCGGCGTTGAAGGCGGCGTATGAGACCAATGCCACGGCATTGGAAAAGGCAGATGAGCCGTTGCGCAGTTTGCTGACGGCGACCGAGAACTCGCTGGAAAAGGGGTTGGCGTTGGCCGAGGCGGTGCTTGAAGGGTTGGAGCACGGCTGAACCGCTGAGGCCGCTTTGCGACCCTTCGCGGCATAAGCCGGCGAAGGGTCGCAAGGACAGCTAAAGGAACGAAGGCGCCTCTGGCTACTGTTAACCTTCGCTGGCCGGGGCAGCCTTTTGCCTGGCCTCGCCAAGCGCCTTGATGAAAGTTTCATCCCCGGCCTTGGCGGTGTAGACCATGTTGAACCTTATGTCCTCGATGACCGAGAGGTCCTTGAGCAGGCCCTCGTCGCCCAGCAGTTCGAGTGTCCATTGCGAGATGGCGCCAGTACCCTCGAAAGGCAGGTAACGGCCATCGTGGAACATCAGTTCATAGACCCAGGTGCCCGCATCGTACCCCAGCCCGTCTTCGGCCACCGTCGACGACAACGCGATCTGCTGGTTTTCGCGGGGATTGCGCTGCACCAGAGTGGGGTTTTCGCGAGCCTCTTTTGCCTTGGCGTCGTCTTTGCTCTCGGTGTAGAGCGAGAACGCTGCGGTCGAGTCGGGCTCAAGCAGCGTTGTACTGCCGGTCTGCTTGAGGAGTGCACACAGCTCTTCCACCGGTTTGCCCGATTTGAGCACGAGCGTGACAGACACATACTTGAGTTGGCGCAGGTATTGGCCTGGGTAGTTCTTGTCAAAGTCGTCCGCCGTGAACGCGAATGTGTGGATCAGCGGCTTGGTGCGCTCGGCGTCCGTTGTGAAAATGTCGGCCCACTTTTTTTCTGCCGTGGCTGGGGTGCTATCCAGTTTTTTCTTGAGGCTGAACGACTTCTTGATCGTCAACCGCCGCTCGTTTTGGGCGAGGTACTCGTTCTCCATCTGCTGCAAGTTCACCAGCAGCGATTCGCCCACCAGCATGCCTTTGTAGTTGTCGCGCCAGGCGGTGGTATCGATGAAACTGTCACGCCGGTAGTTACCGATTTCGTAGCGCCAGGCGGCTTCTGCACTCATGCACAGCGAGCGTACAGCGTCGTAGGCGGCGCCGTAGATCTGTTCCTGGCGTGCCACCAGCCAGTTGTAGATGGGAATGATGGTGAAGCCGGTGGTCATGGACACGTAGGCCTCTTTCAGGTTGACAAGGTCCTGCCGGCACTGTTCAAGGGCGATGCTGCTGGCATTCAGCTCAATGTCAGTTTCGGCAAGCTGCTGGTCGATGATTTTGAGATCCCATTCGGTCTGGGATTTACTGAATTTCCATTCGGCTTCGCGGCGGTTGTAGGCGGCTTGTACAGTCAACTCGCTAGATATGCAGCTTGCTACGGTTGCTAGTGCCTTGCAGTCTTCGGCAGCCGCTTTGGCAATGGCCTCAGGTTTGTTACCCCCTGCCGCCACTCCAAAAATGGTAGGCACTACAGTGGCTGTCACCCCCCCCAATATTTCGAAAACGGCGCTACCTGCCCTATAGGTATTCGCTATCCAAGTAAACGCTGTAGCGCTTTCCTCTTCTGGCGAACGGCCGGTATCAATAAGCTGCTCAAAGTAGTTTTGCTGTGCGGCTGACTTGTCACGGCTTGTAAGCAGTACTTTTCTCTTCGCCTTGATGCTGTTGACAGCCTCTTTCCCTAGGCGCATGGCAAATTCGGCCATCTTGATATCCTGCTCTTTGAGCTGCACCGACAAGCTGGTGTTGAATTCCTCTTCCATCAAGCTCATGTAGTGTCTGCCGAAGTCCGACAACTGCTGGGCGGCTGCCTTGGCGAGGGGCAGCAGTTGGCGGAAGCGGTAGTGCGGAATGTCAACCTGGTCACGGCGGTAGGGGATCGGCAGGTTGCTCACGCCGCCTCGTCCATTGTCGAAGGCGTCCAGGCTTTCGCTGTTCCAGTCCAGTGGTGGGAGCTGTTTGCCATCCAGGGTAAGCCCGTGGCGCAGGTTGTACAGACGGCTTTGCAGGGTCTGGTGCAGGTCGAGCACGCGGCCATTGAGGGGCCGACGGAACCCGCCAGGCTCGACCGCAGCCAGGGCCACAGGGTTCCAGCGCGAAGCATTGCTGCCCTCGGGTAGCGGGCCGAGCAATTGCTGCGCCTGCTGGTAACACAGCCAGGCCTGGTTCAGTGAGCTGAGGGTGAGCTGGCGGTAGAAGTGATCGCCCTGCAACTGCCAGTTCTCCAGCAGCGCCAGGTAAATTGCCTGTTGGTAGTGACGCGACAGGGTAAACACCCGGCTGATGGGGTCGACGCCCTTGCGCAGGGTCGAACTCAACGTCCCCACCTGGGCAAGCGGGCGGGTCCCCCAAGGCGCGGGCCTGCCTTCCTCGTCGGCTTTGCTCCGGTAAGGGTTGAACAGGTAACGCAGGTACCAGTCCTCGGCTTCTTCGAACTGTTGTTGCTCGGTCAGGCGCATGGCCACCAAGGCGGGCAAATGCAGGAACAGTTCACGCAAATAAAGCGCGTTGGCGCCGTGGAAGTCCATGTCGACAAGCGCGTCCGACTCAAGGCTCGGTTCTTGCAGCTTCTGCGTGTCCCAGGCCAGCACCTGCTTGACCCCTTGGCTGGCGCGTGCGACCAAATTCTTGCCGAAGAGCGTATTGAGACGAATCTTGTGCATTGGCAAGGCAGGTTCGAGTTCTTTAACCTGGCTAAGGTCGAGATACTGTGCCTGATTAGCATTCGAAGCAATGGACACCGTCCAAGGCTCGTCAGCGTCGGTGATTGGTGCTACGTCGAATACGGCCTTCCCTATATCTATTTCACTAGCGAAATCATATCGGGTTTGCCCGGTATGACTCATCCTGGATACATATTTATGATGTTTGACTGATATCGTTATTTTCTTGTGTTCTTTGGCTTCGATTTCCAGTGAGATGGAATAGTCGTCAGACGTGAATTGGTATAGGTTTTTCCTGATTGATTCATCATCTACAAAAATTTCTGTACAAACTTTTGTTTCATCGTTGTTACGGCCTGGGATGCCGGATGTCTTAGCGAGGTCTGTGCATCCGCGAATATTAATGCTGATTTTATCTCTCTCGGGAGAAGAGAATTTTGCGGTAATGTCAACGTGGTTCATGTTGGCGCTTGTTAGCACTAGATGTACTGGACTGCCGTCGTAAGGATGCTGGATGTCGTGCGTATTTTTGTAAGAAGCCAAGAGTGAGGTGCAGAGCTTTTTTGCCTCTTCGTCACTGATGTTCTTGTTGTCTAATAGCAGGAGGTCCCGTGCTTCAAGGTAGTAATCGGTATTCCGGACGAGTTCATTATTTTCGTCGTTTTTCAGCGATTTGGTAGTGTCATGCAATAGCGCCGTAAGCCACAACCCATTTTTAGTGGTTTCCTGAACAATCACGATCAAACCGGGCATGAAGTTGACGCTCTTTGTGAGCTTTTCATCCCATGCTCCATCTTTATAGCCATTCAGGCAGAACAGTTCATTGCTGGTGCTCCAAGTGTCATCGCTCTGTTGAAATGAAAAGTTTACTGACAGCTTTCGCTTGTTATGTAACGACTTATTAGGCTGTGTGCCGTCAGGCAGGTCGGTGCTGCCACGCTCTACCCAAAACACATAGCGTCGACCGGCAATGACCACCGGGCGAACAGTGTCCTGAAGGTGGCCGTCCGACTTGCTTTGGGCCATTTCACCGGTGGCCACCAGGTCGATTTTCTCCCACTCGCTCCAGGCCAGCGGGCTCAGCCGGTTCTGGTTGTCACGCAGGCGCATGTCGAGTGTCCGCCAGTAATACTCACGCGGTGTGGTATTGGTCTTGGCGATCAGGTGATAGGTGTCCTGTTTGGGGTCATGCCCATCCAGGTAACCGCTGATCACTTGCAGGTTGCTGACCCGTTCGAACTTGGCCAGGTAGGTGCAAATGGCGGTGTGCAGCAGCGAGGCGTCCATCTTGCCCTGGTTGAGGGCCACCTCCAGCTCCTGAAACGCCACGCTCTTGTTGGGCCGGTTGGCGTAGTAGATCAGGTTGGCGGGGTGGTTGTAGCGGTCGATCAGGCGTTTCCATGTGCCGTATTGCCCCAAGCCATTTTGCCATTCGGCCTGGGCGTCGCCTGTGGGGCCTGTGTCGTCGTACCCCGGCTCAAGCCGTGCAAACAGGCGCGAAAGATAGTGCTGCAGGCTGCCGATGGCTTGGTTAAGCAACGTCGTGGTGACCTTGCTGCTGACCCGGATATCGGTCAGGCAGTAACTCGACAGGTCATCGAAGGAGGCCACGCTGGGCTTGGCGTCAGGTTCAGGCGGAGCCCAGTGTCCGATCAGATAGCCGGCCAGTGCGTCGCGCCAGTGTTCGCGCATCTGTTTTTCGACCACTTCCCGCAGGGCGTCATCGGCGCTGGCCATCAGCAGTTGGCTGGCGCCTTCAAATTCCCGGTAAGGTGAGGTCTCGTTGAGCTCGCTGAGGCTCAGCAGCGAGTTGCAGGCCAACCCGGTTTTATCGCATAGCCGTTTCAGCCTCAGGATAAAGTCGATATCGCTGATGGTGCTAGGCACACAGGGGGTGCCGACCAGGCGATTGACCGTCCCAGGACGGTCAGCCAGCGCTTCCATGGCAATAGGCTGATAACCGTACGTTCGCTTCGCTTCCCAAGCGTTTGTCCATTCATCAGGTTTATACGCTTGGGTGTACTGGGCCTGCGTGAGCAGTAACGGCCCTGGGTTGTGATTGAGAAACTCGACCAGTTTGTCAATAAAACTTCCGAGCGCACCTGCGTAGCGAGAGCCACTCGTTGGGCGACCGATAAACCACCTGAGTACATAACGGATGCCATGTTCGCTGTAGTAAGACAATTCCGGCTCTGAGAGCGTTGTCAGAAAGTCATCAAAGGTTGGCTTTATATCCTCAACCACCTCCACTTCCAGGGTGTTCGGGCAGGCCATTACGACTTCGCTCGCGCGCCATCCGATCAAGGTGCTCAATGCTTTGGCAGCATCGGCAACATTCGCTAAATCGGTTGTGTGGCGGTGCTTGGTTAGATAATCGGTGGCATCACGCTCATCGCCGCCATTTGCCCTGCACACCTCGACCCAAGCCCGGAAGCGGCTGAGCTGATAGCACAGGTCGAGGTTAATGACCTCGCCAGGCGTCTTCTCCAGGTCGAACCATTCCGGGTTGTCACACAGCGCCCGCAACGCGCCGGGGCTCAAACGCAGCAAGGCAACGAGCACGCAGCGGCGCTCAAGTTTGAACCACAGCTGCTTTGCAACTGATCGGGCAGTAGCGTCGGTCTCGCTCTTGCCGTTTTTAGCCAATACCCGGGTTGCTGCCTGCAGCACCTCTACCGCAGTCGTGCCGGCCCAGCCCAACAGCGGCGGCACATGCTGCAGGCTTAGGCCGGCTTGAGCCCGCTGGTTCCCAAAAGCGATCATCAGCAGGGTCGCGGCCGTGTCGTGCTGTTGGCTTTGCGTCGCTTCGGGCTGCAGCGCATCCTCGATAAACTCTTGCTGCCTCTGGAGGGCGTCCATCAGCTTGCTGCCTGGCGTTTCCGTTGCTGTGGGCACTGGCGTCAGCGCCCCTAGCAAAACGCTGGGCAGGATCTGCTGCTGGCGCAGCCATTGGTCCAGATTGCTCAGCCCGACCAAGATGTCGAGTACATCGCCACCGCGGATATCACTGATCAGCGGGATGCCGGCCAACTGAGCGAGCACGTCGCTGCCCGTTGTCGCCAACAGCGCAACCAATGCGCTTGCCTCGCGGGTAGAGCGCCGGAACAAACGATGCAAGCGGCTGAGGCGATACAGGGCAGAGAGCAGCGACAGCGAGACACTGAGCGTTTCCAAGCCTTGTGTCTGCTTGACCTGCGCCAGATACACCTGTGTTGCCTGCTCATCCACGCCCAAGGCCTTGGCCAGTGCGGGCACGACCTTGAACTGGCCATCCTTGCCATCGCTCGGGTCGAATGCGCGGTCGTCGAGGATCAGTAGGTCTAGCGGGTCGAGCTGCCCGGCACCTGGGCCATCGAGTACCCGGTCGAGCATGGGCACTTGCTTGTCAATGGCATACGGGTTGACTTCACACACCAGGGCGGCGAACTGCTCGGCGCTGATTCCGTAAGCTTCATTCAGGTAGCGGAAAACCCCGAAGGCACTAAGGGTGCGGGGAGTCAGGTGCCAGTTTTCGAGCTGTCCTTCGGCACGCAAGATCGAGGTCAATAGCAGATCGACGTCATTGAAGGGCAGCGCCAGCGCCCGTTGCAGGCGGATCATCTGGTACATGCGCGACAAGGCGTCGTAATCGAGCATGTCGAACTGCGGTTTGATACCCGCTCCGGCCAAGGCATCCTTGATCGTCACTGGCGTATTGCGACGCGCATTGATGTACGCCGCGCCGTAGTGGAATTTTTTCAGTTTTGGCTTAGCGGTAGGGCGGTAGGCATTGGACCTGCGTACCAGGCTGTAGCTGGCGGCGGCACTGTCATCGACTCCGGCCACAGCCAGCATTTCCAGTATCTGCTCGAAGCTCAGCCCGGTGCGGCGCCCAAATGTCTCGACATCGAGCAACGAAGCGATGGCCTTTTGGGCATCGATATCGGCAATGCCATACCACTTGCGCCAGTCGTCTGCGCTGCTGCGCAGGGGCTTTTCTTCCAGTAGCAACGCTTGCAGGGCCGGGCTGAAACCGCTGGCGTTACGCATGACCTGGCGCAGTTCATCGCTGCGCAACCCGTCGTAGCAGAAGCTGGGGTAGCTGTACTGCGCCTGTTGCAGCAGTTCGAAGAGCGGGATCTTCTTGTGTGAGAGCACCGCCTTGGCTTGCTCGTGGGCGTAGTTGAACGGCAGGCAGGCGTGCAAGCCTGCGCTCGCCAGGACTTCGGGCAAGTAAGTCGTTGCCCCGGCACGTTCCTGGGCATGATGCGTGAGGGCGCGAATGGCCAGGGTCAGGGCGCTGATGGGTTGTTCCAGTGTACTGGGATCGAGCAGCAGTTCGCCGATGTCCGGGCGGCGCTCGGCGAGCGTCAGGCGCGTTGTTGCCGTGCTGGCCTCTTCCAACGTACGGGCTTTCTGGTAGAGCCCATGCAGGTACGCGATGGGCCCGTTGTTCGATTCAGGCGCATCGGCGCTGCAGGGGTCGGCTAATTGTTCCGGGAACAGTTTGGCGTAGGTGTTGGCGGAGGCAGATTGTTCGCTCATGCGGATATGCTCCCTGGCGAATGCAGATCGTCATTGCGACACGACACCGTTGGGAGTATTGGGAGAGCAGCGCGAGGGTGACAACTGGCAAAAATGTCAGGTCGATGCCTGAGCGGAAGCTGAAAGGCTGAGGTGGTGGGGGGCGACGCGTGTATGAAGATCTCGCGTAACCCTCCTGGCGCGATACCCGCCTGCACGAGCGTAGTGAGGGGCCGCACAGCGGCCCCACTTGAATTCAGCCATTACGCACTGCGGTACGCGCATGGCGCTTGCTGCGCACGAACTGGTAGGTCACTGCCAGCAGCAGGAACCAGATCGGCGTCACCACCAGCGCCGAGCGGGTGTCGGCTTCCAGGCTCAGCAGCACCAGAATGCCGGCGAAGAATGCCAGGCACACGTAGCACATGAAGCGCCCGCCGGGCATCTTGTAGCTCGACGCTTGATGCAGCGCCGCGCGGTTTTTGCGGTAGCTCAGGTACGACAGCAGGATCAGCGTCCAGACGAACATGAACAGCACTGCCGACACCGTGGTCACCAGGGTGAAGGCTTCGACCACGTCAGGTACCAGGTAGATCAGCACCGCGCCCAGCAGCAGGCAGGTGCAGGAGAAGTACAGGCCGTTGGCCGGCACCGAGCGGCGCGAGAGTTTCTCGAACGCTTTGGGTGCATCGCCTTCCTGGGCCAGGCCGAACAGCATGCGGCTGGTGGAGAACACGCCGCTGTTGGCCGACGAGGCGGCCGAGGTGAGCACCACGAAGTTGATGATGCTCGCCGCTGCCGGCAGGCCGGCCAGCACGAACAGCTCGACGAACGGGCTCTTGCCCGGCACCACGTCGCGCCACGGGGTAACTGCCATGATGGCGATCAGCGCCAGCACGTAGAACACGATGATGCGGATCGGGATCGAGTTGATCGCCCGCGGCAGGGTGCGCTCGGGGTTCTTGGCCTCAGCGGCGGTGGTGCCCACCAGCTCGATGCCGACGAAGGCGAACACGGCAATTTGAAAGCCCGCGAAGAAGCCCATCAGGCCGTGGGGGAACATGCCGCCGTCGTTCCACAGGTTGGCCAGCGACGCGGTGTCGCCATTGGGCGACTGGAAGCCGGTGATGACCATGTACAGGCCGGTGGCGACCAGGCCGAGGATGGCGACGATCTTGATCAGGGCGAACCAGAACTCCATTTCGCCGAACAGCTTCACCGTCACCAGGTTCAGCGACAGCAGCACCGCCACGCAGGTCAGCGCCGGTATCCACTGCGGCAGCTCCGGGAACCAGAACTGCGTGTAGGCGGCGATCGCCACCACGTCGGCGATGCCGGTGACCACCCAGCAGAACCAGTAGGTCCAGCCGGTGAAGTAGCCGGCCCAGGGGCCGAGCAGGTCGGCGGAGAAGTCGATGAACGATTTGTAGTTGAGGTTCGACAGCAGCAGTTCGCCCATGGCGCGCATGACGAAGAACAGCATGAAGCCGATGATCATGTAGACGAAGATGATCGACGGGCCGGCCAGGCTGATGGTCTTGCCCGAGCCCATGAACAGGCCGGTGCCGATGGCACCGCCAATGGCGATGAGCTGGATGTGGCGGTTGGTCAGGTTGCGTTGCAGGTGCTGGTCGTCAGCCTGCGGTGAAGTGGGTTGGGTCATTGGCTGCATTCCGTTGAGTGTCAGTCTTCTTGTACGAGGTAGCCGGGTAGGCTAACACGCCCGTCCCAGATGGGGGCGTGACAGATCGACACTGGTTTTGGATAGCAGTTGTCTGTGTGCCGGCTTCATCGCAGGCAACCGTCGATCCCTGTAGGAGCGGCCTTGTGTCGCGAAAGGGCTGCGCAGCAGCCCCAGGATTTGTGCATCATGAAGAATTGTCGGGGCTGCTGCGCAGCCCTTTCGCGACACAAGGCCGCTCCTACAGGATGCACCGCTTGGAACCCTTTCAGGCGCTGGCCATCACCCGGCGCCGCACCACCAGGCTATCCACCACCCACATCACGACCATCGACACCCCCACCAGCGGGAACGCCACGCCCAGCACCAGCATCACTCCCACGGCGGTCTTCCAGCGTGGCAGGTCATGGCGCAGCGGCGGCACGCCCAGCCCGCTTGCCGGTTTGCGCTTCCACCACATCATCAGCCCGCTCACCGAGCCCAGCAGAATCATCAGGCACACCAGCAGGATGATGATCTGGTTCACTGGCCCGAACATCTTGCCTTCATGCAGCATCACCCCAAGCTCGGTGGCGCGGGCCACCGGGCTGTAGTCCTGCCAGCGCACATCGGCCAGCACCTTGCCGGTGTACTGGTCGACATGCAGGGTGGCGTCGTTGCGCGGGTCGTCGGCGAACACGGCGATGGTGAACACACCCTCGGCGCTGGTCGGAATGGTGATGCTGTAGCCCGGTTCGACCTTGCGCAGGGTGGCCACGTCCTCGACCTGCTGCAGGGTCACCTGCGGCGCGGCGGGTGCCTGGTCCAGCATGTGGTGGCCGGCATGCTCGGCGTGGGCGCCGGACACCGGCATCGGCGTGTTCTCCACCGCCCAGGGTACGGTCTGGCGGTGCGCGCTGTTGAGCTCGCGCGCCTCTTTGTCGGACTTCGGCACATCGTTCCACATGGCCGCCGGAAAACGGTTCCACAGCTCGGCGTACTGCTTGCCCCACATGCCGGTCCAGGTCATGCCGCTGATCAGCATCAGCAGCAACAGCGCCGAACCCCAAAAGCCGGTGACCGCGTGCAGGTCGCGCCACAGCAGGCGCCCGCGGGCACTGAAACGTGGCCACAGCACCCCGGCGCTGCTGCGCCCACGCGGCCACCACAGGTACAGGCCCGACACCACCAGCACGATGCCCCAGCCGGCGGCCAGCTCCACCAGGCGGTCACCAACGGTGCCGACCATCAGCTCGCCGTGCAGCGCGCGGGCGATGGCCTGCAGGTTCTGCTTGGCGTCCTGCTGGCCCAGCCATCTGCCGCTGTAGGGGTCGATGAATACGTTCAGTTCGCGCCCGCCTTCGTGCACCACGAACTGCGCGCTGCGTTCGGCGTTCAGCGGTGGCAGGTACTGGCCGATGTGGCCTTTTGGGTACACCTGCTGCACCGTGGCCAGCAGGCTGTCGGCGCTCTGCCGATGCTCGCCGGCCTCGACCACCATCAGGTCGCGGTACAGCAACGGGTCAAGCTGCGGCTTGAACAGGTAGATGATCCCGGTGATCGCCAGCAGGATCATGAACGGCGCGACGAACAGCCCGGCATAGAAATGCCAGCGCCATGCCAGGTTGTAGAACGATACCTTTGGTTTGCTCATGGAGCCTCCCGTGTTGCTGGTTGGGCGCGGTCAGGCCCGCGCCCGTTTGTTGTTGTCAGAAGCTGAAGTCGACCTTGGTCCACAAGGTGCGGCCGGGTTCGTTCACCGGTTGCGGGTCGGCCGCCGGGTAGCCGAAGCCTGCGTTGCCGGCCAGGTTCAGGTGCTCGGCGTAGGCCTTGTCGAACAGGTTGTCGACGCCGGCGCTGAGCTTGAGGTTGCGGCTGACCTTGTAGGCGCCATTGAGCGAGAACACGCCGAAGCCGCCGCTCTTCTGGTAGTCCTTGCCCACCACGTTGCCCTGGTTCTCGGCGATGCGGTTCTGCGCCGCCACCACCCGCCACAGGCTGCCGACGCTCCAGGCGTCGCGGCTGTAGCTCAGGCCCAGGCGGCTTTCCAGCGGCGGCATCTGCGGCAGCGCCTTGCCGTCGCTGCTGTTCTTGCCCCAGGCGTAGGCCAGGGTGGCATCGGCCTTCCAGTTTTCGGTCAGTTTGTAGGCCGCGCCCAGTTCGCCGCCCATGATGCGCGCGTCGATGTTCTGCGCCTGGGTGCTGCTCATGCCCATCATGCCGGTGCGGTAGTCGAACAGGATGTAGTCGCGCACCTGCCCGACAAAGCCCGAGGCCCAGGCCTCCAGGCGTTCGCCCTGGTACTGGATGCCGAAGTCCAGCTGGGTGGTCTTCTCTGGCTTGATGCTGTCGAAGGCGTTGCGGCTGCCCGCCGGGCCCTGGTCGGGGGAGAACAGCTCCCAGTAATCGGGGAAGCGCTGGGCGTGGCCGAGGCCGATGTAGGTGGTGGCCGGCACGGCCGCCAGGTCGTGCTCGTAGCGCACGAAGCCGCTGGGCAGGGTGTCGGCGCGGGTGTTGCCGTTTGTCGCGCTGTCACTGCGGTAGTCCTTGGCCGAGGCGCGGTCCAGGCGCGCGCCGCTGATCAGGCGGTTATCGCCGGTGAGGTACCAGGTGAGCTCGCCGAAGGCGCCGTAGTTATGGAAGTCGGCGTCCTTGTCCCAGGGCTTGTCCTTGTAAGTGTCGATGCCCATGGCGCTGCGCGCGCGGTGCTCGTTGGTCTGCGCGTCGATGCCGCTGATCAGCTGCACATCGGCCCAGCGCCAGGTGGCCTTGATGCGCGCGCCCAGGGTGCGGCGGTCGACGGCGGCGGCCATGGGGCCGGCCATCATGCCGGTGCCCGACGGGGTGCGCAGGCTGTAGTTGTCCATCACGTGGTCGGCGTAGTTGTAGTAGACCTGCGCCTCGAGCTTGTCGAGCACCTCGCCGAGGTTGGACTTTTCAAAGCGCAGGCCCAGGCTTTCGCGCTTGAACTGCGCACCGTCCATGCCACGCCCGGCGTAGCGGGCTTCGCCATCGCCCTTGCCGGCGGTGAGCTCCAGCAGGGTGTCGGCGTCGGGGGTCCAGCCCAGGGCGACGTCGCCGTTCCACTTGTTCCAGCGCGAGGGCACGGTGTCGCCGTTGCCATCCTCATAGTCATCGGAGTGCGACTGGTTGCCGACGAAGCGGGCGTAACCCAGGCTGTTGCCGGCGGCGGCGTCGAGCACCTTGTCGAAGCGGCCGTTGGAGCCGGCCATCAAGCTGGCGTTGACCCGGCTGCCCAGCTCGCCGAACTTCTCAGGCTCGCGCTCGAAGAGGATGGTGCCGGCCGAACCGCCGGGGCCCCAGATCACGCTTTGCGGGCCCTTGATCACGGTGAGGCGGTCGTAGGTCTCTGGCGAGATATAGGACGTCGGGGCGTCCATGCGGTTGGGGCAGGCGCCGAGCATCACGCCGCCGTTGGTGAGGATGTTCAGGCGCGAGCCGAACATGCCGCGCAGCACCGGGTCGCCGTTGGTGCCACCGGCGCGGATGGCCGAGAACCCGGGGATGGTCTTGAGGTAGTCGGCGCCGTCGCTGGCGGGCACCGGCTGGCGCGGGTCCTTGGGGTTGGTGACCACGGTCAGCGGCGAGCTGGGCGCCACGGCGGTGATCACTGTGGGGCTGAGCTCGGGGGCATCGACGTCATGGCCTTCGTGGCCGGTTTCGGCGGCCAGGGCCAGGGGCGCGAGCAGCGAGCCGCAGAGCACGGCGAGGGTGCCGCGCAGCGAGAGCACGGATACAGGGGTACAGCTGGACATAGTGATTCCAGTCGATCAGTCAGGCACAGGCACGAAGCCTTCGTGGCTTCGGGCGTTTGGGGTGTGGCGTCAGGCGCTGATCGAGCGGGGTGGCGCGCGGCTGCGCGCGCCAGGGAATACAGCCTGCCGGGCATGGCCCTGGCGCGTGGCATTGGTGAGGTGAGCGGGGGGAAGCACGCTGCCCGCGCTGAGCGGGCTGAGGGTTTGCGGCAGGGCGGGGCAGTTGAACAGCAGGCTGCAGTAGCCGCATTTTTCCCACATCACATGCAACTGGCCATCGTTGCCGTGGCCCTGGTGATGCTCGTGCTGGCTGCCATGGGCGTGGCTGGCGGGCATCGGCATGCTCATGTCCATGGACATGTTCATGCCGGCGTGGTGCTCCATCGGCATCGACTGAGAGATCAGCGGGCCGATGAAGATCATCCACATGGCGAACAGGCTCAGCCAGCCGCCACCGACGCGCCTGCGGTCAGGGCGGGTGCTGCGGGCGGAGCTGTTGCGCGGCAGGCTCATGGCGAGCGCCAGTCAGGGTCAGTGCGTGTGTTCGTGACCTGGCTGGTCGGCTGGCGGCTGCTTCTGCACGGCGACGTCGACGGTGATGTCACCGGCTTTTTCGAAGTGCAGGGTCAGCGGGAAGCGCTTGCCATCAGCCAGCAGGCTGCGGTCCTTGGGCTGCAAGATCATCACGTGGTAGGCACTGGGGGCGAACACCACGTCCTTGCCGGCGGGCACCGGCACGCTGGCAACTTGTTGCATCTTCATGGTGCCGCCGGCGGTCATGGTGTGTTCGTGCAGCTGTGCGTCGTTGCTGATCGGGGTGTCCACCGACAGCAGGCGGTCGTCGCTCTTGCCGTTGTTGTGCACGATGAAGTAAGCCGCCACGTTGGGCGCGTTGGGCGGCAGTTCCAGCGACCAAGGGTGGGCGATGTGCAGCTCGCCAACGCTGTATTCATGGGCGTTGGCGTAGGCGCCGGGCAGCAGCAGGGCGGCCAGTACGAGGGCTTGCTTGAGCATGGTGGTTCTCCGGTCTGTCGAGGTTCAGGCAGCAGAAAGCTTGGTGAACTCAGGCCAGCGGAGAGGCTCGGGGGTTTAGCGCTGGCCATAGCTGGCGCGGCGTGGGCTGGTAGTCGGCAAGGGCCGGCGCTTCGCTTGCGGGCAGCCGCTGCGGGGTGTGCAACTGCGCCGGGTAGCCGGGCAGGGCCAGCAGGGGCGCTGCGCCCGAGCAGCACCAGCAGTTCATCATGCTGGCGCTGTCGTCGCTTTGCGGGCCCAGGTCGATCTTGGCCAGGGCCTGGACATCGACCTTGGCCTTGTTCGCCATGCTCGAACAGAAGGCCCCCCACAGCAGCTGCTCGGCCGGGCCCTTGGACGCGGCAGAGGAAAGCGGCATGGCCAGCAGGTTGAACAGCACTGCAAGGCAGGCTATCCAGGCAATGTGCCGACGTGGGGGCATGGAGAGATCCGGTCAGGAATCGTGGTGGCTATTGTACGGCGGAGTATAGGTAAAAATGCCTGGGTGCGGTGAAGTGCCGCACCTTGGGGTTGGGGTTGGCCATCACAGGCTGCCCACTGACCTGTGGGAGCGGCTTCAGCCGCGAACACCGGCGTAGCCGGTGCCAGGCACCGCGTCGCTTGCTTCGCGGGTGAACCCGCTCCCACAGGGATCGCATGAGTCTGATCATTATGCGATCCCTGTCGATGTGGCCTGGCCCCCCCGGCGATATCAGGCCTTGCTGCGGCCCATCAAGCCGCGCACGGTCTCCTGCAGGTCGGCGGGCAAGACCACCACCTTGGCGTTGTCGCTGCCGGCCAGGTTTTCCATGGCGCCGATGTAGCGCTCACCCAGCAGGTACATGGCCGGCACGGTCTCGCTGCCCACCGCTTCCTTGACCAGGGTGATGGCCCGCGCCGAAGCTTCGGCCAGGTTGACCTGGGCTTCGGCATCCAGCTTGGCTGCCTGCAGGCGTGCTTCGGCTTCCAGAATGGCCGCCTGCTTGTTGCCCTCGGCGCGGGTCACGTCGGCTTTACGCTCACGCTCGGCGGCAGCCTGGCGCTCCATGGCGGTCTGCATGCTTGGCGAAGGCTTGATGTCCTGGATTTCCACCGAGCGCACGGTCACGCCCCAGTCTTCGGTCTGCTCGGACATCGCTTCGCGCAGGCGTGCCTTGATCTGTTCGCGGCTGGACAGCGCTTCGTCCAGGTCCATGGCACCGACGATGGCGCGCAGCGAGGTCATGGTCAGGCTGGTGACGGCGAACGAGAAGTTCTGCACGCCGTACGAGGCTTTTTGCGGGTCGACCACCTTGGCGAAGCACAGGGCGTTGGCGACGATCACCGCGTTGTCCTTGGTGATGATTTCCTGCTGCTGCACGTCGAGGATGATGTCCTTGGTCGGCAGGCGGTAGGCGACCACGTCCATGTACGGGATGACGATGTTAAGGCCCGGCTTGAGGGTGCTGTGGTAGCGGCCCAGGCGCTCGACGATCCATTCTTCGCCCTGGGGCACGATGCGCACGCCCTTGAACACGGTGATCAGTACGAATGCGGCGAGGGTGCCGACGACGATGAGGCTGGTCATGTTTGCAAACTTCCTTTTAGTGCGGGTTCAGGCCCGGGTGATGCGGGCGGTGTTGCCTTCGATGGCGGCCAGGCGCACGCGCTCGCCGGCGGGGATGTCGCTGTCGGCGACGCAGGTCCATTCCTCGTTGCCCAGGATCGGCTTCTGGAAGCGCACCCGGCCTTTCTGGAACGGCGACACGCTCACGGTCAGCAGGCCGACCTCGCCGATCACGCTGTCGGCGGTCCAGCGCACGTCAGGCTTCTTGCTGCGGAACACCTTGAACCACAGCAGTGTGGTGAGGGACGAGAACACCACCCACAGCAGCCCCTGCATGTCGAGTTGCAGGCTGGGGGCAAGCAGGGCGATGAACGACACCAGCACGGCACCAATGCCGAACCAGAGAATGAAGAACGTGGGCAGGACCAGTTCCAGCAAGATCAGGGCTACGCCGAAGACGAGCCAGATCCACCATTGCATTTCCATATGGGTGGGGCCTTCCAGTAGAGGGGAGGTGAGTTTACGGCAAGAACAAGGCACAGGGCCATTGCCGCACCATGACGTCATCAGCCTTCAGGCGAGAGCCAGTCCTCAACACGCAGGCCGGGCACGCGTTGGAACTCACGAACATTGTTGGTAACCAGCACCAGGCCTCGGGCACGTGCATGGCCGGCAATCATCTGGTCATAAGGCCCGATAGGGGTACCGGCTTTGGCCAACTCGGCACGCAATTGGGCGGTGTGGGCTGCACCCAAGTCGTCATAATCGAGCACTTCAAGGCGTGCGATGAAACCTTCTACCACGGCGAGGTTACGTTCGGGTACGGCAGATTTTTCGGCACCGTAGACAAGCTCCATCAGCGTCACGGTGCTGATGGCGAGTTGGCCATGGTGGCGGTTGAAGGCTTCGCGCACCTGCTGTGGTTTGTTCTTGATGGTGAAAATGCAGATGTTGGTGTCGAGCATGTATCTGAGCATCAGAATCCTTCGCGCTCCTGGTCGGCGGGTTGCTCCCTGCTTGCCATGTAGTCCGGGGTCACATCATCGCCTTCGAACCAGAGATCCCAGGCTTCACCTGCAGGCGAGATGATGCGCGAGCGCCCGACCGCGACGATGTCCACGCGGGTGACGTCTTCGGGAAGGGCGAGAGCTTTGGGCATGCGAATGGCCTGGCTGCGGTTGCTTTTGAAGACTGCACCTTGCTCCATGATCTGCCTCCTTGAAAGCGCAAAAGTATGTCTGAAGTTTATGCTCAGGTGCGTATATGTCAAAGGGATATACATTGGCCTGGCAATGCGCAACGCCTTTCGAGCTCTTCCACCATCTTTTGCGGATCATCAAAAACCCGATCCACGTCCGGCAGCCGGGGCCGCCTGAGCACCAGCACCGGCACCCCCCGCTCCCGCGCCACTTCAAGCTTCGGCTCGGTGGCCGCGCTGCCGCTGTTCTTGCTCACCAGCACATCGACCTGGCGCCGCTCGAACAGCGCGCGCTCGTCGTCGATGTTGAACGGCCCGCGGGCGCCAATCACCTCGCAGCGCTCGTTGCCCGGGCAAGCCTCGAGGGCGCGAAGGGTCCAGAACTGGTGCGGCGGGATTTCGTCCAGGTGCTGCAACGGCTCACGGCCCAGGGTGAACAGCGGTCGCCGGAACGCTGCCAGGGCCGCGATCAGCTCGTCCCAGCCCGCTACCTCGCGCCAGTCATCACCGGCCTGCGCCTGCCAGGCCGGGCGGCGCAGGGCCCAGCAGGCCACCCCGGCACTGCGCGCGGCCTGGGCGGCGTTGGCGCTGATCTGCGCGGCGTAGGGGTGGGTGGCGTCGATCAGCAGGTCGATACCTTGGTCACGCAGGTAAGCCGCCAGGCCCTCGGCACCGCCGTAGCCGCCGACCCGCACCTGGCAGCTGAGGTCGCTGGGTACCCGGCCGATGCCGGCCAGGCTGTACACATGCTGCGGGCCGAGCTTGCGGGCGATGGCCAGGGCCTCGGTGACGCCGCCCAGCAACAGGATGCGCCCGCTCATGGCACCCCCGCCTGGCCGACGATGCCACCCTGGCGGTCGATGGCGAACACCTCCACCTGCACCTGGGCCGGCACCACGCTGCGGGCGAAGGCCAGGGCGTGGCGGCACACTTCATCGCCCAAGGCGATACCGGCAGCGTGGGCCAGGGCCAGGGCCTGCTGGCTGGTGTTGGCGCCGGTTATCGCCTGTTGCAGCGTGGCATCGGCGCCTATGCCAGCGGCCCAGCCGGCCAGTTGCGGCAGGTCGATGCTGGAATGGCGGCTGTGCAGGTCCATGTGCCCGGCGGCAAGCTTGCTGATCTTGCCGAAGCCGCCGCACAGGGTGAGGCGCGCCACCGGCACTTTGCGCAGGTGCTTGAGCACTGCGCCGACGAAGTCGCCCATCTCGATCAGGGCGATCTCGGGCAGGTTGTAGACCCGGCGCATGGTGTCTTCGCTGGCGTTGCCGGTGCAGGCGGCGATGTGTGTGTAGCCGTTGGTGTGGGCAACGTCGATGCCCTGGTGAATCGAGGCGATGTAGGCCGAGCAGGAGAACGGCCGGACGATGCCGCTGGTGCCCAGGATCGACAGCCCGCCGAGGATGCCCAGGCGCGGGTTCATGGTTTTCAGCGCCAGGGCTTCGCCATCGCGCACGTTCACCGTCACCTCGAAGCCACCGGCATAGCCGCACTCGCTGGCCAGTTGCTGCAGGTGGTCGCCGATCATCTTGCGTGGTACCGGGTTGATCGCCGGCTCGCCCACGCCCAGTACCAGCCCGGGGCGGGTCACGGTGCCGACGCCACTGCCTGCAACAAAACGCACGCCGGGCTCGGCAATCAGCCGCACCTGGCTGTACAGCAGGGCGCCGTGGGTGACATCGGGGTCGTCGCCGGCATCCTTGAGGGTGCCGGCCTCGGCGCCGTCGCCGAGCAGGTGGCAGAACTCCAGGCGCATCTGCACCACCTTGCCCTTGGGCAGGGTGATGGCCACCGCGTCGTTGTGCTGGCCGCTCAGCAGCAGGCGCGCCGCTGCCAGGCTGGTGGCGGTGGCGCAGCTGCCGGTGGTCAGGCCGCTGCGCAGCGGCGCGGGCTGTTCGCGGGTTTCTTCACGCATTGGCGGGCTTCACCACGTCCAGCAGGGTGATCGGCAAGGCCTGGCGCCAGGTATCGAAAGCGCCCAGCGGCTGAGTGTGGGCGATGTGGATGCGGGTCAGCTCGCCGCCGTGGGTCTCGCGAAACTGCGCCAGCATCACCTCGCTTTGCAGGGTGACGGCGTTGGCCACCAGCCGCCCGCCCGGGCGCAGGCGCTCCCAGCACAGGGCCAGCACGCCGTCGCCGGTGACGCCGCCGCCGATGAAGATCGCATCGGGCTGTTCAAGCGCTTGCAGCGCCTGCGGTGCCTTACCGCGCACCAACTGCAGGCCAGGCACGCCCAGCGCATCGCGGTTGTGTTCGATGAAACCCTGGCGCCCTTCGTCGGCCTCGATGGCCAGGGTGCGGCAGCTGGGGTGGGCGCGCATCCATTCGATGCCGATTGAGCCACAGCCGGCACCCACATCCCACAACAGCTCGCCGGGTTGTGGTGCCAGGCGCGCCAGGGTGATTGCGCGCACGTCGCGCTTGGTCAGTTGGCCATCGTGGCGGAAGGCGCTGTCGGGCAGGCCGCTGGCACGATGCAGGCGCATGGCATCGGGGCTCGCCTGGCACTCGATGGCCACCAGGTTGAGCGCGGCGATATCGCTGTGCCGCCAGTCATCGGCGCTGCCGGCCAGTTGGCGTTCATCGATGCCACCCAGGTGCTCGAACACCCGCAGCTGGCTGGGGCCGAAGCCGCGTTCGCGCAGCAGGGCAGCGATGGCGGCGGGGCTGTGCTGGTCGTTGCTCAGCACCAGCAGGCGCAGGCCGCTGTAAAGATGGGCGTTGAGCGCAGCTAACGGGCGTGCCACCAGCGACACCACCTGCACGTCCTGCAGCGGCCAACCCAGGCGGGCGGCAGCCAGGGCGCAGGAGGAGGGCATCGACAGCACCTGCATTTCGTCGGCCGGCACCTGGCGCGCAAGGCTGGCGCCGACGCCGTAGAACATCGGGTCGCCGCTGGCCAGCACGCACACCGGCTCGCCGCGCAGGGCCAGCACGTCGGCCAGGGAGAATGGGCTCGGCCAGGGCAGGCGTTCGCCGGTGACGCAGCGCGGCAACAGGGCCAGTTGGCGCGGGCTGCCGAAGATGCGCGTGGCTGACAGCAGTGCGCGACGGGCCTGTTTTCCCAGGCCACTGAAGCCGTCTTCGCCGATGCCTGTAACTGTGAGCCAGGGGGCCATGCGTTCCTCGTTGTAGGTGCGTCGTGGGAGCGGGCTTGCCCCGCGATGGCGATAAGGCAGGCAACTTGGCCAGCCTGACATGCGCAATCGCGGGGCAAGCCCGCTCCCACGTTTGATTCATGCGTTCGACCGCCGGTTTTTCATGCCGCCGGACAAAGCAGGCATAATACCGCGCCTTCTACACTCAAGCGCACTTTCACGATTGCTGGACGCCCCCTTGAAGCAACCCCGAACCCCCGCCGTTTCGCCCCGCCCCTCGGCCTGCCCGGGGTTGTGGCGCATCGTTGCCGCGCGCGATGGCGGCATCTGCCGCATCAAGCTGCCCGGCGGGCTGCTGCTGGCCGAGCAGGCCGAGGCGGTGGCAGACGCGGCAGAGCGTTTTGCTGGCGGGGTGATCGAGGCGACCAACCGCGCCAACCTGCAGATCCGCGGCATTGGCACCGACCACGCAGGCCTGGTCGAGCACCTGCTGGAGGCCGGGTTGGGCCCCCGCGATGCGGCTGGCGACGATGTGCGCAACCTGATGCTCAGCCCGCTGGCCGGCCTCGACCCGGCGATGCTGCTGGATACCCGGCCGCTGGCCGGGCAGATCCTTCAGTTGCTGGAGTCCACGCCGCGTTTTCATCAGCTGTCGGCCAAGTTCGCTGTGCAGCTGGACGGCGGTGAGGGCCTGGCCATGCTCGAGCACCCCCATGACCTTTGGTTGTCCGCGCTGGTGCACGGCCAGCGCACCTGGCTGGCATTCGGCCTGGCCGGCTGCCCGGCCCGAGAACCTGCACTGGGCATGGTGCCGGTCGAGCAAGGCCTGGCGTTGGTGCGCGCGGTGCTGGAACGCTTTCTCGACCTGGCCAGCACCGAGCAGTCGCGCATGCGCCAATTGCTGGCAAGCTGCCCGGCGCAGGGCTTTGTTGACGGGCTGGCGCTTCGCTTCGTCGATGCACCGCCCGGCTGGCGCCGCCCGGCCGCCGCCACGCCCTGGCTGGGCGTGTTGCGCCAGCAGCAGGGTATCGCCTTGGGGGTGGCGCCGCCGCTGGGCCGCCTGACCCCGGCCATGCTGCGTGCGGTTGCTGCTATCGCCCGGCAATGGGGCGATTCCAGCCTGCGCCTGAGCCCGTGGCAGGGCTTGGTGATCACCTCGCTGGCCCCTGCCCATGTACACCAGGCCCAGGCCGAACTGCAGGCGCTCGGCATGCTCTGTGAAACCGCCCACCCCCTGGCCCGAGTAGCGGCCTGCACCGGTTCGGCCGGCTGCGCCAAGGCTCTGGCCAATACCAAGGCCGATGCCGTCACCCTGGCTGCGCACCTGCACCACGGCGCCCCCGGCAGCGTGCACCTGTCGGCCTGCCAACGTTCCTGCGCCGTGGCCCATGTTGCCCCGGCCACCCTGCTGGCCCGTGCCCCGGGCCGCTACGACCTTTACTTGCGCGACGCGCGCCTGCCGGGCTTCGGCCGGCTGCACGCGAGCGACCTTACCCCAGAAGAAGCAGGCGCCATGCTCGACCTGCCGACGGAGCACCTTGATGATTGAATACATCCGCGATGGTCAGGAGATCTATCGCAATTCCTTCCGCATCATCCGCGAGGAAGCCCGCCTCGAGCGGATCCCCGCCGACCTGGAAAAACTCGCCGTGCGGGTGATCCATGCCTGCGGCATGGTCGAGGCCATCGACGGCCTGCAGTTCTCCGAAGGCGCCGGCACCGCCGGCCGTGAGGCGCTGAAGAACGGTGCGCCGATCTTGTGCGATGCGCACATGGTCGCCGAAGGCATCACCCGCGCCCGCCTGCCGGCCAACAACCCGGTGATCTGCACCCTGCGCGACCCCAGCGTGCCGGGCCTGGCACAAGAAGTGGGCAACACCCGCTCGGCGGTGGCCCTGGAGCTGTGGCGCCCGCACCTGGAAGGCAGCGTGGTGGTGATCGGCAACGCGCCCACCGCACTGTTCTACCTGCTGGAGATGATCGATGCCGGCGCGCCCAAGCCTGCGCTGATTCTCGGCTTCCCGGTGGGCTTCGTCGGCGCGGCCGAGTCCAAGGCGATGCTTGCCGCCGACAGCCGCGGCGTGCCGTTCGTGATCATGCAGGGCCGATTGGGCGGCAGCGCCATGGCGGCGGCTGCGGTCAATGCCCTGGCCACGGAGGTGGAATGATGCACGCACGCGGACGACTGCTGGGCCTGGGCGTGGGCCCTGGCGACCCCGAGCTGATCACGCTCAAGGCCCTGCGCCTGCTGCGCGAAGCGCCGGTGGTGGCGTACTTCGTGGCCAAGGGCAAGCGCGGCAATGCCTTTGGCATTATCGAGGCGCACCTGCAGGCTGAGCAGACCTTGCTGCCTCTGGTGTACCCGGTGACCACCGAGGCGTTGCCGGCGCCGCTGTCCTACGAACAGGTGATCAGCGACTTCTACGACGAAGCCAGCGTGCAGGTGGCCGAACACCTGGATGCCGGGCGCGATGTGGCGGTGATCTGCGAGGGTGACCCGTTCTTCTATGGCTCCTACATGTACCTGCACGATCGTCTGGCCTCGCGCTACGAGGCGCAGGTGATCCCCGGCGTGTGCTCGATGCTCGGTGGCGCCTCGGTGCTGGGTGCACCGCTGGTGTACCGCAACCAGACCCTGACCGTGCTGTCCGGCGTGCTGCCCCATGAAGAGCTCAAGCGCCGCCTGGCCGACGCCGACGCGGCGGTGATCATGAAGCTGGGGCGCAACTTCCCCAAGGTGCGCCAGGTACTGGGCGAGCTGGGCATGGACAGCCGCGCGCTGTACGTCGAGCGCGCGACCATGGCCAACCAGAAGATCGTCGCGCTGGACGCGGTCGACCCGCAGTCTTCGCCGTACTTCTCGCTGATCATCGTGCCGGGTGAAAAATGGCAGGGATGAACAGGGCCCCGGCGATCGTCATTCTCGGCCCGGGCAGCCTGGCCACCGCGCGGCGTATCCAGCAGCGTTACCCACAGGCGCAGATCCATGGCCTGCAAGGGCGCGTGGAGCAGGCCGAGCGCTTCTACGAGTCGTTCGGCGACACCTTGCGCGCGCTGTACCAGCAGGACACGCCGATCATCGCCCTGTGCGCTGCAGGCATTGTCATTCGCACCCTGGCGCCGCTGTTGGGCGAAAAGGGCAGCGAGCCGCCGGTGCTGGCGGTGGCCGAGGACGGCAGCGCGGTGGTGCCGCTGCTGGGCGGGCTGGCCGGGGTCAATGTCATGGCCCGGGAAATGGCCGAGGTGCTTGGGGTGAACGCTGCGATCACCACCAGCGGCGAGCTGCGTTTCGGCACTTGCCTGCTGAACCCGCCGCAGGGCTATGCGCTGGCAGACCTTGAGCAGGGCAAGCGTTTTGTTTCCGACCTGCTGGCGGGCGAGGCGGTGCGCATCGAAGGCCATGCCCCGTGGCTGGCGCAGGCGCAGTTGCCGGCCAGCGACAGCGCACAACGGACCATTCACGTAGGGTGCTCGGTGCGCCCTACCAGTCGTGACGAGTTGTTGATCCATGCTCGCTGCGTGGTGGTGGCGGTGGCTGCCGGTAGTGCCGATGTAGTTCAGCAGGTGCGTGACAGCTTGCGCGTTGCGGGCATCGCCGAAGCTTCGCTGGCCGGCCTTCTGGCCAGCGAAGCCGACATGGCCGAGCCTGCGCTACACGAGGCCGCCCGCGTATTGAATGTCGGCCTGCGCTTTGCGCCCGGCGCCGATAACCTGCAAGCCATGCTTGCGCAGGCGCTGCCGCAGGCCGTTGTGCAAACGCTCGGCGGTGTGGCCATCGCCATCGCCGACGCGCCGGTGGATGTGCATCAGGTTGGCCGCAAGCGCGGCCGCCTGGCGGTAATCGGCCTTGGCCCCGGCGCTGCCGAGTTGATGGTCCCTGCGGTGCGTGCCGAGCTGGACCGTGCCGAGGATGTACTTGGCTACGAAACCTATGTGCGCATGGCCGGCCCGTTCCGTGATGACCAGGTGCAGCACTGCACCGACAACCGCGAAGAGATGCAGCGTGCCCGGCATGCTTTCGCGCTGGCCGCGCAAGGGCGTTCGGTGGTGGTGGTCTCATCCGGAGACCCTGGGGTGTTCGCCATGGCAGCTGCAGTGCTCGAGGCGCTGCACGAATCCACCGACCCGGCCTGGCATCGGGTCGACCTTGAGGTCCTGCCGGGTGTTTCGGCATCGCTGGCCACTGCAGCGCAGGCCGGCGCACCGCTGGGGCACGACTTCTGCGTGATGTCGCTGTCGGACAACCTCAAGCCCTGGTCGATCATCGAAAAGCGCCTGGACCTTGCGTGCCAGGCCGACCTGGTGCTGGCGTTCTACAACCCGATCTCCAAATCCCGGCCGCACCAGCTGGGGGTAGCACTGGATGTGGTGCGCCGACACCGCGACGGGAATACGCCTGTAGTCCTTGGCCGCGATATCGGCAGGCCGGGGCAGACGCTCAGGGTCGTAACCCTGGCCGAACTGGTGCCGGAGATGGTCGACATGCGCACCATGGTACTGGTGGGTTCGTCGACAACCTGCACATTCCCGCGTCTGGCGGGGGGTGTATGGGCCTACACGCCGCGCTGGTACCCTTCGGCAACCTAGCCTGTTGGGAAATCCTTCAAGGTTCTGCCCCCATGGCGCGCTGGCTATGGTGGCAGCCCCTAATCCAGGGGCTACCTTGAAGGATTTTCCCAATGTCCGAGCAAACACAGGTCACCGCAAACGACAGCGCAATACTGGTCGAAGGCAACCTGCTCGCCTGCGGCGCAGGCATGTCTTCGCAGAGCCGTCACGACGTCAAGAACGCCTACCACTTTGCCACCCTGGTGGCCGACAAGGCTTTCGATGCCGAAACCCAGAGCCGCGAATGGTACGACCGGTTCATCGATGTCATGCGTGATGTCGGCTTCACCATCCCCCGGCGCAGCTACGAGCTGGAAACCTCTGCAGAGTTCTCTGTCACCGTAGGCGCCGTTGCAGTGCGCACCATCGGTGTGGTCGGCAGTGCGCTGCTGGGCGGCACGGCGCTGGGCGCGCTGGCCAAGAGCGCGTTCGACAAGCTGACCACGGTCGAGAGCGACGCCCGCATCATCGAGCACAAGCGCAAGAACAAGGCCCGCGGCATGGTTGGCCTGGCAGCTTGCATCGAAACCGAAAACAACGATGTGGTCATGGTGGTCAGCTGCATCAAGGCCCGTGCACCTGAGTTCGACGGCGATGTGCTGGGTATCCAGTGGACCCTGGACAAGTCCGAGTACTACGCGGGCACCGCCGTGCTCACGCTGAATAATTTCGTCTACGACAAGGTCCGCGAAACCGTGGAAAACAAACTTGGCGTGCGCAGCGTCGAGAACGTTCTGCAGTACGACATCTGAGCGTGCGGCGGCGCCGTCAGGGCGCCGCCCTTTTCGGACCTTCTGATGAGGCCAAGTGATGGACAGAGCAATCGAGCCACTGATGTTGATTGGTGCAACGGCGTTGCTGCACCCTCCCCACGCCTTGAGCGAACAACGCCAAGCCGCCTTCGATTCGATCCTGTACGCCCAACTGGTGGCGAACAAGCAAGCCGGGTCACGTTTTGCCGACCATGAAAGCTGGTACCGGGCCTATCGCAATGCCTACCACCCGCTGGGCTGGATCAAGCTGGCGCAAACCCATGATTTCAAACGGTTGGGGCAAACCCTCGACGGCAGCCGGACGCAACCCCTGGAGGCCTGGTTGCGAATGCGCTCGATCGAGCACGAGGCCGTACTGGCTGCGGTCAAGGCGCAACTGAGCGGGTCGGCCGAGGGCTTTGCCCACCTGTTCAAGTTCGCCGTGCAGGGCAACCGGGTGGCGGTCGAAATCGGGGTACTCAAGCCGGGGCCGGTGCTCGACCTTTGCAGCATCACCCTGCAACGCGAGGCAGCGGTCCCGAATATCAGCCTGGACGCGCTGTTGCGCGAGCAATTGCTCGGCGGCGAAATCGAGTTCTACGGGGTTTCGCTGGCGCTGGACAATGGGCGGTTCCAAAGCCAGCGTGATGAGCTGCGGGCGCTGATGAAAGACCGGGATGAACAGGGGGCGTGGTGCTTCGACCTGGGGGGCGGCGCGGCAGGAGGCGAGCATGCTTGAGGCCAACTCTGCGGTGATTGGCGCCGGGATCGTCACGTTCCTGCCGGGCATTACCAAGGCACGCAAGGCGTCGGTGAAACTGGCGCTGGCCATGGCCGAGCGCGCGGCCGAGTCGGTCAGCAAGGAAGGTTTGCTCGACGACTGGTTCACTTACTACCGTAACCAGCTCAGGTTCATGGGTTGGGACGCGGTGTCGGCGGAGCAGGTCCACTGGCCGGACGAGGGCCGTGCACGCCAGGTCGATCAGGTGCTGCAGACCATTGCGGCAACCGCTGGCGAGCACTTTGCCGAGGCCTGCAGCCTTTCCATGGGCCGGTTGCCTGGTAGCGCAGCGGCGTTGCTGGCACTGGAGCAGCATGCCTACGAACGCCAGCACTTTCAGTTACTGCCCTGTGCGCCGGCGGGCGCTGGCCGGGTGGACATGGTGCTCTACCACGAGACGGACACCCAATCGGCGTTCCGTGCGGGCTTCATCAGCCGCAAGCGCAGCCATCGCAACGTGCGTGCGGAGCTGGTGCGCTTCAATATCCAGGCGTTCGAGCAAAGTTACCTGCCCAAGGTTCAGGACCGCGTGGTTCAGCTTTGCCGGGCGCGTGTGCTGGATTACGACAGCTAGCTGACCAGGTAGCCCTTGATCCCGGTGAAGATGATCTGCGCAGCCAGGGCGCAGACGAACAGCCCCATCAGGCGGCTGACGATCTGCAGGCCCTGGTCGCCCAGAATGCGTTCGATACGGTGCGAGAGGTACAGCACCAGGCCCACGGTGAAGCTGGCCAGGGCGATACTGACGATGGCCAGCAGCTTGTCATCCCAGTGCGGTTGGCTCACCCCCATCACCAGCAGCGCACCGATGGTGCCCGGGCCCACGGTCAGCGGGATGGTCAGCGGCACGATGGTCACGTCCTGCTGCACGTTGTCGGTCTGGATCGCCGACTTGCCCTGGGCCATGCCCAGGGCCGAGATGAACAGCACCGAGCCTGCGCCGATGCGAAACGCATCGGCGGTGATGCCGAACACGCCAAAGATCACCCGCCCGAACAGGTACAGCAGCACGCTGGCCACCAGCGTGGCGATCGCCACCCGCCAGGCCAGTTGCTTGCGCTCCTTGCCGGAGTAGCCGCGGGTCAGGCTGATGAAGCACGAAAGCACGAAGAACGGGCTGTAGAGCACGAGCATCTTCAGGTAGACGCTGAACAACTCATGGAGCATGGGGGTGGTCCGCGGCGGGGGGATGTCACTGTATAGCATGGAACCTGTAGGAGCGGCCTTGTGTCGCGAAAGGGCCGCAGAGCGGCCCCGGGATCTCGCTACAGCAAAAATGGCCGGGGGCTGCTGCGCAGCCCATTCGCGACGCAAGGCCGCTCCTACATCGACAGCGCTGCCGGCGGCGTTTCAGTCCAGTGGGTCGGTCACTACCTGCCGCTTCCCCGCCCAGTACTGGATGACTTCACGCAGTTGCGAAAGCTCCACCGGCTTGGCCATGTGCCCGTCCATGCCGGCCAGGCGTGCGCGTTCCTTGTGCTCGGCGAGAATGTGCGCGGTCAGCGCCACCACCGGCGTGCGCGGGCGCTGGTTGGCCGATTCCCAGGCGCGCAGCTGCTGGGTGGCGCTGAAACCGTCCAGTACCGGCATTTCGCAGTCCATCAGCACCAGGTCGTAGTGCCTGGCTTTCATTGCCTGCAGCGCTTCTTCGCCGTTGCTGGCGGTGTCCGGCTCCAGGTCCAGCTTGCCGAGCATGCCGCGGATGACCTTGGTCGAGATGCTGTTGTCCTCGGCCACCAGGATGCGGAAGTCGCCCGGCAGGTGCAGCGGTTGCGCCGTGCTGCTGGGTGGCAGCGCCATGGCCTGTTCGCGGCCGCGCAGGGCCAGCTCTTCGGCCAGGGTGGTCTTGAGGGTGTAGCCGGCCACGGGCTTGGCGAGGATGCGCTTGATCCCGGCGTTGCGCGCGATGATCTTGCTCGGGGCGTTGCTGATGCCGGTGAGCATGACCACCAGGATGTCGTGGTTCAGGCTCGGGTCTTCCTTGATCTTGGCGGCCAGCTGCATGCCGGTCATGCCGGGCATGTTCTGGTCCAGCAGCACCACGTCGAAGTAGTCGCGCAGGTGCGCCTTGGTGCGCAGCAGCGCCAGCGCCTCCTTGCCCGACGGCACGGCGCTGACGTTCATGCCCCAGGCACTGCACTGCTGCACCAGCACCTTGCGGCAGGTGTCGTTGTCGTCCACCACCAGCACCCGTGCCTCGCGCAGCGGGCCGTCGAAGTCGGCCGGCGGCTGTTCCAGGCGTTGCGGGTCCAGCGGCAGGGTCAGCCACAGGGTGTTGCCCATGCTGGTGCTGGTCTTGATGCCGAACTCGCCCTGCATCAGGGCGATCAGCTGCTTGGCGATCACCAGGCCCAGGTGGCCGCCGAGCTTGTTGCTGGAGAGGAAGTGGCGGCTGTGCAGTTCGGCCTGCAGCAGGGCATCGCGTTCGGCCGGTGGCATGGGCGCGCCGCTGTCCTGCACGGCGATGCGCAGGCGGGGGGTATCGCTGCGCTGGTCGAGGGCCACTACCAACAGGATTTCGCCCTGGTCGGTGTTCTTCAGGGCGTTGTCGAGCAGGCTCGACAGGGCCTGGCGCAGGCGTGTCGGGTCACCGCTGACCACCCGCGGTACCTGGGGCTGGGTGAAGCTGATCAGCTCGATGTTCTGCTGCTCGGCCTTGGCCCGGAAGATGTTCAGGCAGTCCTCGATCAGCGCGTTGAGGTCGAACTGCACGTCATCCAGTTCGATCTGCCGCGATTCGAGCTTGGAGATATCGAGGATCTCGTTGATCAGGGTGAGCAGCTCGTTGCCAGCGCTGTGGATGGTCTGCACGTAGTCGCGCTGCTTGACCGACAGCGGCGTGCCCAGCAGCAGCTCGGTCATGCCCAGCACGCCGTTCATCGGGGTGCGGATTTCGTGGCTGATCTTGGCCAGGAACTCGGCCTTGGCGTTGATCTCGGCGTCGCTGGCGGCCAGGGCGCGGCTGGCGCGGAAGCGCTCCTCGCTCATGCGCCGCAGGCGCTCGCTCACCGACAGATTGAGCAGCAGGCCACTGGCCAGGGTCAGTACCATCAGTATGCACAGCAGCCAGGGGGTGGGGGTGCGGGTGAGGCCGAGCAGCGCCGGCAGCAGCACCAGGCCGCCGAGGTTGAACACCAGCATGGCCAGGGCGAACAGCCGTGCCGGCACGAAACCCTTGTGCCAGTGGTAGGCGCTGACCAGCAACATGCTCAGGCTGCCAAGGGCCATCAGGGCGTAGGTCATCAGGTTCAGCGGCAGGGTGTCGACGAACAGCAACACCAGGCCGCTGACCGCGACCACCAGCATCTCGCCCTGCAGCAGGCGGTTGAGCCGTGCCGAATTGCAGCGGGCGAAGAAGTGCTGGGTGAAATACAGGCCGGCCAGCCCGGCCAGCACCAGGGTGAGGTAGGCGGTCTGGGTTTGCGCGCTGTACCACAGGTGCGACCAGGGCCCGCTGAGGTTGAGCAGAATCAAGGCGCTGAGCAGCATCAGGCCGTGGTACAGGGCCAGGATCAGCGTGGTGCTGGAGCGGGTGTAGGCGAAGCGGATCAGGTTGTGCACGATCAGCATCGCCAGGCCGCCGAACAGTACGCCGAACAGCAACGGCAGGCGCTGGTCCGCAGCGGCCGTGGCGGCAGGCTCCAGGCTTATGGCCGGGCGTAGCTGGTGCTCGGACACCAGGCGCAGGTAGATGTCCACCGGTTGCTTGCTGTGCGGCAGCGGCAGGATGTGGTCGCTGCCGTGCAAGTCGGAGCTTTCGCCCTGGTGCCCATGGTGCAGCTGGCGCAGCAGCTTGCCGTCTTCGAGGGCATAGAGGTCCAGGCGTGACAGGTCGGGGGCGAAGATGCGCACCAGCTGTTCACTGTCGCTGGGCAGCAGGCGATAGTGCAGCCACAGGGCCTGGTCGGGCAGGGCGGCATCCAGTTCTTCGAGGGTGACGGGGCTGAACTGGTTGCGGTAACGCTCGGAGCGTACGTCGGAAAGCTGCAGGCTTGCCTGCTCATCGAGCAGCGCAGACCAGCCTGCGGCCTGTTCGGCGTGGGCCGGGAGCAGGCAGAGCAGGGTCAGCAGGCTGACGATAAGGGCTGTGGCAATCCGAAGCCGACGCACGACGAAATCCTTTCTTAGCGAATGAGCCAGGCAATAACTATGCGCGGCGGGCCAAGGCGAAGGCAAGGCCCCGAGGGGCCTTGTCGACGAGCCGAAGGCCGCGCGCGCAAGGCTGCGCGGCCGTTCGGTACAACATTACTGCTGCTGTTCACCGCGCTCGCGGGCAATTGCCCGGTAGCCGATGTCGGTGCGGTAGAAGCTGCCATTCCAGCTGACTTCCTTGGCCAGGCGGTAAGCCTGCTGCTGTGCGTCGGCCACGCTGGCGCCCATGGCAGTGGCGCAGAGCACGCGGCCACCGTTGGTGACTACCTGGCCATCCTTGAGCGAAGTGCCGGCATGGAACACCTTGCCTTCGATTTGTGCTGCTGCGTCCAGGCCGCTGATGGCGTCACCCTTGGCGTAGTCGCCCGGGTAGCCGCCGGCAGCCAGCACCACGCCCAGGCTCGGGCGCGGGTCCCACTGCGCTTCGACCTTGTCCAGGGCCTTGGCGAAGGCGGCTTCGATCAGCAGTACCAGGCTCGATTCCAGGCGCAGCATGACCGGCTGGGTCTCAGGGTCGCCGAAGCGGCAGTTGAACTCGATGACCTTGGGGTTGCCCGCCTTGTCGATCATCAGGCCGGCGTACAGGAAGCCGGTGTAGACGTTGCCTTCCTCGGCCATGCCGCGCACGGTCGGCCAGATCACCTGGTCCATCACCCGCTGGTGCACGTCCGGGGTGACCACGGGGGCCGGGGAGTAGGCACCCATGCCGCCGGTGTTCGGGCCGGTGTCTTTATCGCCGACGCGCTTGTGGTCCTGGCTGGTGGCCATGGGCAGCACGTTGTGGCCGTCGACCATGACGATGAAGCTGGCTTCCTCGCCGTCGAGGAACTCTTCGATGACCACGCGCGAACCGGCTTCGCCGAAGGCGTTGCCGGCGAGCATGTCGCGCACGGCGTCCTCGGCTTCCTGCAGGGTCATGGCGACGATCACGCCCTTGCCTGCGGCCAGGCCGTCGGCCTTGATCACGATCGGTGCGCCTTTTTCACGCAGGTAGGCCAGGGCCGGCTCGATCTCGGTGAAGTTCTGGTAGTCGGCGGTGGGGATCTTGTGGCGGGCCAGGAAGTCCTTGGTGAAGGCCTTGGAGCCTTCCAGCTGGGCTGCACCCTTGGTTGGGCCGAAGCAGGCAAGGTTACGGCTGCGGAACAGGTCGACCACGCCGATGACCAGCGGTGCTTCCGGGCCAACGATGGTCAGGTCGACGTTTTTCTCGGCGAAGTCGGCCAGTTGTTCCAGGGCGCAGACGTCGATGGCGACGTTCTCGCACTTGGGCTCGATGGCGGTGCCGGCGTTGCCGGGGGCCACGAAGACTTTCTCGACGCGTGGGTCCTGGGCGACTTTCCAGGCCAGGGCGTGCTCACGGCCGCCGCTGCCGATGATCAAAACTTTCATGTCAAAACCTCGAAATCTGTATGACGGCGATCCGCGTTCCCTGTAGGAGCGGCCTTGTGTCGCGAAAGGGGCGCGTAGCGGCCCCAGCTTTTCAGCTTCGCAGCACAAATTGCCGGGGCCGCTTTGCGGCCCTTTCGCGACACAAGGCCGCTCCTACAACAGGGACCGGGATCGGCCCAACATCTGTTTAGTGGCGGAAGTGGCGCATACCGGTGAACACCATCGCGATGCCGGCCTCATCAGCGGCAGCAATCACCTCGGCATCACGCATCGAGCCACCCGGCTGGATCACCGCGCTGATACCCACTTTAGCTGCGTTGTCGATACCGTCACGGAACGGGAAGAACGCGTCCGAGGCCATGACCGCGCCCTGTACCTGCAGGCCAGCATGCTCGGCCTTGATTGCAGCAATGCGCGCGGAGTTGACGCGGCTCATCTGGCCGGCGCCGACGCCGATGGTCTGGCGCTGCTTGGCGTAGACGATGGCGTTGGACTTGACGAATTTGGCGACTTTCCAGGCGAATACCAGGTCGTGAACTTCTTGCTCGGTCGGGGCGCGCTTGGTGACGATCTTCAGGTCATCGGCGCTGATCATGCCGATATCGCGGCTCTGTACCAGCAGGCCACCGTTGACCCGCTTGAAGTCCCAACCGGCAGCACGCTCGGCTGGCCATTCGCCGCATTCCAGCAGGCGTACGTTCTGCTTGGCAGCGACCACATCGCGGGCGGCCTGGGAGATTTTCGGGGCGATGATCACTTCGACGAACTGGCGCTCGACGATGGCCTGGGCGGTTGCGCCGTCCAGTTCGCGGTTGAAGGCGATGATGCCGCCGAAGGCCGACTCGGTGTCGGTTGCGTAGGCCAGGTCGTAGGCCTTGCGGATGCCGCCTTCGTCTTCAGGAACCACGGCCACGCCGCACGGGTTGGCGTGCTTGACGATGACGCAGGCCGGCTTGACGAAGCTTTTGACGCACTCAAGGGCTGCGTCGGTGTCGGCGACGTTGTTGAACGACAGCTCTTTACCCTGCAGCTGAATGGCGGTGGAGATGCTGGCTTCGCCTTTCTTGGCTTCAACGTAGAACGCCGCGCTCTGGTGCGGGTTCTCGCCGTAGCGCATTTCCTGGGCCTTGACGAACTGGCTGTTGAAGGTGCGCGGGAACTCGCTGCGCGCCTCGGTGGACAGGGTGTCCTTGGCCTGGTCGATGGTGCCCATGTAGTTGGCGATCATGCCGTCGTAGGCGGCAGTGTGCTCGAACGCCTTGAGCATCAGGTCGAAGCGCTGGGCGTAGGTCAGGCCGCCAGCTTTCAGGCCTTCGACGATACCGGCGTAGTCGCAGGCGTTGACCACGATGGCCACGTCTTTGTGGTTCTTGGCCGCCGAGCGGACCATGGTCGGGCCGCCGATGTCGATGTTCTCGATGGCGGTCGGCAGGTCACAGCCCGGCTTGCTGATGGTGGCTTCGAACGGGTACAGGTTGACCGCGACCAGGTCGATCGGCTTGATGCCGTGCTCGTTCATGATGGCGTCGTCGGTGCCACGACGGCCAAGGATGCCACCGTGGATCTTCGGGTGCAGGGTCTTGACCCGGCCGTCCATCATTTCGGCGAAGCCGGTGTAGTCGGCCACTTCCACCGCGTTAACGCCGTTGTCCTTGAGCAGCTTGTAGGTGCCGCCGGTGGACAGGATCTCGACACCGAGCTGTTGCAGCTCACGGGCGAATTCGAGGATACCGGTCTTGTCGGAGACGCTGATCAGGGCGCGGCGGACTGGCAGGCGGGTAGTCTGGTCGGTCATTTCGGGTTCCATAACGCGGTGGATTCAGCAAAAAAGGCGCCTCTTTGCATGAGCGCCTTTTTTGTCGGGGGTTCTGGCCTTACAACAGATCGTACTGCTTGAGCTTCTTGCGCAGCGTGCCTCGGTTGAGCCCGAGCATCTCGCTGGCCTTGGTCTGGTTGCCCTTGACGTAGTTCATCACGCTTTCGAGCAGGGGCGCCTCGACCTCCGAGAGCACCAGGTTGTACACGTCCGTGACGGTTGCGCCTTCCAGGTGGGCGAAGTAGTTGTGCAGCGCCTTCTCGACGCTGTCGCGCAGGGTCTGGCCCTCCTCGCTCGGCGTGTTCAGGTGCTGCTTGAGGTTGGCGTTGTCGCTCACGGGCGTTGTTCCACTCACTAATGTCTCGGTCATCATCGTCATGCGGCCACCCCTTGTTCGTCCTCTGTACCAAGGCTCTGTCGACGTTCGGCGAAATAGGCCTGAACGTTGGCGCACTGCGCTTGTGTGTCTTGCAACGCGTTGAACTGGCTGCGGAACTCCTTGCCGCCAGGCCGGGTTGCCAGGTACCAGCCGACGTGCTTGCGGGCGATCCGCACGCCCATCACATCGCCGTAGAAGGCATGCAACGCGGCCAGGTGTTCCAGCAGAATGCGTTCCACTTCATCCAGCGTCGGTGCGGGAAAATGCTCGCCCGTGCGCAGGTAATGCTCGATCTCGCGGAAAATCCACGGCCGCCCCTGGGCGGCACGGCCGATCAAAAGGCCGTCGACCCCGGTGGCGTCCAGCACCGCCCGGGCCTTTTCCGGCGAGGTGATATCGCCGTTGGCGAATACCGGGATCGACACCGCCTGCTTGATCGCGGCGATGGTGTCGTACTCGGCTTCACCGGTGTACAGGTCGGCGCGTGTGCGGCCATGCACCGCCAGCGCCTGAATGCCGGCCTGTTCGGCGATTTTCGCCACGTTCAGGCCGTTCTTGTTCGCCCGGTCCCAGCCGGTACGAATCTTCAGCGTCACCGGGACCTCCACTGCGCCGACCACGGCATGGAGGATCTCGCTGACCAAGGCTTCGTCTCTCAATAAAGCAGAGCCGGCGGCCTTGTTGCAGACTTTTTTTGCCGGGCAGCCCATGTTGATGTCGATGATCTGCGCGCCGGCGGCGACATTCGCCTGGGCTGCGGCTGCCATCATCTGCGCGTCACCACCGGCGATCTGTACCGAGCGCGGCTCGGGATCACCTTCGTGAATGCGGCGCAGGCTCGACTTGCGGCTGTTCCACAGGCTCATGTCGCTGCTGACCATTTCCGACACCACCATGCCTGCGCCCAGGCGCTTGCACAGCGTGCGAAATGGCTGGTCCGTCACCCCGGCCATGGGCGCAAGGATCAGGTTGTTGTGCAGTGTGTATGGGCCGATGCGTACCGCCGACATAGGTGTTCCCTGTTGTGGGGCCGGATCATTGGAGTTCGAAAAAGGGTTGGCATGATACCCGCTCTCGGTGACCGGATAAAGATGAATCTGGATAAAATCTGAACAACTGCGGCGTTATGCCTGGGGGTTCGCAACAGTCGATTGGCGCCGGCTGGCCGGCGCCTGGAAGGGGGTTACTCGGGGGAGCGGAAGCTCAGGCTGTAGTTCACCGCCTTCGGGCCCGGGTCGAGGATGTCCAGGGCAATGTGGATCGGTGTCTGGCTGGGCATTTCGCCACGCCCGGCCAGCTCGCCTGACAGGTACTCGCTGGGTTTGAAGCGACGACTGGCGATCAGTTGGCCGTTGAGGTCGGCAAAGCGCAGCTCCAGCAGCGGGAAGGGCTGGGCGAACGGGGCGCGGTTGTAGATGATCGCGTCGACGATCAGTGCGCCCTTGAAGTCCGGGTGGCTGCGCACCACCAGGTTGCTGCTCTTGATCCGCGAGATGTCGACGCGGGTCGGCACTTCGCAGCCAAGCATCGGGCACAGTTGCTGGAACCACGGGCGGTACTGGTCCTGGCGGGCCATTTCGTCGAAGTGGTACCAGACGTACTGGAATGCCAGCAGGCCGGCGGCCAGCAGGGTCAGCAGGCCCCACAGCAGGCGTTTGCCCCAGTTCGGCGCAGGCTTTTCCCAACCCAATTGCAATGGGTCGTCGACCACGTCGACCAGCGGCTCCTTGCGCGGGCGTGGGAGTTTGCTGGCCAGGCTCGGCTCCAGGCGCTCGTCGGCGGGTTCGTCGAGGGCCCCCTCGTCGCGTGCCGAGAGGCGCTCGCTGCGCACATCGTCGTCCAGGGCCGACAGCCCCTTGGCAGGCTTGGGTTCATCATCGCCTGCCTGGCGCTCGAACGGCGGCTCCAGGTCGTCATCCATAGGCTGCTGGCGTACTGGCGGCTCGTCGTCCAGGTCGAGGTTGGCGTTGCCGAGGGTGGGCTCGGTTCGCTCATCTGCTGCTTCGGGTTCGGGCGCCGGCAGTTCTTGCTCGATCAGCACGGGGGCATCGCTGCGCTCGGCCTCGGGCTCGGGGTGATCGTCGGTGGCGGTGCCGAACGGCACGTCGTCGGTATGCTCGTCGCTGGCCTGTTCGTCACGCCGTGCATGCAGGGCAGGTTCTGCCGTGGCAGCGCGGCGATCGCCGGGGCGGCGGCGTTCCAGGCGGGCCAGTTCGTGGTCGAGGTCCAGGGCGTCCAGCGCCTCGGTGGTGCTGGCCAGGTCCTCGACCGGCGCGGCCGGGGGCTGCTCAACCGGTACCGGCGCGGCAGCCGGCTCAGGCGCCTGGGCGTTGGCTGCGCGGTTCTGCTCCAGCAGTTGCTTGGCCGCATTGAACACCTGCAGGCAGTTGCCGCAGCGCACCACGCCACGGGCCACGCTCAACTGGTGGTGGGTGACGCGAAAGCTGGTCTGGCAATGCGGGCACTGGGTGACGAAACTGTCGGTCATGCGGCGGTCCGGGGGCTGTGCAGCGGTTGAGTCTAGTTTGACCTAGCGGCGGCGGCCACTGATCCGTACCCAGCCGTCGCGTACGACGATCGGGTCCAGGTCGAAGTCGGCAGCATAGGCGCTGGCCACTTCCTCACCCTGTTCGGCGAGGATGCCCGACAACGCCAGCAGGCCACCGGGGCGTACCAGGCCGGACAGTTGCGGTGCCAGCGAAACCAGCGGGCCGGCGAGGATATTGGCCACCAGTACGTCGGCCTGCATGGCCGGCATCTGCTCGGGCAGGTACAGGTCGAACGTGGCGTCGGCAATGCCGTTGCGCTGGGCATTGTCACGGGAGGCCTCGATGGCCTGCACGTCGATGTCGGTACCGACCGCGTGGCGGGCGCCCAGCAGCAGTGCGGCGATGGCCAGGATGCCCGAGCCGCAGCCGAAGTCCAGCACCTGGGTGCCTTCGAGCTGTTGGCCGTCGAGCCACTCAAGGCATAGCGCGGTGGTGGGGTGGGTGCCGGTGCCGAAGGCCAGGCCGGGGTCGAGCAGCAGGTTGACTGCGTCCTTTTCCGGGGCTTCGTGCCAGCTCGGTACGATCCACAGGCGCTGGCCAAAACGCATGGGCTGGAAGTTGTCCATCCAGCTGCGTTCCCAGTCCTGGTCCTCGATCACCTCGGCTTCGTGCTCGGGCAGCTCATTGCCGGTCAGCAGTTGCAGGTGAGCGAACACTTGCTCTGGCTGGGCATCGGCTTCGAACAGCGCCAGCAGGTGGGTGTGCGACCACAGCGGGGTGGTGTTGAGGTCCGGTTCGAAGATCGGCTGGTCTTCGGCATCCATGAACGTCACCGACACCGCGCCCACTTCAAGCAGGGCGTCTTCGTAGGTTTCGGCTTGTTCCGGGCTGATGGCCAGGCGTACTTGCAGCCAGGGCATGGCGGGCACCTTAAATGTGGTTCGGTGTAATTCGAAGTGGCAGTCTGTGACTGCCAAAACGAGCATTTTACGCGAGCACGCCCCTTACGGACAGGCCGCAGGATGATCCGTCGAACAAATAACTACCGCTGGTCGTGCCGCGGCGCTACCTAGAATCTGGGCCCCAAGCCTACAAGGTATAGCGTCATGAACGACCAGCCTGCTACCCATTCTCGCATTGACGATTCGTCGGCCCACGCCATCATTGAGCGACTCGGGCGCTGGAGTGCGGCCTTCGAGCAGCGACGCCACTCCCAACTGACCTTTATCGAGGCAATCGAAAGCGACGCGCTTGTGCAACTGCGCACGTACTACGCCGAAGATATCGACCCGAATTTCATCCAGGACCTGCTGGATGCTGCTTTGCAGCGCATGGTCACCCAGGAGTCGGTGCTCTATGACGAAGCAGAGCATGGCATCTATCACATCAGCGACGGGGAGCCGCGTGAAGTGCCGCTAGAACGGCGCCAGCAGGTCGAACAACTGGCGGAGAGCATCGGTGGGCGTATGGTTGAAACCTACCGGGACTACCTCACCCGCCACTGGGAGACGAAGCCCCATGGCTTGAGTGATGTGCTCGAGTATCAGAAGCGAATCAGCCAATGTTGCGAGCAGCACTGCATTGATCTTGAAGCCGCGCTGGGCGCGCCGCAAGTCGCCGCGATGACCAGTGCCCAGGTGCGGGCGCTGATTCGGGAGCAGGGGCGGAACTGGCATGCACAGCCTGCGCTGTTGCTCCTCGCCGATGCCGATGAGAAGCAAGTGATCGACAGGCTTGTTCGCAAGCACCTGCCGCAGTGGTATCGCAATTTGAATGCCGAGGACGCCGCGGTGCTGAGTGCCGCTCAGGGCGCTTGCGACGGAGCACAGTCAACACTCGAAAATTTGCTGGGTAGTGCGCGCTCGTTGCGTGAGCATGCGGGAAGCCTGGCGTGCGTCTATCTGCATGAGCATTTCGACCTGCCATTGTCTGCCGACCTCATCACCGTCAAATGCGAACCGTCAGCCACGGAAAATGGGAGCGTCAGGACGCTGACGCTTACCGAGCTGGTGATGGAAGGCGCAATTGACGTGACACAGGTGTACAAGCCGCTGCAGGTGAGCATGCCGTTACTGCATTGCAAGCCGCCTTCAGCTGAGCAACTACAGGGTTTGTTGAGCGAACTCGATGCACCGCACAGCTACGTTGCGACCCTCAAGCAACGCCATCAGGACGCTGAAGTCGGGTTGGCGCAGCTAGAGCTCTATGACTTGCAATTGCGCTACAGCCTGCTGCTTGCCAGCAAGAAAGGGCACGTGTCGGGCGCGCATCATGATCAGGTCATGGCACTGCTCGCCCAGGAGCCGCAAGGCGATGAGATCTGTCCTCTGCAATTGTGGGTGGGCGCAGATTGCAGTGACTTGTTGTTGTTCGCTGTAGCAGATGACGCCTTTGTGCTGTATGCCCCCGGTAAACCCGATGGCCAGGAGTGGATAGAGCTGGTATCACAGCGCGCGCTCAACAGTGAAATCGGTAGTTGGCTGGCGGAAGAAACGGGGCGTCATTATCTGTTGAGCCAGGTTCCCTTCGATCAACGAGCCACGGTCAGCGCATCCATTCTGAGCATCGTGGAAAAACCTTCCGAATGGTCCCTGAGTCTGGATCGCCGGCGAGCCCTGACGGGGTACCAGGCATGCCTGGCCGAGCGGGTGCGCTTGAGCAATAAAAAGGTCGAGGATGAGGTCGAGGCGGCCATTGCACCGCATTACGCACTCAACCTGAACATTGGCCAAAAGCGCGTGATCAACCTGGAAAAGCAGGTGGCGTTGCAAGCTGAGCACGTGTTTGCCGCGTCGATGCAGGATTATGAAGGTTTTCACGCGTTTGCCCGACGTACGGTCGAGACTGCCATCAAGCCTTATCTGGCCGACAAGGGCATTACCGAGCAAGTCGACCCAGAGTCAATTCTGTTCGATCTGCCGTCCACTGACACGCATACGCCGCTGACGATGAACCTGGTCGATCTGGTCTGCTATGGATATGACGACAACTCTGGTCTGGACAACCCGAAAAAGGGCGTGCGCTCCCTGGTTGGCCAGGACCTGAGCGCTCTGCGCAGCCACGATTTTACGCGCTATGCACGTCGCGCTTACGTTGGCGAGAAGTACATCACACACATACGCGAACACTATCTGGACGAGTCCTCGGCGGATTACGCGGCTCGTCGGCGGATGTTCGGTCGTGCGCTGATCTCGGCGATGGACCGCGATTTGCGTCTGGCCAGTATCAAGGCTGAACTCGACCAATCGACCTATATGAAACTGATTGCACTGGTGACGGCGCTGGGGCGGACGCTGAGCCAGCCCGACATCGTCAGTGAGTCGGAAACGGTGGTCGAAAGTTCGGGGGTGTTTCGCTTGTCGATCGACGGCTGTTTCGTACTGGGCGTCTATGTCCTGCGCGATGTGACAGGCGAAGTGGCGACTGACTGGCTGTATACCCCAGACGCCCCGGATAGTGTTCTGCTGCGCCCCTATCAATCCCTGAATGCTACAGGTACGGGTGTGCTCTACGATTATCTGCTCAACCGCGTTACGTTGACCTCCAGAGCCAAAGTCAGCACGCGTCTGAAGAGGTTGGCCAGTGGCGATAGTCATCGTGATTCCCTGCGTGGGCTCAACCAGGTGGTGACGGTTGCCGGGGAGTACAACGCGTTCATCGAGCATGCGCTCGCCGATGTCGAAGATGCGACCCTTGGCAAAGCCGAAGTCATTCGCGCCCAGGTGTTCAAAGGCGTTTTGTTCAGCGCACTGCCATTGCTGGTGTATCCACCGTTCGCCATAACGTTTACTGCCTTCATGACCGCCTCCGCTTTGAAAAAGGCCATCATCGCCCATACCCGATGGGAAACCGCAGTGGCCCTGCAGAACTGGCTTGAAGCGTCGTGGAGTTTGTTGGGGGCGGTGTTGAGTGTGCCGGGAGTGAGCCTGGGAATGCTCAAGTCAGCGCTTGTGCCCTTGCGCCAGGCAGTTGTTCGCCACCCTCAGGTGACGGGGGCGACACGAGCCCCCTCCCTGCAGCTCGACAACTCCTGGGCAGTCAAGAGCAAGCCTGGCGATCTGCACAAGGTGATCGAGGACGGCATCTGGAAGGGCACCTACCGCAGCGGCGCCGAGGGCGCTACCGACGCAGAGCATTTCATCCACTCGGGCGGTCGTTACTACAAGGTCACACACGACGTCGAGCAGGCTACCTTGCGGGTGTTCAAGGCCAATCGCCCGCTGAGCTACCATCGCCAGGCAGTGCGATTGCATGAAGATGGCCGATGGGTTGCCAACAGCACGGGCCTTCGCGGCGGCGATCATGTGCAGGATGCTGGAACCCTGACGCAGGCGCGGCAAATTACCAACGGTGAAGGTGCGCCATCGCAGATACGTGGCGCTCTGCAGGGCGAGGCCGTGGTGGCGCGATACGCGGGGGCGGCGGATGATTACCTGTATACCGTCAATGCACAGTCCTGTGTGGCGGTATCCTTGTACAACCCGGCAACGCGTGCAGGTGCGGTGCTGCATGTTGATCACAATGTCCGCAGCCTGATCGAGCCCGCACTGCGGCAAGTGCTGACGGAGATTGGCGCTGTGCAGAACGGCGCGGGCGTCAGGGCAGTCATGGCCGGCGGCGACTGGTTGGGTGGTGTGGATGTCGGCGGCGTCGTGCGGACGTTGCTCAGGCGCCAGGGAATCCAGGCAAGCTGGCAGCACTGGTCGTTCTCGTCGTGTTTTGGCGGCAGCTATGGCATGACGCTGAACCTGGGGAGCGGGGTTACGCGTGTCTACCGAACGCCTGCGAGGTTGGTCGAGCAAGTGCTTGATCCGATCATGAGGCAGGCCAATTTCCGGGTGCCGGGTGTGCCCGCTCGCGCCTTCAGATTCAAAAGCCGTTTCCGCGTCGGCCCACTGTATGAGCGGTCAGGCGGAGTCGTGGAAGATGCTGCCGGATTGGCGCCTGCCCCGGACGAACTCGCCTTGCAGGCGATCTCCGTGGTGAGCGTCTGACAATCAGGTACCACGCTCATGCGAGTCAGGGTGACCTGCTCGATCCTGCGCAGGTGGCAAAAAAAAACCGATGCCAGATTCTGGCATCGGTTTTTTGTGGCATCCCCGGTTTTTTCTGAAAGGCCAGTGGCTGGCATCGCAGCGGTTGCCGGGCGTGCTACCTCAACAAGCGATCACTCCTGGTTGGCCAGTTTGTGCTCGAGGTAGTGGATGTTGACGCCGCCTTTGCAGAAACCTTCATCACGCACCAGGTCGCGGTGCAGCGGGATGTTGGTCTTGATGCCGTCGACGACGATCTCGTCCAGGGCATTGCGCATGCGCGCCATGGCTTCGTCGCGGTCCTTGCCGTAGGTGATCAGCTTGCCGATCAGCGAGTCGTAGTTCGGCGGAACCGAATAACCGCTGTACAGGTGCGAATCGACGCGTACGCCGTTGCCACCCGGGGCGTGGAAGTGCTTGACCTTGCCTGGGCTCGGGATGAACTTCTTCGGGTCTTCGGCGTTGATCCGGCATTCCAGCGAGTGGCCGCGAATCACCACGTCTTCCTGGCGGAACGACAGCTTGTTGCCAGCGGCGATGCTGAGCATCTCCTTGACGATGTCGATGCCGGTGACCATTTCCGAGACCGGGTGCTCGACCTGGACGCGGGTGTTCATCTCGATGAAGTAGAAACGGCCGTTCTCGTACAGGAACTCGAAAGTACCCGCACCGCGGTAGCCGATCTCGACACAGGCGTCGACGCAACGCTTGAAGACTTCCTGGCGGGCCTTCTCGTCGATGCCCGGGGCCGGGGCTTCTTCCAGCACCTTCTGGTGGCGGCGCTGCAGCGAGCAGTCACGGTCACCCAGGTGAATGGCATTGCCCTGGCCGTCGGACAGCACCTGGACTTCCACGTGACGTGGGTTGGTCAGGAACTTCTCCAGGTACACCATCGGGTTGCCGAACGCAGCACCGGCTTCGGTACGGGTCAGTTTGGCCGAGGAAATCAGGTCCTCTTCCTTGTGCACCACGCGCATGCCGCGACCGCCACCGCCACCGGCGGCCTTGATGATCACCGGGTAGCCGACCTGGCGAGCGATGGCCAGTGCGGTTTCTTCGTCTTCCGGCAGCGGGCCGTCGGAGCCCGGTACGGTCGGAACGCCCGACTTGATCATCGCGTCCTTGGCCGAAACCTTGTCGCCCATCAGGCGAATGGTGTCGGCTTTCGGGCCGATGAAGGCGAAGCCGGAGTTTTCCACCTGTTCGGCAAAGTCGGCGTTTTCCGCGAGGAAGCCGTAGCCCGGGTGGATGGCGGTGGCGCCTGTCACTTCGGCGGCAGCGATGATTGCCGGAATGTGCAGGTAGGAATCCTTGGACGATGCAGGGCCGATGCAGACCGACTCGTCTGCCAGGCCCAGGTGCATCAGTTCACGGTCGGCCGTGGAGTGCACGGCGACGGTCTTGATACCCAGCTCTTTGCAGGCACGCAGGATCCGCAGGGCAATTTCCCCGCGGTTGGCGATCAGAACTTTTTCGAGCTTCCCAGACATCGTTGGCTCTCCGCGAATCAAACGATGGTGAACAGCGGCTGGTCGAACTCAACCGGCTGGCCGTCTTCCACCAGAATGGCGTCGATCACACCGCCGATTTCGGCTTCGATGTGGTTCATCATCTTCATGGCTTCGACGATGCACAGGGTGTCGCCTTTCTTCACGGCCTGGCCCACTTCAGCGAAGTTCGGCGAGGTCGGCGACGGCTTGCGGTAGAAGGTACCGACCATCGGCGAGCGGACCACGGTGCCTTTCAGGGCCGGGGCGGCAGCAGCGGCTTCGGCGGCAGGTGCTGCAGCGGCGACTGGAGCGGCGGCAACCGGGGCGGCCATCGGAGCCGGTGCGTAGAACTGTTGGGCGGCCGGGGTCTTGCTGTTACGGCTGATGCGAACGGACTCTTCGCCTTCCTTGATTTCCAGTTCGTCGATGCCGGACTCTTCCAGCAGTTCGATCAGCTTCTTGACTTTACGGATATCCATTAATCAGCAACTCCCAGTGTTTGGTCGGGGATGTAATTTGAAAACGTGTCGAAAACGTTTCTTCCAAGCCTCGGCCCATTGGGGCCAAAGCCTTGTGTCATCAGGGCTGTGCGTTGGCAGCCAGGTGTTCCAGTGCAGACTCCAGGGCCAGCCGATAGCCGGTGGCGCCCAGGCCGCAGATCACCCCCACGGCAACATCGGAGAAGTACGAGTGGTGACGGAACGGTTCACGCTTGTGCACGTTGGAGAGGTGCACTTCGATGAATGGGATGCTCACCGCAAGCAACGCGTCACGTAATGCGACGCTGGTGTGTGTGAAAGCGGCCGGATTGATCAGGATGAAGTCCACGCCTTCGTTGCGTGCGGCATGGATGCGGTCGATCAATTCGTATTCGGCATTGCTCTGCAGGTATTGCAGGTGGTGGCCGGCGGCGCGGGCGCGTTGCTCCAGGTCCTGGTTGATCTGGGCGAGGGTGGCTGCGCCATAGTGGCCCGGCTCGCGGGTGCCCAGCAGGTTCAGGTTGGGGCCGTGCAGCACCAGTAGGGTTGCCATCTGCGATTCCTTGGTTTTGTAGGGCAATTCGACATAGCGCGGCGATATTGCCGCAACGGGCGTCGAGTGTCCAGTTCCCGGCAATAGCCAGCACGTTGCCCGAGGTTCGCGCAAAGTATGTGACCAGATGATTAACTCTGGTCACTTGCAACGAGATTTTTCACAAGTCGCGGGAAGTTATAGACCGAGTTGGCCGCGCACGCGCGCCAGAACCGCAGCAAAATCGCCGGCGTTTATCTCGCCGATCACCCGATCAGCGGTCAGTTCGCTGCCGTTCGCGGCAAAGAACATCAGCGCCGGTGGGCCGAACAGCTGGTAGCGGTCGAGCAGGGTGCGCTGCTCGGCGTTGCTGTCGGTAATGTCGAAGCGCAGCAGGCGCAAAGCGCCAAGTTGCGCCTGAACCTGCGGTGCGTTCAACACTTCGTGCTCGATCACCTTGCAACTGATGCACCAGTCGGCGTACCAGTCCAGCAGCACCGGCTGGCCGGCGGCCTTGGCTTCGGCCAGGGCGGCATCGAGGGCGGCGGGGGTGGTGAGGGTTTGCCACGCGTCAGCCTTGGCCGGTGCCGTGTTGCCGGCGGCGATGGGTGCCGGCAGCGGGCGCAGCGGGTCGCCCTGGCCGCTGAGGGCGCCGTACCAGCAGGCCAGGGCGTACACCAGCAGGGCCAGGCCGAGCAGTTGCGCCAGGCGCTGGCGGGGGGTCTTGACTACTAACTCCAGGGCGCCGAGGAACAGCGCCACCCCGGCGGCCAGCAGGCCGATCAACAGCAGGGTGGCCGGCCCCGGCAGTACGCGGCTGAGCAGGCCGATGGCCAGGCCCAGCAACAGCACGCCGATGGCATTTTTCACGGTGTTCATCCACGGCCCGCTTTTCGGCAGCCAGGCCGCACCGCCGGTGGCCACCAGCAGCAGCGGGGCGCCCATGCCCAGGCCCAGGGCGAACAGCTTCAAGGCGCCGCCGACGGCATCGCCGCTGGCGCTGATGTACAGCAAGGCGCCGGCCAGGGGCGCCGACACGCAAGGCGACACCAGCAGGCTGGAGAGCACGCCGAGCACGGCTGCGCCCAGCAGCGAGCCGCCCTGGGTGCGGTTGGCAACCTTGTCCAGGCGGTTGCTCAGAGCCTGCGGCAGCTTGATTTCGAACAGGCCGAACATGGCCAGGGCGAACAGCACGAAGAACGCCGCGAACGGCACCAGCACCCAGGCCGACTGCAGCCGCGCCTGCAGGTTGAGCCCTGCGCCGAACAGCCCCATCAGTGCGCCGAGCACGGCGAAGCTGGCGGCCATCGGCAGCACGTAGGCCAGCGACAAGGACAGGCCGCGCAGGCCGCCGACCTGGCCGCGCAGCACCACGCCGGAGAGGATCGGCAGCATCGGCAGCACGCAGGGGGTGAAGGTCAGGCCGATGCCTGCGAGGAAGAACAGCGCCAGGGATTTCCAGCTCCAGCCTTGTTCGGTGCTGCCGGTGCTGGCCGTACCTTCGCCATCGATGCTCAGGCGTTCGGTTTCCGGTGGGTAGCACAGGCCCTTGTCAGCGCAGCCCTGGTAGCCCACCAGCAGGGTGAAGGCGCGCGGGTCGTTGCGCGGCAGGTCGATGTCGACCACGCCGTGGTAAACCTCGACGTCGCCGAAGAATTCGTCGTGCTTGGCTTCGCCCTGGGGGATGTTCGGCGTGCCCAGCTTGATGTCAGCAGGTTCGGTGTGGAACAGGAAGCGGTGGCGGTACAGGTAGTAGCCGTCGGTGGCGACCAGGCGCAGCTTGATGCTTTGCGCATCGGCCTGCACCAGGCTCAGCTTGAAGGCCTCGTGCACCGGCAGGAAGTCGGCATTGTTGGCCGTCGAGGCGGCGCCGAGGGTGGCGCTGGGGCGGTTGTCGAGCAGGCTGCTGGCGAAGGCGGGGCTGGCCAGCAGCAGGAGAAGCAGGAAAAACAGGCGGCGCATGGCGGACTCGCGAGGTGGAACCTGGTGCGCATCATAGCGGAGTTGGCAAGGCAACAGGGCCATTGTGGGCTGTGCGGGCCCTATCGCCGGCTTGCCGGCGATAGGGCCCGCGAAGGTTACAACCGGAACGCGCGCACTGCGGTATTGAGCTCACCACCCAGCTTGAGCAGTTGCTCGCCCTGCTCACGCCCCTCGCCAATGCGTTGCAGGTTGTCCCCGCCCAGCTCGTGAATGCGCGCGCTGTGGTCGCGAATCTCGCTCACCGCGCCGGTCTGCTGCGCGGTCACGTCGGCAATACGCACGGCGGTATCGGCGATGGTGCGGATGGCGGTAACGATCGCGTCCAGTGCGCCGTCAGCCGATTGCGCCTGGTCGGCGGTGGCCTCGGCGTGCTCGAGCTGGGTGCGCATGCCCTCCACCGAATCGCGGGCAGCTTGCTGCAGGCGGTCGATCAGCGCCTGGATTTCGCCGGTGGCACCGGTGGTGCGCTGGGCCAGCGAGCGTACTTCGTCGGCGACCACGGCGAAGCCGCGGCCCATCTCGCCGGCCCGGGCTGCCTCGATGGCGGCGTTCAGTGCCAGCAGGTTGGTCTGTTCGGCAATCGAGCGGATCACCGTCAGCACGCCGCCGATGGTGGCCGACTCCTCGGCCAGTTGTTCGATCATGCGCGCATTGCCCTGCACCTCGTCCACCAGCGAACGCAGGCCCGACAGGCTTTGGCCGATCACCGCCTGGCCCTGCTCGACGGCGCGGCCGGCATCGCGGCTGGCGTCGGCGGCGGCGCTGGCGTCACCGGCCACCTGCTGGATGGTTGCCTCCAGCTCGCCCAGGGCGTCGCGGATCTGCGCGGTATCGCCGGCCTGGCGCTCGGCGCCGTCGTGCAGGGCGCTGCTCATGCCGGCCAGGGCGTGGCTGCTGCCGGCCACTTGCTCGGCGTTGTGGCGGATGGTGCCGACCAGCTCCACCAGGTACTGGCGCAGGCGGTTGAGCGATTCCTGGATATCGTGCAGCTCGCGGTTGGTCTTGCCCAGGGCGATAGCCTGGGCGAAGTCGCCCTCGGCCCAGCGCGACAGCGCCGGGGCGAGGCCTGTGAGGGTGCGCGCCAGGCGCCGTTGCAGGGTGTCGATCAGCAGGGCGATCAACAGGATCAGGCCGATCATCAGCCCCTGCATGATGCGCACCTCGGCGGCGATCTTCGCGTGCTGGCCGCGTACTTCGGGCTCAAGGCCGGCGATGGCCTGTTGCACGGCCTCCAGGCGCTGGTTGGTGCTGGCGGCCAGTTCGGTGCGCCGTTCGATCTGTTCGCGGGTGCGTTGCAGTTCGGCCGGGTAGCGGTTGACCAGGCTCTGCAGCTCGCGCTTCAGGCCCACGGCGACATCTTCCTGCTGGGTGCTGGCTTGTGATTCCAGGCCCATCATGGCTGCGAAGTCGTCGGCGTTGGATTCGGCGGCGCGGGTCACCCCCAGCAGCGGCAGGCCGTCGATGAGCTGGGCCTGGGCGGCGATCAGTTGCAGTTCACGTTCAACCTCGGCGGCCAGTTCGGCGCGGCCACTGCTGACCAGCTTGTCGCGGGCCAGCGACAGGCGGCTCAGGTGCAGGGCGGCGTCGAACAGCGGGGTGAGGTAGCGAATGGCCTCGCTGCTGCCGCTGTCGCGGGCGTAGCTGGCCAGTTGCTCGAAGTTCGCCCCCAGCTCACGCTCGGCCTGCAGCAGCAGGGCCTGCGGGTCGCCGGCCAGCTTGCCGGCGGCCAGCAGTTCGTTGCCGGTGAAGGCTTGCAGGCTGTCCAGGCTTGGGCGCAGCTTGCTGGCCAGCTCGTCCGGCCAGTCGGCCAGGGCGGCTTGCAGGCGGGTGTTGGCCTCCACCGCCGCAGAATGGCGCAAGGCGTCACCGCTGTTCAGGTACGCCTGGATATTGCGTGCGCCTTCGTTCTGGAACTGCTGGGACAGGCCCAGGTAGCGCTCCATCAACTGGTAGGGGCGTTCGAGGGCACGTTGCGACCACCACAGGGTCACGCCCAGGGCGATACACACGGTTACCAGCAACAGGGTATTGAAATTGGTCAGCCACTTCAGGCGCATAGCCGCGAACTTCCTGCGGGGGAGTGGAGAGGTCGGGGCCTGAAGTTATTGCTGTTTTGTGACGAGGTGATGACGGCGGGGGCTTGGCGCCAAAAAAAAGTGGCACTGTGCCGGTATGGGGTTTTGGCCAATGGCCTCATCGCAGGCAAGCCTGCTCCTACAGGGGCTGTGTCGATGCGGACCCTGTAGGAGCAGGCTTGCCTGCGATGAGGCCGGTACCGGTTTAAAGGTCCACCCGCACCACGCAGTTGCGCCCGGCATGCTTGGCCCGGTACAGCGCCTCGTCAGCCGCGCTGGCCATGCTCGGCGCATCCAGCTCGCCATCCAGCTGCACCACCCCGGCGCTGAAGGTGCATTGCAGGTCGTGGGGCTGGGCCGGGTAGTGGATTTCAGCGAAGCGCCGGCGGATCTCGTCCAGCACCTTGTGCGCCGCTTCCAGCGTGGTGTTGGGCATGACGATGGCGAATTCTTCGCCGCCGTAGCGGCCAATGAAGTCGGTCTTGCGCAGGCGCTGCTTGAGGAACAGCGCCAGGCTCTTGATCACCCGGTCGCCCATGGGGTGGCCGTGGCGGTCGTTGATCTTCTTGAAGTGGTCGATGTCGAGCATGGCAAAGCTCAGCGGCTGCGCTTCGCGGCGGGCGCGGAAGCTGCAGTCCTCGAGCAGTTGCAGGATATGGGTGTGGTTGTACAGCCCGGTAAGGCTGTCGCGGACCATGCGCGCCTTCAGGTGGCGGGCACGGGCGGCACGGTTGCGCACGGTGGTGACCAGGTGGCGGGCGCGGATCGGCTTGGTGAGAAAGTCGTCGCCGCCCTCGCTCATGGCATCCAGCTGCTTGTCCAGGTCGTCCTCGGCCGACAGATAGATGATCGGCACGCTGACATAGCGGTCGTTGTGGCGGATCACCTTGGCAAGCTCGGTGCCGGTGCACTCGGGCATGTACATGTCGAGGATGATCAGGTCGGGCTGAAAGTCCGCCAGCTCGCTCATGGTGCGGATCGGCTCGGTGAGGGTGCGGGTGATGATGCCGGCGCTGTTGAGGGTGCGCTCGGTGTGCAGGGCCTGGGCGCGGGAGTCGTCGATCACCAGCACGCGAAACGGCTCGTACTGGGTGGCGCTGGTCAGCAGCTCGACCTTTTCCAGCAGGCTCGAGGCCTCCAGGGTGCCGGTGAGAAACTCCTGGCCGCCCGCGCGCACCGCCGCCAGGCGGGTGCTGGTGTCGGTTTCGTGCAGGCTGAAGAACAGCAGCGGGATGTGCTGCTCCAGGCCTTGCTGGGCCTGGGCTGCCAGTTGCAGGCCGACGCCCGGGCCGCTGAAGTCGACGTCCATGACGATGGCAGACGGCAGCCGCTCGCTCATCGACGCCTGGAACGCCTCGGCGCTGTACAGCGCCTGCACGCCCAAGCCGAAGAACTCCAGCTGCTGGGCCAGGCGCTCGGCGCGGTCGTGGTCCTGCAACACGATGTACACCGGTTTGCGCAGTGGCGGCAGGGGCACGTTGTCGAGCTGGTCGCCCTTGCGCAGGCCGGTGCGCGACAGGCGCTGCATCAGGCGGTTGAGCTCGCCGATCAGTTCGGAGTTGAGCCGCGCGCTGTTGGCCTCGATGGCCCGCAGCGTGTGGCCGATGGCCTGCGACAGGCTGCCGTGCTCGGGCTGTTCGAAGCGTTCGGCGTAGCGTTGCAGGCGCAAGTTGGCTTCGCACAGCTCGCCCAGGTCGGCGCTCGACCATTCGCCACGCTGCAGGCGCTGCCAGATCTCGAGAATCTGCCGGGCCTGGTGGATGACCCGTTGGGCGAAATGCTGCTTGAGGCGCTCGTGGCTCGGCTCGGCTGGCTGGGTCATGTCCTGACTACTTATTAGAGGAGGGGTGCAGGTTCGATGATGGCTCTATGCTAGCACTGCTTTTCCGGCAAGCGAGTGCCTGGCGTCAACAAAGTGTCCCGGGCCCATTATTCAGTTAATGACCCGTTGGTCGCTTATACGAAAGGCGACGTCTGCTTTATAGTGCTGGCACGCGGGCTTGCCGTGGCACCCTGGCCATGGGCTGTGGTCAAAGCCCCTGAACCCGTCATGACTGATCAAGGACAACGCCATGCTGGACTGGAAAAACCGCGAGGCCAAAGCCGAGCCCCGTGAGCGGGCCGAAACCCGTACCTCCGCCACCCGCAGCTACCTCGGTGGCCTGTGGAGCCGCGCCCTGGGCACGCTGATCGGCCTGTACCTGCTGGTGTGCATCGGCCTTGGCTGGTACTGGAGCGAAGAGCCTGCGCTGTTCCCGGTGCAGCAGAACGCCCAGGCCGCCGCCGAGCGCAACGGCCAGCAGATGGTGGTGGGCTACACCACCATCGAGACCCTCAAGACCGTCGCCGGCACCCTGCTCGACAAGCCGGGCGGTTACATTTCCAACGACCGCTTCCCGCCGGGCCTGTGGATGGACAACATGCCCAGCTGGGAGTACGGCGTGCTGGTGCAGGTGCGCGACCTGTCCCGCGCCCTGCGCAAGGACTTCGCCCGCTCGCAGTCGCAGTCCACCGAGGACGCCGACCTGGCCAAGGCCGAGCCGCGCTTCAACTTCGACAACAAGAGCTGGATCCTGCCGTCCAGCGAGTCGGAGTTCGAAGAGGGCATCAAGTCGCTGAACCGTTACCAGGTGCGCCTGGCCAAGGGCGACCAGGGCGCGATCTTCTACACCCGCGCCGACAACCTCAACAACTGGCTGGGTGACGTGGCCACCCGCCTGGGCTCGCTGTCGCAGCGCCTGTCGGCCAGCGTCGGCCGGGTCAAGCTCAACAGCAACCTGAAGACCGAAACCGTGGTCGCAGGCCAGGCGCCGCAGGTGGACGAAGAAGTGGTCGAGACGCCGTGGCTGCAGATCGACAACGTGTTCTACGAAGCCCGTGGCCAGGCCTGGGCGCTGTCGCACCTGCTGCGCGCCATCGAGGTGGACTTTGCCGACGTGCTGGCGAAGAAGAACGCCACGGTCAGCGTGCGGCAGATCATCCGCGAACTGGAAGCCTCGCAGGAGCCGCTGTGGAGCCCGATGGTGCTCAACGGCAGCGGCTTTGGCATGTGGGCCAACCACTCGCTGGTGATGGCCAACTACATCTCCCGCGCCAATGCCGCAGTGATCGACCTGCGCCAACTGCTGTCGCAGGGCTGACATGGCCATCAGCCCAGCCGAGGTCGCGCACCGCGCGGCCTCCGACGCCGAGCTGGTCGCCTGGGTGGATGAGCACGACCAGCCCCTTGGCGGCCTGCCGCGGGCCGAGCTGCGCGAGCGCGGCCTGATCGGGCGCTGCACGTTCATCCTGCTGTTCAACGGCAAGGGCGAGCTGTGCGTGCACCGGCGCACCCTGAGCAAGGCACTGTACCCCGGCTACTGGGATGTGGCGGCGGGGGGCATGGTGACCTGCGGGGAAAGCTACGAAGACTCGGCGGCGCGCGAACTCGAAGAAGAGCTGGGTGTGGGCGGCGTGCCGCTGCGTTTTCACGAGAAGTTCTACTTCGACCAGCCGGGCAACCGGCTGTGGTGCGCGGTGTTTTCGGCGGTGTGGGACGGGCCGTTGCGTCTGCAGCCTGAAGAGGTGATGGAGGCGCGCTTCGTACCGGTGGCCCAAGCCGAGCAGGAGGGCCAGAAGCTGCGCTATTGCCCTGATTCGCTGGTGGCGTTGCAGCGTTACCAGGCGAGCCTCGCCTGAGCGCCGGCACACGTCTGTAGGAGCCGGCTTGCCGGCGATGAGGCCGGCAGCGTTGGCGCAAGGCCTGGGTCTTTTGCTTGCAGGCCCGGCCCTATCGCCGGCAAGCCGGCTCCTACAGGGAGGCGGGTCGCAAAAACTGCGCAAAATGCCGCAATCCGGTACTTAGCAACCGCCTGATTTATCGTTACACTGCGCGCCCTTTTCGGGCTGTCGCAACGCTTTGCGGCAGTAGCGCCGCCCCTGCCAGAGTGGGGCTTCGCGGTCGGGCCCTGGCTCAGGGGTCGACCAGTTTTTGTCCTCAGCACCGAGGATCAAAAGTGGCCAAGAAAGCTTCTTCCTTTTCCGCCCTTGGCGGTCTCGTGTATTCCACCGATGCCGGTCGGCACTGCCCCGACTGTGGCCAGCCGGTGGACGCCTGCACCTGCAAGCAGCAAACCATTCCCGAAGGCGACGGCATTGCCCGTGTGCGCCGTGAAAGCAAAGGCCGTGGCGGCAAGACCGTGACCACCGTCAGCGGCGTGCCGCTGCCGCCGGACCAGCTCAAGGAGCTGGCCGCCACCCTCAAGCGCCGCTGCGGTACGGGCGGTGCGCTGAAGGACGGGGTCATCGAGATCCAGGGCGACCATGTCGAGCTGCTGATCGGTGAGCTGACCAAACAGGGCTTCAAGGCGAAAAAGTCCGGCGGCTGATCCGTCTGCGCGCTTTTTTGCCCAGTGCTTTCTAAACTCGTTGTCGTGGCCAGGGTCTACCCCTGGGCATGGCGAATCGTCATTTTCAGCTTTTACACTGCGCCCGCCCCATGCGGGGCAGTGTCTTCGACTTTTCTATGGGGGACTTGAATGTCCGTACGACGCACACGCAAAGACGATGGTAGCCAATGGACCGTGGCCGACAGCCGCAGTGTTTACGGCATCCGCCATTGGGGCGCTGGTTATTTCGCCATCAATGAAGCCGGGCGCGTCGAAGTGCGCCCCAACGGCCCGCACAGCGCGCCGATCGACCTGTACGAGCAGGTCGACGAGCTGCGCCAGAGCGGCCTGTCGCTGCCGCTGCTGGTGCGCTTCCCGGACATCCTGCAGGACCGCGTGCGCCAACTGACCGGCGCCTTCGATGCCAACATCGCGCGCCTGGAATACCAGAGCCAGTACACCGCGCTGTACCCGATCAAGGTCAACCAGCAGGAAGCGGTGGTAGAGAACATCATCGCCACGCAAAACGTGTCCATCGGCCTTGAGGCCGGCTCCAAGCCCGAACTGCTGGCGGTGCTGGCGCTGGCGCCGAAGGGCGGCACCATCGTCTGCAACGGTTACAAGGACCGCGAATTCATCCGCCTGGCGCTGATGGGCCAGAAGCTTGGCCACAACGTGTTCATCGTCATCGAGAAAGAGTCCGAAGTGGCCCTGGTAATCGAAGAAGCTGCGGAGCTTAAGGTCAAGCCGCAGGTCGGCCTGCGCGTGCGCCTGTCGTCGCTGGCTTCGAGCAAGTGGGCTGACACCGGTGGTGAGAAGTCCAAGTTCGGTTTGTCTGCCGCGCAGCTGATCTCGGTGGTGCAGCGCTTCCGCGACGCCGGCCTTGACCAGGGCATCCGCCTGCTGCACTTCCACATGGGCTCGCAGATCGCCAACCTGGCCGACTACCAGCACGGCTTCAAGGAAGCCATTCGCTACTACGGCGAGCTGCGTGCGCTGGGCCTGCCGGTCGACCATGTCGATGTCGGCGGCGGCCTGGGGGTGGACTACGACGGTACCCACTCGCGCAACGCCAGCTCGATCAACTACGACATGGACGACTACGCAGGCGTCGTGGTGGGCATGCTCAAGGAGTTCTGCGATGCGCAGGGCCTGCCGCACCCGCACATCTTCTCCGAGAGCGGCCGCTCGCTGACCGCCCACCATGCCATGCTGGTGATCCAGGTGACCGACGTCGAGAAGCACAACGACGACGTGCCGACCATCGAGAACAAGGAAGCGCTGCCCGAGACCGTGCAGTGGCTGGCCGACTTGCTTGGCCCTACCGACATCGAGATGGTCACCGAGACCTACTGGCGCGCCACCCACTACATGGGTGACGTGGCCGCGCAGTACGCCGATGGCAAGCTCACCCTGGCTGAGAAAGCCCTGGCCGAGCAGTGCTACTTCGCCGTGTGCCGGCGCCTGCACAACTCGCTCAAGGCCCGCCAGCGCTCGCACCGCCAGGTGCTGGACGAGCTCAACGACAAGCTGGCCGACAAGTACATCTGCAACTTCTCGGTGTTCCAGAGCCTGCCGGACACCTGGGCCATCGGCCAGGTGCTGCCGATCATTCCGTTGCACCGCCTGGACGAAGAGCCGATGCGCCGCGCGGTGCTGCAGGACCTGACCTGCGACTCCGACGGCAAGATCAACCAGTACGTCGACGAGCAGAGCATCGAGACCAGCATGCCGGTGCATGCGGTAAAAGAGGGCGAGGACTACCTGCTGGGCGTGTTCCTGGTGGGGGCTTACCAGGAGATCCTCGGCGACATGCACAACCTGTTCGGTGACACCGATTCGGTGAACATCTACCAGAACGCCGACGGCAGCGTGTACCACGCCGGTATCGAGACCCACGACACCATCGAGGACATGCTGCGCTACGTGCACCTGTCGCCGGAGGAGTTGATGACCCACTACCGCGACAAGGTGGCCAGCGCCAAGATCACCGCGCGTGAGCGCACCCAGTACCTGGATGCGCTGCGGTTGGGGCTGACCCGGTCTTCGTACCTGTCGTCCTGATGACCATTGGCCGCTCCTGCGCGATTTTGTAGGAGCGGCCTTGTGTCGCGAAATGAGGGCGAAGCCCTCACCGAATTCACACGCCGAAATGATCCAGGCGCGATCGTCGCCTACCCCGGGTCTACCTTATGAATGCAATGTTCAAAGGATCCGGACATGGAAGGTCAAGGCAATCATCGTTTGCGCCGAGGGCGCTATTCGGAGCCAGGCAGGCTCTACTTGCTCACTACTGCCACCCAAAACCGTGCCCCGCTATTCAGGAATCTGCTCTTTGCCCGAGCGGTGATTCAGCAGCTCCAGATAAGCGATGAGAAGGGCATGTGCCGGTCGTTGGCATGGGTTCTGATGCCCGATCATTTGCACTGGCTTATTGAACTTGGCACCGACAGTCTAGGAAGCCTGATGTGTGCATTCAAATCGCGAAGCAGTTGTGCTCTTTATCAGGCAGGGGCTGAGCGCCAGCACATTTGGCAGCGTGGTTATCATGACCGGGCTTTGCGGCGAGATGAGGATGTGAGGGCTGCGGCGCGCTATATCGTTGCCAATCCCATCCGTGCGGGGCTGGTCCGGCGTGCCGGCGACTATCCACATTGGGATTGCGTGTGGCTGTAGGTCAGCAGGTGAGGGCTTCGCCCTCATTTCGCGACACAAGGCCGCTCCTACACGGCATCGCGCAACCGCGTTCTTCTGTAGGAGCGGCCTCGTGTCGCGAAAGGGCCGCAGCGCGGCCCCTTCGTCACTGAACCCAACGCCCCTCTTTCTGCAACCGCCACCCCAAAAACGCCAACCACAACCCATGGTTGCCCAACCCGCTCAACCCCAGCGCAAAGGGTAGGGCGATCAGCACAGCAGCCAGCATCGCATTGCGCATCTCGCGCGCCGGGGTGGCACCGATGAACAGCCCGTCCAGCAGGTAGCTCTACACCGCGATCAACGGTAACTCGCAGGCTTTTTCATTCGAGGGGTTCAAGGTGCATGGGGTGTCGCCTGGTCCATCTTGCTGTCCAGTTCAACCGTTACCGGTATGGCCTGTTCGCCTTCGTGCAGTATCGCGAGGCTTGAATAGCGATACACGGTGTCGTGGGTGCGAGCCTGAATCTGGGTGCCATTCACGGCAATGACAGCCTTGGATTGTCGGGTAACCAGAAAGGCGGACCGGGGGTCAAGACGGGTGAGCAACTGGCTTTCGTCGTCGACCTTTTCATGGACGAAGTAGAAGTAAGTCATGCCCACCGTGGCCCCGGCGCTGTCGCTCAGTACTTCATAGACGGCGCTGTTCTGGCCAATGGCGGTCGTAGTGATGACCCGGTCCAGGGATGGGCGGTTTTCTCGGGTGGCAAGCATCCACAGAGCTTGTGCAACCACGACAAGGCTTAGCGCCATGAGCGCTGATCTAGTAACCCATGGGTTTTGCATATTCGATTCCGGGGGCGGAAGGTGGGTACATGACGGTCCTTGCTCATTGGTTGAATGTGAACCCCGTCCATGGGGTTTCCAGTCTTCAACCAGCGCTTGCCGAACGTCAATGAACAAGGTGTTTGGCGTTGTAGTCCAGCGCTACCCAAGCCATTGGTCGTTCTTGCGCAACCGCATACCAACCCACCCCAAGGTAGCCGCCCGCAACGCCATGAACCCCAAAAACGCCAGCCACAACCCATGGTTGCCCAGCCCGCTCAACCCCAACGCAAAGGGCAAGGCGATCAGCACCGCGGCCAGCATCGCATTGCGCATCTCCCGCGCCCGGGTGGCGCCGATGAACAGCCCGTCCAGCAGGTAGCTCCACACCGCGACCAACGGCAGCAGCGCCAGGTACGGCAGGTAGGGGTAGGCCGCCTCGCGTACGCTGGCGATGTCGGTCTGCAGGTCGATGAACAGGTGCCCGCCCAGCAGGAACAGCCCGGCAAAGCCCAGGCTGACGATCAGCGACCAGCCGCAGGCCACCACCAGCGAGCGCTGCAGCGCCTCGCGGTCGCGCGCGCCGATGGCGTGGCCGCACAGCGCCTCCACTGCGTGCGCCAGGCCGTCGAGGGCGTAGGCGGTGAGCAGCAGGCCGTTGAGCAGCAACGCGTTGGCTGCCACCGTGGCCTCGCCCAGGCGCGCGCCCTGCACGGTGATCAGCAAAAACACCAGTTGCAGCGCCAGGCTGCGCAGGAAGATGTCGCGGTTCACCGCCAGCAATGGCCGCCAGGCCTGCCAGCGCTTGAGCGCCGCCCAGGCGATGCGCCCCGGGTAGGCGCGCAGCGCCGGGCGGGTGAGGGCCATGCCCAGCAGTGCACCGCTCCATTCGGCGATCACCGAGGCCCGCGCCGAGCCCACCACGCCCCAGTCCAGCCCCAGCACGAACCACAGGTTCAGGGCGATGTTCAGCAGGTTGGTGGTCAACAGAATCGCCAGCGGCGCCCGGGCGTTCTGGGTGCCGAGGAACCAGCCCACCAGCGCATAGCTGGCCAGCGCCGCCGGCAGCCCCAGCAGGCGGGTATGGAAGAACGCTTCGGTGGCGCTATGCAGCGCCTCGCTCGGTTGCATCGCCTGCAGCGCCAGCTGGCTGAAGGGCAGCGCCAGCAGACCGATCAGCAGGGCAAAACCCAGCGCCAGCAACAACCCCTGCACCAGCACCTGGCGCAGCGCGGCACCGTCGGCGCGGCCGGCGGCCTGGGCGGCAAAACCGGTGGAGCCCATGCGCAAAAAGCCCATCAACCCGATCATGAAGGTGAACAGCGTGGCGCCCACCGCCACCGCGCCGAGCTGGTGGGCATGGGGCAGGTGGCCGATCACCGTGCTGTCGACCAAGGCCACCAACGGCACCGAGATGTTCGACAGGATCATCGGCGCGGCCAGGCCCCAGACCTTGCGGTGGGTCGGGCGGTGCTGCCAGGCGGTGGACAGTGGGGGCATGCGGGCTCCAGCGGAACAGAGGGGCAATCGCCAGCGGGTGTGCACTGCGATTGGGCGAGCATTGTACCGGCCAGGCAACCAATCCGCGCGAACAGAGTCTCACTTGCCACGCATTGCCAGGTAACCCGCCCGGCCTTGCGCTATAGTTGCTGCCCTCACGTACACACCGCCAAAGAGTTCCCACTCAAATGCTCAACAAAGGATTGTTGCTGGCCTGCGCGCTGGCCCTGCTCAGTGCCTGTGATTCCTCCACGCCAGGCAAGTCTCCGGCGCCCACAGACCAACCCGCCGCCACCGCGCCTGCCGAAAAACCGGCCGCCAAGCGCGAAGACCCGGCCGTGCTCGCCAAGCGCTACGCCGGCCGCGAGCTGACGGTGCTGGATGTTTCCGAGGTGCAACTGGACGGTGCCAGCACCCTGTCTGTCAGCGTGTCTGCGCCGCTGGATGCCAACCAGGACTTCGCCGGCAAGCTGCACCTGGTGGATACCGTCAAGGGCAAGGTCGACGGCGCCTGGGAACTCTCCGACAACCAGATGGAACTGCGCCTGCGCCACCTGGAGCCGCAGCGCAAGATGGTCCTGACCATCGACAAGGGCCTGCTGTCGGTCAACGGCAACAGCCTGCAGGCCGAGTCTGTCAGCCGCTTCGAAACCCGCGACATGCAGCCCACCATCGGCTTTGCCAGCCGCGGCTCGCTGCTGCCCACGCGCCTGGCCGAAGGCCTGCCGGTGATCGCGCTGAACGTCGACAAGGTCGATGTCGAGTTCTTCCGGGTCAAACCTGAAATGCTCTCGACCTTCCTGGCCAACTGGGGGCGCAACTCCAGCCTGTACTACTACCAGTCCAAAGAAACCCTGGACATGGCCGACCTGGTCTACGGTGGCCGCTTCGACCTCAACCCGGCGCGCAACACCCGCGAGACCGTGCTGCTGCCGATTGCCGGGATCAAGCCGTTGCAGGAGCCGGGCGTCTACCTGGCGGTGATGCGTGCCTCGGGCACCTACGACTATTCGCAGCCGGCAACGCTGTTCACCTTGAGTGATATCGGCCTGTCTGCCCACCGCTACCGCGACCGCCTGGACGTGTTCGCCCAGGCGCTGGAAGGCGGCAAGGCGCTCAACGGCGTGACCCTCGAGCTGCACGACGAAAAAGGCAAGCTGCTGGCCCAGGCCAAGACCGACGGCGAGGGCCACGCCCAGCTGCCGATCACTGCCAAGGCCGATACCCTGATTGCCACGCAAGGGGTGCACACCACCCTGCTGCGGCTGAATACCGCCGCCCTGGACCTGGCCGAATTCGACATCACCGGCCCCCAGGCCAACCCGTTGCAGTTCTTCATTTTCGGCCCGCGCGACCTGTACCGCCCGGGCGAGACGGTGCTGCTCAACGGCCTGCTGCGTGACCAGGACGGCAAGCCGGTCAAGGCCCAGCCGGTGAACGTGGAAGTGCGTCGCCCCGATGAGCAGGTCAGCCGCAAGTTCGTCTGGGAGGCCGACCAGAACGGCCTGTTCCAGTACCAGCTGCAACTGGCCAGCGAAGCCCCCACCGGCCGCTGGCAACTGCTGCTGGACTTCGGCGGTGGGCGCAAGCAGGTGTACGAGTTCCTCGTCGAGGACTTTTTGCCCGAGCGCCTGGCGCTGGAGCTCAAGGGCAGCAGCACGCCGCTGTCGCCTGAACAAACCGCGACCATCCAGGTCAACGGCCGCTACCTCTACGGCGCCCCGGCCGCCGGCAACCGCCTGAGCGGCCAGGCCTACGTGCGCCCGCTGCGTGAAGCGGTCAAGGCGTTGCCTGGCTACCAGTTTGGTGCAGTGACCGAAACCGAACTGAACCAGGACCTGGAGCTGGACGAAGTCACCCTCGACCAGAACGGCAAGGCCCGTATCGATATCGAAAGCCGCTGGAGCGAAGCCCGCTCGCCGCTGCAACTGACCGTGCAGGCCAGCCTGCAGGAGTCCGGTGGCCGGCCGATTACCCGCCGCCTGGAGCAACCGATCTGGCCTGCCGACCGCCTGCCGGGCCTGCGCGGCCTGTTCGACGGTGAAGAGACCGACGGCGACGGCCCGGTCGAATTCGAGTTTCTGCTGGCTGACCGCGACGGCAAGAAGCTCGCCGCCGACAACCTCAAGGTGCGGCTGATTCGCGAGCGCCGCGACTACTACTGGAACTACTCGCAGAGCGATGGCTGGAGCTACAACTACAACGAGAAGTTCCTCACCCAGGATGAACAGACCGTCAGCGTCAAGGCCGGCTCCACCGCCAAGCTGAACTTCCAGGTGGAGTGGGGCCCGTACCGCGTCGAGGTGGAAGACCCGCAGACCGGTATCGTCTCCAGCGAGCGCTTCTGGGCCGGTTACCGCGCCCAGGACAACGCCGAAGGCGGCGCCGTGCGCCCCGATCAGGTGAAGATCGCCCTGGACAAGCCCGCGTATGCCGATGGCGCCACTGCCAAGGTCACCGTTACCCCGCCGGCCGCAGGTACTGGCTACCTGATGATCGAGTCCAGCGATGGCCCGCTGTGGTGGCAGGAGATCGACGTGCCCGCCGAAGGCAAGACCTTCGACGTTGCTTTGGACAAAAAGTGGGCGCGCCACGACCTGTACATCAGTGCCCTGGTGATCCGCCCGGGCGAGCGCAAGGCCAATGCCACCCCGAAACGCGCCGTGGGCGTGCTGCACCTGCCGCTGGACCGCGCCGAGCGCAAGCTCGCCGTGACGCTGCAGGCGCCGGAGAAAATGCGCCCCAAACAACCGCTGACGGTGAAGTTCAAGGCCGCCAATGCCGACGGCAGCGTGCCCAAGCAAATCCATGTGCTGTTGTCGGCCGTGGACGTGGGCATTCTCAACATCACCGACTTCAAGACCCCCGACCCGTTCGCCAGCCTGTTCGGCCGCAAGGCCTACGGCGCTGATCAGCTGGACATCTACGGCCAGCTGATCGAAGCCGGCCAGGGCCGCCTGGCCAGCCTGGCCTTCGGTGGTGACGCCGCCATGGCCAAGGGCGGCAAGCGCCCCAACACCACGGTGACCATCGTCGCCCAGCAAAGCCTGCCGGTTACCCTGGATGACAAGGGCGAAGGCCAGGCCACGGTGGATATCCCCGACTTCAACGGCGAGCTGCGCCTGATGGCCCAGGCCTGGACCGACGAACACTTCGGCATGGCCGAGGGCAAGACCGTGGTGGCCGCGCCGCTGATCGCCGAGCTGTCGGCACCGCGCTTCTTGGCTGGCGGCGACCGCACCAGCCTGGCGCTGGACCTGGCCAACCTGTCCGGCCGCGCCCAACAACTGAACGTGCAACTGAGCACCGAGGGCCAGCTCAACCTTGCCGGCAACGCCCAGCAGAGCATCACCCTGGCCGAGGGCCAGCGCACTACCCTGATGATCCCGGTGCAGGCCCAGGGCGGCCTGGGGCAGGGCAAGGTGAAGGTGCAGGTCAATGGCCTGCAACTGCCCGGCGAGCCGGCCAACGCCTTCGAGCGTGAATGGACCCTGGGCATCCGCCCGGCCTACCCGGCCATGCTCAAGCACTACCGCGTGGCCCTTAAAGACCAGCCGTGGAGCCTGCCGGAAAGCGACCTGGCCGAGTTCGAACCCGCGGGCCTTGAAGCCAGCCTTGCGCTGTCGAGCCGCCCGCCGCTGAACCTGGCCGAGCAGATTCGCGCGCTTGAAGCTTACCCCTACGGTTGCCTGGAGCAGACCACCAGCGGCCTGTACCCGTCGCTGTACGCCGACGCCGACAGCCTCAAGCGCCTAGGCATCAAGGGCGAGCCGGCCGATGTGCGCAAGCGCAAGATCGAGATGGGTATCGAGCACCTGCTGGGCATGCAGCGCTACAACGGCAGCTTCGGCCTGTGGAGTTCGGACAGCGAGGAGGAGTACTGGCTGACCGCCTACGTCACCGACTTCCTGCTGCGCGCCCGCGAGCAAGGTTACGGTGTGCCGGCCGAGGTGCTGAAAAAGGCCAGCGAGCGCCTGCTGCGCTACGTGCAGGAGCGCAACCTGATCGAGGTGGACTACAGCCAGAACGCCGACCACACCCGCTTCGCCGTGCAGGCCTATGCCGGCCTGGTGCTTGCCCGCAGCCAGCAGGCGCCGCTGGGCGCCTTGCGCAGCCTGTTCGAGCGCCGCGCCGACGCGCGCTCGGGCCTGCCGCTGGTGCAGCTGGCGGTGGCGCTGGACAAGATGGGCGACAAGCCGCGCTCGCAGCAGGCGTTGCAGGCGGGGCTTGCGATCACCCGCAGCAAGGGCTGGATGGCCGACTACGGCAGTGCACTGCGTGACCAGGCGCTGATCCTGGCGCTGTTGCAGGAGAACAACCTGGCCGGTAACCAGGTCGACCAGCGCCTGTTCGGGCTGTCTGATGAACTGGCGGCCAACCGCTGGTTGTCGACCCAGGAGCGCAACGCGCTGTTCCTTGCCGGGCGCGGCCTGCTGGGCAAACCCGAAGGCAGCTGGAAGGCGCGCCTGGACAGTGCCGGTGAAGTTCGCGAGTTCAATAACACCGACTCGGGCATGAAGCTCGAAGGCCCGTTGCTGGCATCCCCCTTGACCGTGCAGAACGAGGGCAGCGACACCCTGTACCAGCAGTTGACCCTGTCCGGTTACCCGCGCCAGGCACCGGCTGCCAGCGGCAACGGCATGGAGATCCGCCGCGAGTACCTGGGCATGAACGGCCAGCCGCTGGATGTGCGCAACCTGCGCAGCGGCGACCTGGTGCTGGTGCACCTGGCGCTCAAGGCCCAGGACCGCGTGCCGGACGCCCTGGTGGTGGACCTGCTGCCGGCGGGCCTGGAGCTGGAAAACCAGAACCTTGCGCAGAGCGCCGCCAGCCTGGACAACGCCAGCAGCGCGGTGAAGCAGTGGCGCGACTCGATGCAGAACGCAAGCGTAGTGCACCAGGAGTACCGCGATGACCGCTACGTCGCGGCCCTCAAGCTGGACAGCTACGGCACCACCCACCTGCTGTACCTGGCCCGTGCGGTAACCCCGGGCAGCTACCGCATTCCGCCGCCGCAGGTGGAGTCGATGTACCGGCCGAACCTGCAGGCAGTGGGGGATAGCCAGGGTGAGATGACGGTGCGCGCCCGCTGACCTGATGCACCCACCTGTAGGAGCCGGCTTGCCGGCGATGGCGTCAGCCCAGGCGATGCTGCCCTGGCTGACGGCCCCATCGCCGGCAAGCCGGCTCCTACAGTGAATTGGCTATCAGTCGTTCAATGCACCACCCAGCTCAACACCCACAACCCCAGCAACGCCCAGATGATCCCGAGCACGATCGAGGCGCGCATGAAGGCGCGCACCGCCGAGTACAGCAGCATCAAGCCGACGATCAGCGCAAGGATGCTCACCAGCGAGGTGTCCATGCCCAATGCGCGCGCCAGGCCGTCGATGAAATTGCCGCCGGCGTTGGCCAGCAGGTTGAACAACCCGCTCAGGCCATCGACGATGAAACGGATCACCGAACCCAGCACTTGGCCCAGCCAATCGAAAAAACCTTCTACTTGCATGGTTGCTTCCTGATGAACACTTCAAGCCTTTGGCCATCACCCGACCCGGTCGGTTCCCGATGCCAAGCTTAGCCCGCCCGCGCCTGAAAAGAATGCTGCGCCGCGTGGCCCTGGGCAGCCTGCTGCTGGTCGCCGGGCTGTGGCTGGCCGACCGGATCTGGCCGCTACCACTGCCCGGCGATGACCTGGCCCGGGTAGTGCTGGCCGAGGACGGCACGCCGCTGTGGCGCTTTGCCGATGCCGAGGGGGTGTGGCGCTACCCGGTCAGCCAGGAAGAGGTGTCGCCGCTGTACCTGGAGGCACTGCTGGCCTACGAGGACCGCTGGTTCTACCAGCACCCCGGGGTCAACCCCATGGCCCTGGCGCGGGCGGCCTGGCTGAACCTGCGTGGCGGGCGGGTGGTATCGGGTGGCAGCACGCTGTCGATGCAGGTGGCGCGCCTGCTCGACCCCCACGACCGCACCCTGGCCGGCAAGCTGCGCCAGTTGTGGCGCACGGCGCAACTGGAGTGGCACCTGTCCAAGCGCGAGATTTTGCAGATCTACCTCGACCGCGCACCGTTCGGCGGCACCCTGCAGGGCGTGGCAGCGGCCAGTTGGGCCTACCTTGGCAAGTCGCCGCTGCACCTGACCCCGGCCGAGGCGGCGTTGCTGGCGGTGCTGCCCCAGGCCCCCAGCCGGCTGCGCCCGGACCGTCACCCCGAGCGCGCCCAGCGGGCCCGCGACAAGGTGCTGCAGCGCCTGGATGAGTACCAGGTGTGGCCAGCAGCGCGCATTGCCGAGGCCCGTGAAGAACCCTTGCTGCTGGCCCCGCGCCAGGAGCCGGCACTGGCGCCATTGCTGGCGCGGCGACTGAACACCGCGGACAGCCCGCCACTGATCCGCACCACTCTTGATGCTGCCCTGCAACGCCGGCTCGAAGACTTGCTGCTGGGCTGGCGCGCGCGCTTGCCCGAGCGCACCTCGGCGGCGTTGCTGGTGGTGGAAACGCAGAACATGGCGGTGCGCGCGTACCTCGGTTCCATCGACCTGGGCGATGCGCGCCGCTTTGGCCACGTCGACATGGTCCACGCCCTGCGCTCGCCGGGCTCGACCCTTAAGCCGTTTCTCTATGCCATGGCCATGGATGACGGCCTGATCCACTCCGAGTCCCTGTTGCAGGACGTGCCACGGCGCTACGGCGACTACCGGCCCGGTAACTTCTCCATGGGCTTCAGCGGGCCGGTATCGGCCAGCTCGGCGCTGGCGCTGTCGCTGAACCTGCCGGCGGTGCAGTTGCTGGAGGCCTACGGCCCCAAGCGCTTCGCCGCGCAGATGCGCATGGGCGGGGTGCCGCTGGTGCTGCCGCCGCTGGCCGAGCCCAACCTTTCGTTGATTCTCGGTGGTGCCGGCAGCCGCCTGGAAGAACTGGTGGGCGGCTATGCGGCACTTGCCCGCGAAGGGCGCAGCGCGAAGATTCGCCTGCAACCCCTGGACCCGCTGGTGGAGCAGCGCCTGTTGTCGCCGGGGTCGGCGTGGATCACCCGGCGTATTCTCAGCGGCCTGGCACGGCCAGACCGCGACCCCAACGCCGAACTGGTGCAGCGCCCGCAGTTGGCCTGGAAGACCGGCACCAGCTATGGCTTTCGCGATGCCTGGTCGGTGGGGGTGGGGCCGCGTTATCTGATCGGCGTGTGGATCGGCCGCCCGGACGGCACCCCGGTGCCGGGGCAGTTCGGCCTGGCCTCGGCGGCGCCGCTGATGCTGCAGGTGCACGACTTGCTCAGCAACCGCGATGCGCAGCGCGGTATCCAGGTGCCGGTGGAGCCGGTGCCGGCCTCGGTGGGGGTGGCGGCAATCTGTTGGCCGCTGGGCCAGCCGATGAGCCGCCAGGACCCGAACTGCCGGCGCCAGCGCTTTGCCTGGACCCTCGATAGCACCACGCCACCGACCTTGCAGGCTGCCGACCAGCCGCTGGGGCTGGGGTTGCGTGACACGGTATGGGTCAATGCCGATGGGCTGCGGGTGGATGCCAGCTGCCCGGGTGCGGTGGTCCGTGACATCGCCCTGTGGCCGGCGCCGCTGGAGCCCTGGTTGCCCCGCGCCGAGCGCCGGGCGGCGAGGCTGCCCGCCGTCGACCCGGCTTGCCCGCCGCAGGTTGCAGCCATGGCACCGCCGTTGTCGATCGTTGGCGTGCGCCCGGGCGACAACCTGCGCCGGCCGGCCACCAGCCGTGAGCCGCTGCAACTGCGGGTGTCGGCCTTGGGCGGCAATGGCCGGCGCTGGTGGTTCGTCAATGGCCAGCCGCTGGGCGAGACCCAGGGGCAGGACAGCTTGCAGGTGCATTTCGAGCAGGCCGGGCGGGTTGAGTTGAGTGCGCTGGATGAGAGTGGCGAGACGGCGCGGGTGGAGTTTCAGGTGGGGGAGTGAGGGGGAGGAGAGTTTGTATCCATCCCTTTCAAGGTATCGGGGAGGCTGGCAGGTGTTCGGCGAAAGGTTTTTGGCGCCCTTGAGATCGAGCGCCGCCCGCGCGGCGCTTCGCGGGTAAACCCGCTCCCACAGTTTGTTTCGGGCCAATTATGCCTGTGCAAGTATCAGCGCCTGCCTTGGTGCATGCCTTGAGTCATGTGGAGCGGCGGTAATGCCCACGCTGAAACCGCGTCGTACCCACAAGGCGGACCAGGTGTTGGCACAGAAGAGACTGGCCCGAAACAAACTGTGGGAGCGGGTTTACCCGCGAAGCGCCGCGCGGGCGGCGCTCGATTTCACAGGCACCGAATATCTTTCGCCGAACACCTGCCAGCCCTAACCCAATCAAAACCAGCCAGGTAACTAATCTGTTGGCGCTACGCCCTTGGTAATACCCACCTCCACCGCCCCTCCAACCCACTGAAACCCCGCACCTTTTCACCCCGTACTGGCCCCCTGCCGCCAGGGTTAATACCAAGTTGGGAGCTATCGGTTTCGAACCCCGGAGACTTCACTGCTGACTGTAGGAGTACGCAGGCGTGATCCGACGTCGTGCAACTCCAATAACAACCAGCAGCAGGAGTCTTCCCATGAACACGCAAGCGTGGATGAAGGCGGCTACGGCGCTGACGATGGTCATGGCGCTGGGCCTTGCGGGATGCAGCAGTGGCGGCGGCGGGCACCACAGTGCGGTGGATGGATCGTCATCGGGTACTGCCGGTAGCGGAGGCGGCGATGGCGGTAGCGGCGGCGGTACTGGCGGTGGCACAGGCGGCGGTACCGGTGGCGGCACTGGCAATGGCAGCGTGGGCAACGGCCTGGTGGTCGCGCAGGTGGCCGACCAACTCGGCACGACGGTGTCGGGGTTGGGCGACGGGGTCAGCAACCTCGGCCAGGTGATCGGCTCGCTGCCGGTGGCTGGCAGCACGGCATTGACTGGCGGCGTGGGTGCATTGGTGTCTTCCGCCGGTACTGCGTTGAATACGGTCAGCAGCGGCCTGAGCGACGGTCTCGGTCAACTGGGTACCGGCAACAACGCAGTAGGCACCACCGTAGGTGTGGTCGGCGCCGCCACGGCAGACCTGGGCACCGGTGTGTCCGGCCTGGGGCAAGGCCTGCAGGCTTTGGCGACGGGCTCGCCAGTGGAGCAGGTGCCATTGGTCAACCAGGTGGTGGCTGGGGCCGGGCAGGGCGTCAATCAGGTTGGGCAGGCCGTGACCATGCTCGGCGACACCCTGACCCCGATCGGCACCAGCGGCCCGTTGGCCAGTGCCACTCAAGGCGTCAGCGATGCGCTGGTGCCGGTGGTCTCGCTGGTGGAGAACACCACCGCCAACGCCACCCGCCAAACCGGCCTGAATGGCCCGCTGAATCAGACCCTCGATGGCCTCGGCAATGCCCTGGACCAGACCGGGCAGAACGTCAAACAAGCGGGTAACGGTAACCCGGTCACTGATACCGCAGGCCAACTGGTCAGCAACCTGGGCACCGTGGTTGGCACCACGGCGGGCCTGTCGCCGACCACTGGTGGCGCGCGCACCGGCCTGCTGGAAACCGTCGGCGGCGTAGTGGCCGGAGTGGGTAGCGGCCTTGGCGCGGGTACCAGCAATACGGCCGTGGGTGGCGTAGCCGGCAGCACCGTGCAGGTGGGCAACACCGTGGCCAGCCTGGGTACGGTGCTCGGCGGCAATGGCGTGACCAATACGGCCGCAGGCGCGCCGGTAGCTGCGCTGACCCAGCAGGTCGGCGGCGGGCTCAATCCGGTCGTGGGTGGCGTGGCCAGCCTGACCCAGCAAGTGGGCGCCAGCACCGGGCTGGGTACGCCGGTGGCCGGGCTGCTCAACCAGGTCGGTGGCGCGGTGAGCAACGTCGGCTCGCAACTGAACAGCGCCAGCGCCAACCCGGTAGTGAGCCAGCTCGGCACCACGGTCGGCACCTTGGGCAACACCGTCGGCCAGGCTGGCACACTGGTCAATGGCGGCACCACCGGCGGTACCGGTCTGGGTGGCCTGTTGGGCGGCCTGGGTGGCAACCGCTAGTGGCCGATCGCAGGGGTAGCACCTACGCTTTGCAGCAGTATCAGGGGCGCCGGGGGCGCCCCGGCTTCCACCGGATCATGGAGTGTCCGCATGCGTCCATTGGCCGTGACGATCTTGATGCTTTCCTGGGCCGGCCTGGCCCACGCCGAACCCCTGCCCAGTTTTCTCAACAGCAACGACACCGAGCGCCGGCTGCCAACCTCTAACCTGCCGGTGGATGCCTACCGCCCCGGCGCGCCGGGCCTGCAGGTGCCGGCACCCGCCGCAGCCCAGCAGCAACCGCTGCTGATGAGCACCCAGGTGCAGGTACACAAGGTGCGTTTCGAAGGCGGTACGGTCTACCCGCTGAGCGAGTTGCGTGAGCACTACCAGCCGGTGATCGGCCACACCACCTCCCTGGCCGAACTGATCGACCTGACCCGGCGCCTCACCCAGCGCTACCAGAATGACGGCTACCTGCTCTCCTACGCTTACCTGCCGCCCCAGGACTTCGCCGAGGGCCGGGTGCGGGTGGTGCTGGTGGAGGGGTACATCCGCGATTACCGGGTCGAGGGCGATATCGGTTCGTCCCGCGCCTATGTCGAACGCCTGCTGGACAAGCTCAAGGCTGAGCGCCCGCTGACCCGCAAGACCTTCGAGCGCTACACCAGCCTGGTCACCCGCATCCCGGGCGTGACCTTCCGCGCCGAAGTACCTCCACCGGGCACCACCGACGGCGCTACCCGCCTGGTGGCGGTGGCCGCGCGGCAAGCCTTCACCACCACCTTGAGCCTCAACGACGGCAGCCGCGATGACCTGCAGGCGCTGCTGGGTGCCAACAGCAACGCCCAGACGCGTTTTGGCGAGCAACTGAGCGCCAGTGTGCTGGCGCCGCCGGGGGACGACAAGGAACACTACTACCGCCTCGACTACAGCCAGTTCGTCGATGACGAGGGCTCGCGCCTGCAACTGTCGGCATCACGTTACCGCAGCGACCCCAGTGCGCGGATTCGCCTGGGCGATGGTATCGACCTCACCCAGCACCGCGAGAACGAGCGCTATTCCATCGGCCTCAGCCAGCCGCTGATCGCATCGCCCAACGAGTGGCTGGAAGCGCTCGGGCGCTTTTATGCAGTCAACGACCGCATCGACTACCAGGTGGTTGGCGCACCCTTGAAGTTCGACAGCCAGACCGACATCCGCGCGCTGTCCTTCGAAGGCGACTGGCGCAAGGTCGAGGCGCGACGCCTGCGCATTCTCAGTGCCGGGGTGTACCAGGGGTTGGACCACTTCGGCGCACGCAGCAACGCCGACCTTGACCTGGATTTTTTACGCCTGCGCCTGGCCGGGGTGCAAAGCGACAACTTCAGCGACAACTGGCAGGGCGTGGCCTCGGCGGCGGGCTACTGGAGCAACGACAGCCTGCCGGACAGCGAGCGGGCGGTGTTCGGCGGGCAGAACTTCGGCCGCGGCTACCCCACTGACCAGGCTTCGGGCGACAAGGGCTGGGGGCTGGCCTACGAGCTCAACTACAGCTTCAAGCGCGACGGTACCTGGGTGAAAGTGCTGCAGCCCTATGTGGTGCTGGACGCGGCCCGGGCCTGGTTCAACGAACTGGACGTGCAAAAGGCGCGCATGTCGTCAGCTGCGCTGGGCGTACGCTTTGGCGACATGCACTACTACAACATCGCTGTCGAGGTGGCCAAGCCGATGTCCGATATCGCCTTGGACAGCCTCAACCGCCGGCCGCGGTTGACCCTCAGCTTCAGTTATCAACTGTGAGACGAGTGGACGGGTTGACAGGTTGACGCTATGACCCGGCCGCCTTAGGCTAGGTGCATTGCCGCAATTGCCTGTGAGGCCTTGCCATGAAAATCGCCGAAGCCCCCTCCCGTTATCTTTCCAGCGCCGCCAGCGAAGCGACCAAGGCCGCGTTGCGTGAAGACTTCGAGCAGTTTCTCGGACAACTCTCTCAGCCACAGCTCGAGGCGTTGGCCGAAGGTGATTGCTTCGAGGCGTTGCGAGCCACTCTGTTGCGCCCCAGCCAGCAACCGGCCAGCCCGCAGGTGCGCAACCAGCTTGCCTATGCCAAGGGCAAGGCCTTGGCCTTCGAACAAATCTGCAACGGTTATGAGCTACTCGACTCGAAAACCGTCTGCGCCCTGCTTGGCATCACCCGTCAGGCCTTGAACAAGCGTTTGTTGCAGGGGCAGGTGCTGGCCTACAGCGAAGGGCCGCGCAAGCATTACCCAGCGTTCCAGTTCATCGACAACGCCGTGCTACCCGAGGTGGCCGAGCTGGTGCGGGTGCTGGCCATCGAGCCGCGGGAGGCTGCGCAGGTGAACCTGCTGCTGGGTTTTCTGCTGCAGGACATGGACTATGTCAACCTTGGTGAGCCCGCCCATATACGCCCGCGCTACCAGTTGCTCGACGAGCCTGGCGCCTTCGCCATCATCGTTCGCGATTTCACCAACAGGCTGCAGATGGGGCGCTGACCAGGCGCCTCATTCCACCGGCACCTGCATGCGCAACAGGGCCTCGCCAACGGTCTCGTCGGTACTCAGCAGCAACGCCTCCAGCAACTGGTGTCGCACCCCCTGCAACTGCGCACCACGTCCTTCGAACAGCACCAGGTTGCAGCCGTCGAGGCTGCCGGTGACCGGGTATACCTGCGAGGGGTAGAGCATGCCGTCCACCTGCGCGTTCTGGCGCATCACCACCTCGCTAAGCAACTGGGTGTACAGGTAGCCCTCACTGCCCTGGCCGCGCGAGGCGACGATACTCTTCAGGCGCTGGCCGGCGTTGCGCGCCAGGGCGGCGGCATCGACCACCAGCAACTCCCGTGTGGTTTGCAGTTCATGCAGGGCAAGCGCTGCAACCTCACTGCGCAGCACCGGGCTTGCGAAGCCGGCTCGGCCGTGCTGCAGGGTTTCGGCCACTGCCACGATATCGCTGAAGGCCACGTAGCACACACCAACGGCTTTTTGCGGGTCACCGTAGCGGGTGTCGGAGTTGCGGTTGTAGAAGGTGGGGTTTTCGAAGCTTTGGTGCTGCACGCGATACACACGGGTGGCCTGGGCGATGCGCCGGGTGGGCAGGCCATGGCGCTCGATGGCATTTTCGATGACCTGGCGAGGGGCTTTGACGGGCATTGGCGGTGCGGGTCCTCAATGGCGTTGGCCCCCGGTGCAGGGGGCGGCCATTGTTGCAGGACTGCGCCGGGCTTGTCGCCTGTGCAGGGTTTTCAGCCTTTTACCTGACCGCTTGCAGCAGCGGCTTGGGGAACAGGTTATCCAGGGTTTCCAGCAGGCGCGCGTGGTAGATCGGCTTGCGGAACAGGTCGAGCACCTGCAGGCGCAGCAGGTCGCTGACGTCATCCATATCGGCATGCCCGGACATCACGATCACCGGCAAGTGCTGGCGCGCCGTGTGCTCGCGCAGCCGCTGGATCAAGGCAATGCCGCTGTGCTCGGGCATGCGCAGGTCGGTGATCACCAGGGCCACGTCCGGGTGGCGGGTGAGCTGCTGCAAGGCAGCGCTCACCGAGCTTGCGGTGTGGCAGCAGAACCCCTGGTTCTCCAGCAGTTCGGCCAGTTCCTCCAGGGCCTCTTGCTCGTCGTCCACCAGCAATATCTGTTGACGCAACGTCGGCATGGGCAGCTCCCGAAGGGGTCACTGGGTGATGGCAGTCTTGATGGTGTTCATGATGTTGGTGACTTCGGCCGAGATGGGGGTGACGAAGCCGGCCAGCACCACAGCCACCATGGCGGCGATGACCGCGTATTCGATACCGGAGGCGCCATCCTTGCTTTGGATGAAGGTTTTGCAGTGCAGGTAGATCTGTTGCAGCAACATGGCGAGGCTCCTTGCGCACCGGGTGCGCCGGTAGTGGGGCGGCTCAGTTGATGCCCCTTTGCCATCAGAGCATCGCTCGCCTGTGGCGGCCTGCAAATGTAACAAGGTGATAGTCGGAAAGTAGGGGTAAACGCCAGCCCTTGTAAGTTTCTGTTTTATCGGTGCGTCAATTTCGTGGCTCGAAAATCGCCCGCCACTTAATGGCGAATTGGCAGGGCTCGGCTAGGGTGAAATAGCCAAATAGTTACTTTTTGCCAGTACGTGGCCAGGCACAGGGAGGGCGCAAATGAGCAGTCGCTTGACCATGATTCTGGCTGGCCTGTTTCTGTTCGCTGCGTTGCTGGCCGGTTACTGGGGCCTGCGCCTGAGCCGCCCGGCCGAGCCTTTGCCGGTGCCGGTGGCCGCCCCCGGTGAGCAACCTGAGCCAATCACCGCGCCGCAGCCAGCAGCCCCACCGGAACCTGCGCGCTACCCCATCGTGGTGCTGCGTAAAGCGGTGCCGGCCGATACCCCCATTACCGCCGACGACCTGCTGGTCGAACAGCTCCAGGTGGTGCCTGCCGGCGCCTACCAGCAGGTGGAGCAGGTGATCGGGCGCAGCAGCACGCGCCCGCTGGCCCCCGGTACCTGGCTGGACGCCTCGAACTTTCAGGCCGGTGGGCCGCTGGCGCGAATGATTCGCCCTGGCGAGCGCGCGGTGGCCGTGGCGGTGGACGATGTGGTCGGCGCCGGAGGGCAGTTGCGCCCCGGCGATTACGTGGATGTGCTGCTGTTCTTGCGTGAAGAGAACAACAACCCGCAGTCCTCGGCGCAGGTGGTGTTGCCGGCCCTGCGCGTGCTCAGCGTCGATCAGCAGACCGGCCTTGGCAACGATGGCCGCCCGGCGCAGACCGCCGAAGAGCTCAAGGCCCGCCGCGAGCAGCAAACGGTCGGCGGCAATGCCGTGCGCACCGTGGGCCTGGCCGTGCCCCAGGCCCTGGCCAGCCGGCTGATGCTGGCGGCCCAGGCCGGCACCTTGCGCCTGGCGGTGCGCAGCGCCGAGGAAGGCCTGCTGGCGCGCTACTGGTCGGGTACCGAGGCAGGCGCCCAGGTGCAGGCCGCCAACCGCGAGCTCTACCGCTTCAGCCAGCTGTCCCAGGTGCCCCTGGCGGGCCCGGCGGCTGTGGCTGGCGCCCCGGCCATGCAGATCATTCGTGGCGCCCAGGCGGGCGGCCAGCCCACTACACCCTGACCGGCAAGGATGCACCCATGCGTAGTACGTTGCGTCGTTTGATGCCGCTTTCCCCGCTGTTGTGCCTGGCCCTGCTGCCTGCCGCCCAGGCGGCCAGCAAAAGCTGCGCCGGGTTTGACCAGTTGCCCTCGGTGATCGAGATGGACCAGGGCCTGCAGCAGGAGCTGCGCCTGCCGGTGGCGATTACCCGGGCGGCGGTGGGTGAGCCCAAGGTGGCCGACGTGCAGCCCAGTGGCGAGCGCGGCGTGTTGCTGACCGCCGTGGGGCAGGGCACTACCAGCCTGATGCTGTGGACCGCCTGCACCTCGGCGCCGCACCGGGCGATGCTGTTCGTCAAGGGCCGGGCCAGCACCGACATGGCCGAAGTGCAGCCCTTGCCGGGGGCCCAGGCCGAGCTGCCGACCCAGGTGCAGGCCGACATTCGTTTTGTCGAAGTGCGCCGCACCAAGTACAAGGAGGCCGGCACCCGGTTGTTCTTCAAGGGCTCCAACAGCCTGATCGGCTCCCCTGGCACAGTGCCCGGGGCAACGGTACGCCCGACCGTGCTGCCGGGCGCAGGCCTTGACGACGACGTCTTCAACATTGTCCTGGGTGGCAACAACGGGCGCTTCCTGGCGATGATCAACGCACTTGAGAACAGCGGCTTCGCCTACACCCTGGCGCGCCCCAGCCTGACCGTGCTCAGCGGCCTGACTGCAAGCTTTCTGGCCGGCGGCGAGGTGCCGATACCGGTGCCCAGCAGCGGTAGCGACAACGTCTCGATCGAGTACAAGGAGTTTGGTGTGCGCCTGGCGCTGACCCCCACCGTGGTCAGTCGCGACCGCATCACCCTCAAGGTGGCGCCCGAGGTCAGCGAGCTGGACTTCAGCAACGCGGTGACCATCGCCGGCACCCAGGTGCCCGCGCTCACCGTGCGGCGTACCGACACCAGCATCTCCCTGGCCGACGGCGAGAGCTTCGTCATCAGCGGCCTGATCAGCAGCAACGTGCGCTCGAACGTGGACAAGCTGCCGGGGCTGGGCAACCTGCCGATCATCGGCGCGTTCTTCCGCCAGTCGACCCTCAACCGCGAAGAGACCGAACTGCTGATGATCGTCACCCCGCACCTGGTGCAGCCGCTGGCGGCCAATGCGCGCCTGCCCGAGCTGCCCGGCGAGGCGCTGCGCACCTATGACCCCAGCTGGGGCCGCTTGTACTTCATGGAGAACGGCAACTTCGAAGGCCGTGGCGGGTTGTCCCAATGAGCGATCGCGCAAACCACACCTACCTCGCCCTGACCCGCAACGAGGACGACCTGAGCTGGCTGCAGGGTGCGCTGGCGCCGTTGGGGCAGGTGATCGGCGCCAGTGGGGGCAGCGGCGGCAGCCTCGACGAGTTGCTGGCGCTGGTCGACGTGACCTTCAGCAACCTGGTGTTCATCGGCCTGGACCGCGAGCAACTGGTCAGCCAGTGCGCGTTGATCGAAGGCATGCTGGAAGCCAAACCGATGTTGGCCATCGTCGCCCTGGGCGACGGCATGGACAACCAGTTGGTGCTGCACGCCATGCGCGCCGGGGCCCGGGACTTCGTCGCCTACGGCTCACGGGCCAGCGAAGTGGCTGGGCTGGTGCGGCGCCTGGGCAAGCGCCTGCCAACGGTCACCAGCAACCCCAGCCTGGGCGGCCTGACCGTGCTGTTCGGGGCCCAGCGCAGCGCCGATGGTGCGCTGCTGACCACCCACCTGGCGCGGGTGGTGCAGGAGAGTGGCCAGCAGACCCTGCTGCTCGACCTCGGCCTGCCGCGCGGCGACAGCCTGGCGCTGCTGGGGCTGGAGGCGTCGTTTCACTTCGGCGATGCCCTGCGCCATTTGCGCAGGCTCGACGCCACGCTGATCGACAGTGCCTTCACCCGCGACAAGTGTGGGTTGCGCATCCTCGCCTACGCCAGCGGCGACGAACCGATGAAGAACACCAGCGCCGCCGAGCTGTACATGCTGCTCAGTGCCCTGCGCCAACACTTCCAGCACATCGTGGTGAACCTCACCGGACAGATCGACAGCGAGGCGCTGCGGACCATCATCAGCCACTGCGACAAGCTGATCCTGTACACCGACCAGAACATCCTCGATTGCCGGCGCAACCTGGAGGTGCTCGAGCACTGGCGCGACCGCGGCATCAAGCTTGAGCATGCGAGCGTGCTGGTGGACCGCTTCATGCGCCAGGTGGCGCCCGATGCCGAGGCTCTGGCCAAGCGTTACGGGCTGCCGTTGCTGAGGGTGCTGCCGTTCAGCCCCGAAGTGCGCCTGAATGCCAAGAACCAGGGCCTGAGCCTGTTCGAACTGGCCCCGCGCGAGGCCCTGACCCAGGCATTGCGCAGCCTGGGCGAGCGCCTGGCGCGGCGTTCGGAAAACCTCGGCAAGCCCAACAACACCTGGCTGCGCCGCCTGTGGGGGAGCCGATGAGCCAGGAGCAACCCTTCGGTGGCGCGCGCCACGCCAGCAACGACCCGCACGTGCTCAAGCGCGCGCTGCACCGGCATGTGATCGATGCCATCGAGGACAGCGGCCGCAACCTGCTCGAAGGCGCGCGGCCAGCCCTGGCGCAGTTCGTTCTGGAGCAGGTGGGCGACTATGTGGCGCGCCTGCGCCTGGCCCTGTCGCGCTATGAAATGGAGCGCCTGGGCGAGGAGATCGTCGATGAGCTGACCGGCTACGGCCCGCTGGAAGTGCTGCTGCGCGACCCCAGCGTCACCGAGATTCTGGTCAACGGCCCGTACCGGGTGTTCGTCGAGCGCGCCGGCCTTTTGCAACTGACCGATTTGCGCTTTATCGACGCGCACCACGTGGAGCGGGTGATGCAGCGCATCCTTGCGCCCCTGGGGCGGCGCCTGGATGAATCGTCGCCCATGGTCGATGCGCGCATGCCCGACGGCAGCCGGGTGAATGCGATCATCCCGCCGGTAGCGCTGGACGGGCCGTGCCTGTCGATCCGCAAGTTCCGCCAGGACATGCTCAAAAGCGCCGACCTTTTGGCCACCCGGGCCATCGACCAGGCCATCTTCGACTTCTTCGAACGTGCCGTGGGCCGGCGCTGCAACATCCTTGTGAGCGGCGGCACCGGCACCGGCAAGACCACGCTGCTGAACATCCTCAGCCAGATGATCGCCCCCCAGGAGCGCTTGGTGACCATCGAGGATGTGGCCGAGCTGCAATTGCACCACCCCCACGTGGTGCGCCTGGAAACCCGCCCGCCCAACGCCGAAGGCCATGGCGAGATCAAGGCCAGCGAGCTGATCCGCAACGCCCTGCGCATGCGCCCTGACCGCATCATCCTCGGCGAGATTCGCGGTGCCGAGGTGGTCGATGTGCTGACCGCGATGAACACCGGCCACGATGGTTCGATGAGCACGGTGCACGCCAACAGCGCCCAGGACGCCCTGCTGCGCCTGGAGACGCTGGTGGGGCTGACCGGCCGCCAGGTGGCGGAGAAGACCCTGCGCCAGATGGTTTGTGCGGCGCTGGACGTGGTGATCCAGCTGACCCGGCTGGCGGATGGCCGGCGTTGCGTGAGCGAAATTCTCGAGGTGGTCGGGGTGCGTGACGACGTGTACGTCACCAATGTGCTGTTCCGCCTTGACCGGCGCAGCGGCGAAGGGTTTTTGCGCGAGGCGCCGAATCCGGCCGGCGAGAAACTGCGCCACGAGGGCCTGTACTGATGGGGCCGTTGTTGCTGGCCCTGGCGCCGCTGCTGCTGGGCGCGGCGCTGTTTTTGCTGCGCCTGGGCCTGCACAAGCGTGGCGAGGAGCGCATCCTCCTGCGTCTGGGCCAGGCCTACCGCGTGGTGCGCAGCGCCAGCGCCCGGCGCGACTGGCTCGACCCGCTGCTGCAACGGGCGGGCCTGGCCCAGGGCGAGTTCAGCCTGCGGCCGTGGCTGCTGGCCTGGCTGGGGGCGGTGCTGCTGGCGGCGCTGCTGGCGGGCGCGGCGGCTGCGCTGCTGGTGCTGCTCGGGCTGCCGCTGCTGGGTTACCTCGCCTTGAGCTGGCGCTACCGCCGCCGGCTGCAACGGATCATCCAGCAGTTGCCTGGCCTGCTCGACTACAGCGTGCGCAGCCTCAAGGCCGGGCGCACTCTCAACGACGCTGTGCTGGGCGGCATAGACGCCACCCGCGAACCGCTGCGCTCGGCCATGCTGCGGGTGCGGCGCAACGTGCAGCTGGGCGTGCCGCTGGATGATGCGGTGAACGAACTGGCCGAGCTGTACCGCCAGGACGAGCTGCGCCTGTTCGCCCTGGGCCTGCGCATCAACCAGCGCCATGGCGGCAACGCCAGCGAGTTGCTGGAAAACCTGATCAAGCTGATTCGCGAGCGCGAGCAGGGTGGCCGGCAGTTGCGTGCGATGACCGGTGAAACCCGTATCACCGCCTGGATTCTGGGTGTGCTGCCGCTGGCCATGGTCGGCTACTTCCTGATGGCCAACCCCGGTTACCTGCTGGCCATGTGGCGCGACAGCCACGGCCAGATGATGCTGCTGTTCGCCTTTGCCCTGCAGGCACTCGGCTGCGTGGTGCTGTGGCGCATGATGAGGAGCCTGTGACCATGGCCCTGTTGGTTTGCGCACTGTGCCTGTTCGCAGGCTTCACCCTGCTGGCCATGCACGCCGCCCGGCAATGGCGCGGCCAGCAGCGCATTGCGCGGCGCCTGCAGGGGCGGCTGGGGCGTGATGAGCGGCTGGGCGACTGGTTGCACTGGCTGGGCAGCAGCCCGTTGGGCCAGCGCCTGCAACGGCTGGACAGCGAAACCCAGGCCTTGCTCGACCGCCTGGGTTGGCGCCGCACCCGCCAGCGCGCGCTGTTTGCCGCAGTGCAGTTGGGCCTGCCGCTGCTGGCCACCGGGGCGGTGCTGTTGATGGTGCATGGCCTGCCGGGCGAGCGGCGCGGGCACTGGAGCGTGCTGGTGCTGTGCGCGCTGGGGGCCGGTTACCTGCTGCCCAAGCGCCTGCTGGCCGCCGCCGCCGCCAGGCGCCAGCGCAGGATCGCCGTTGAGGTGGGGCTGATGATTCCGTTGTTGCGCATCCTGTTCGAGACCGGGCTTGCCGTTGAACAGGCGTTGCGGGTGCTCGCCCATGAGGGCCGCACCCTGGTGCCGCACATCAGTGCGGAGCTGCGCCAGGTGCTGCAGCGGGTCGATTCGGGCCTGGCCCTGGGGCCGGAGCTGGAAAAGGCCGCGCGGCTGCTGGCGGTGGATGAGTTGATCGACACCTGCGTGATCCTGCAGCAGTTGCTGGTGCAGGGCAGCGGCTCGATGAAGTCGTTGCAGGCGCTCAAGGAGCTGCTCGACGACCGGCGCCTGACCGGGCTGCAGGAGCGGGTGTCGAAGATGTCGGCAAAAATGTCGGCGGTGATGATGGTGTTTCTGTTCCCGGCCTTGCTGATCGTGCTGGCCGGGCCTGGGCTTTCTGCGTTGGCGCGGGCGTTGGGGTCGTGACGGCTCCTACAGGGTGTGTATTTTGAAAAGGGAGATGCGATGAGAGCGATCCTTGTGCTCAGCGGCCTGTTGCTGCTCAGCGGCTGCGCCGGCCAGCCAACCGACGGCCTGGCCCGGGTGTTCGGCGGTGGCAGTTGCGCCAAGCCCGACGCTGACCAGCAGATGAGCCTGGACCTGGCCGACCAGATGATCAACGAGGGCCGCCCGCATGCGGGCCTTGCGCATCTGGAGCAACTGCCGGACAGCCTTGACCAGGTGCGCCTGCGCAAGGCCCGGGTGTCGCGCGTGCTCGGGCGCAGCGAGGCCGAGCCGTTGTACCGCAGCCTGCTCGGCGGCTGCCTGGCGGCCGAAGGCGAGCATGGCCTTGGCCAGCTGGCCTCGGCCCGTGGCGACGATGCGCAGGCGCTGCGCAACCTGCAACGGGCCGTACGCCTGGCGCCCACCGACGAGAAGGTGCGCAACGACCTGGGCGTGGTGCAGATGAACCTGGGGCACCACGAACAGGCGCGCTTCGAGTTCCTCACGGCTATCGAGCTGAAAGACGACAACCCGCTGCCGGCGATCAACCTGGTGACCCTGTCGCTGGTGCAGGACAACTGGAGCCAGGCCGAGGACCTGGTCAAGCGCCTGCGCCTGGGGCCTGCGCAGTTTGCCGAAGCCCAGGCCCGTGCCCGCCAGCTCAAGGCCAGCGGGCGCGGAGCGCTGGCCGCCAGCGCGCAGCCGCCGGCTGCAGTGCTCAACTGATCGGGGAGGTGAGTGATGATCAAACCGTGGACTGTGTGGGCCTGTTTGCTGATGCCGGTGGCGGCGCTGGCGCAAGAGCCGCCGCGCCAGGCTCAGGATGAAACGGCCACTGAAACCTGGTTGAAGGTGCAGGCCAGCAACCGCCAAGCCTCGCCGAAGCCGCAGGTGCAGACCGACAAGGAGCGCGACCAGGCCATGCAGCGCTGGCTGGACAGCTACAAGTATGCGATTCCGGATTTCTATCGCTGGAGCAAGGTGAATTCGTCGAGCAATTGAGGGGCGCGACCCGCCTGTACAGCGGGACCCTGTGTAGGAGCGGCCTTGTGTCGCGATGGGCTGCGTAGCAGCCCCTGGATCTGGGCCTCATGCAAAATTGCCGGGGCCGCTGCGCGGCCCTTTCGCGACACAAGGCCGCTCCTACAAAGGCGCGTCGCTCAATGGGTGGTGAAGCGCTGATGCACCGGCGACGAGCGGGGTGTCAGTGCCAGCGCCAACTGCGTGCGGTTGTGCATGTGGGTCAGGCGCAGCACCTGCGACACATACAGCTTCACCGTGTTCTCGGTGATGCCCAGCTCGCAGGCGATCTGGTAGTTGGTCTTGCCCTTGCTCACCAGCCGGGCCACTTCCAGCTGGCGTGGTGACAGCTTCTCGAACGCTGCTGGCAGCTCCGGCTCGCTGTCGTCGGTGTCGGTGGCGCGCCGATGGGTGCCCTGGCCGCGGGCCTTTTCCAGGTCCTGGTAGAGGTCGTCGATCGACTCGGCGAGTTCTTGCAGGCGCTGGTTCAGGCTGCCCAGCTCGCGGAAGTTGCGGCGCCGCTCCAGCAGCGCTTCTTCCTGGCGGCGCAGGCCTTCGAGCAACTCGTCGAGGTCCATGGGCTTTTGGTAGTAGTCGGCAAAACCTTCGCGCAGGGCGCGGATCACATCCTGCTTTTCGGCCCGGCCGGTGAGCATGATGGCTTCGAACATGCGCTGGTTGCCGGCGATCTGCTTGAGTGCACGCACAAGCTCAATGCCATCGCGCTCGGGCATGTGCAGGTCGCACAGCACCAGGCCGATAAGGTCATCGGCGCGGTAACGCTCGATGGCCTGGTCGGTGGAGTGGGCCGGTACGCAGCGGTAGCCTTCGCCTTCCAGGTATTCGCACAGTTCTTCGACGATCAACGGCTGGTCGTCGACAACCAGGACCTTCACCTCACTGACGGACTTGTTCACACGATCAACTCCCTGTTGTTTCGGCCCTGCTCCCGGGCCAAGTCGCTCTGGCAGCAACAAAGGTAGTCGCACTTTGCAACTATGTACATGGACTGTAGACGCCATCCGGCGGTTCAGCCGGCTATTGGATCCATACCGCCGTCAGCAAAAAGCCCGCCAGCACGTAGGGGGCAAAGGGCTGCTTGTCGCCGACCTCTTCGGCCAGTTTTTGCAGGCGTTTTTTCAGCTTGGGGTTGAGCAGGGTCCACAAGCGGCGCCGCCCGAGCAGCCAGGCGACCACGGTGATGCCGGCGCCGATGAAGGTGCCGAGCACGTATTGCGGGCTGGTGGCCAAGGCCAGGGCGCCCATCAGCTTGACGTCGCCGGCACCGAAGCGCCCGAGCATGTAGCCAGGCAGGGTGAGCAGCATGACGATGGCCAGGGCCCAGCCGGCGTCGCTGGCATCGGCGCCGATCCAGCTGTGGCCGGTGGCGAACAGCCACACCAGCGCGCCGGTGGCCACACCCAGGGTGAGGGTGTTGGAAATCTGCCGTTCACGGACATCTTGTTCGGTGCACAAGGCAAGCCACATCAGGAGAACAATGCTTTGCATTGGCAAATCGCCATCCCTATTCGTTGAACGGTTCTATGCTTTGCAACAGGTTTCAACGTCAGGGTAGACGCGATCATGCAAGCCAGCCCGGCAAGGCAGCAAAAAGGCGCGGCAGCCATCGAGTTTGTCGCGGTATTCATGGTGTTTTTCGCAGTGTTCTACGGGCTGGTCAGCTATGCCCTGCCGATGCTGATGCTGCAGTCGTTCAACCAGGCCAGCAGCGAGGCGGTGCGCCGCTGCGTGGCGGTGGACCCGGCCAGCGCCACCTACAGCCAGGACGTACAGGGCCTGGCGCGCCAGGTGATCGGCCAGCAACTGGCCTGGATGCCGGCCAGCCTGGGCTTCAGCGTGGCCACCGACACCCGGGTGACGCTGGGCGCAGACAAGCTGCTGACGGTGGCCATCGACTACCCCCGCGAACGCCTTGAACGGGTGCTGCCGGTGCTGGTGCTGCCGCTGATCGGCGAGGTGCCGAAGCTGCCCGAGCGCCTGCAGGCACAAGCGAGCCTGCAACTATGAGTGGCAGCCTGTTCGACCGCTGGCGTGCGGCGCCCGATGAGCCCCAGGCGCCGCCTGCGGTCGGTTTGCAGCTGTGGCTCGACGACCAGGCCCGGGTGCAGCGCCTGGCCGGCCCGCTGCGCACCTTGCTGGCGCTCCCGACCCAGGCCGCTGCCCGGGTGCAGGACTACCTGGAGCCGCACAGCCTGCTGGTGCTGGAAGGCGAGCCGCGCGACTGGCAGGGGCAACCTCTGGACCTGGCCTTCCGTACCGTGGTCGGGCATGCCCTGCAGACCCGTGGCTGGCTGCAGCGCCATGGCCAGGGCTGGGTGCTGCAACTGTTCGATATCGGCGATCTTTTGCGCGAGCAGCGTTGGGACCGCCAGCGCCCGCTGTTCGGTGAAATCGGCCATGCCCTGCGCGAGTGCGGCGCCGAGCGCCTGGCGCAGACCACCGGCGAGCAGTTGCAGGTGTTGGCCGGGCACTGGCAGGCCAGCGCCTTGTGCCTGATGCTGCGCGCCGCCGACGGCTGGCGCCGCTATGCCGGCAGCGACCCGCTATGGCCATGGCCGGACGATACGCGCTTGCAGGGCTGGCTGGCGCACAGGCCGGCCGCAGCCCCGGTGCAGATTCACAATGAGCCAGAATTGCTGGCCTTGTGTGGCTGCGCCTCGCTGTTGCTGGTGCCTTACCGCCAAGGCCAGGACGCCGAAGCCTGGCTGCTGGGGGCGGACGTGCTGCAGCCGCCGCCGGACGACATGGCGCTGGCCCTGGCGCGGACCCTGGCCGAGCCGCTGCTGGCACGGCTTCGCCACCAGCAATTGCAACAGCAGAGCCGCCACCTGAACGACCTGCAACAACAACTGGGGGCTGGCGGTTGGGAATGGCCGCTGGACGGCGACTTGCAGCTGGACCCGGCGGTGGCGGCCTCGTTCGGCCTGCCCCGGCAGATGAACCTGGCGCAGTGGCTGGCCCAGTTGCACCCTGCTGACCGGGAGCCGGCGCAGCTGGCCTTGGCCCAGGCCCGCGACGGGCATGCCCTGGGCCTTGGCGTGCGCCTGGCCGAGGGCGGGCAACGCTGGCTGCACTGGGCCGGCCAGCGCCAGGGCAACTGCCTGCGTGGCTTTGTGCTGGACATCAGCGCGCTCAAGCAGCAGCAACAGCAGGCCGACGCTGCCCAGGCGCGGCTTGAGAACCTGATCGCCAGCTCGCCTGCAGTGATCTACGTGCAGCGCTATGTCGACGGTGCGCTGCACAGCGATTTTTTCAGCGCAAGCCTGGCGCCGTTGCTGGGCTGGGGCGCCGACAGCGAGCAGGCGCGCCAGCCCGCGTTGGCGGTGCACCCCGACGACCGCCCGCTGTGGCTGGAGCGCACCCGTGGCCTGCTGCGCGATGGCCAGGTGCGCTGCCGCTATCGCTTGTGCGATGCCCGTGGCGGCTACCACTGGATGCTCGATGAGGCGCGCCTGCTGCGTGACGACCTGGGCCAGCCGCGCGAGGTGGTGGGCTTGTGGCTGGATGTCAGCGAGGCCACCGACGCCGCCGAGCGTGTGCGCCAGAGCGAGGAGCGCTACCGGGTGCTGGTGGAAGATTCGCCAGCGATGATCTGCCGCTACCGGACCGACCTGACTCTGGAGTACGCCAACCGCCCGCTGGCCGATTACCTGCAGTGCACTCCTGAGCAACTGCAGGGCGAAAACCTCGGGCAGTGGCTGTCCGACAGCCAGCGCCAGGCGTTTGTGCAGCGCCTGGCGGCGCTTACGCCCGAACAACCGGTGAGCAGCGCGGAGATCTGCTTGCAACTGCCGGGGCGCGAGCATGCCTGGTGGGTGTGGGCCGACCGTGGTTTGTTCGATGGTGACGGCCGTTTGCTGGAAGTGCAGGCCGTGGGGCGTGACAACACCGAGGTGCGCCGCAGCCAGCAGCAATTGCTGCAGGGCGCGAAGATGGCCACCCTGGGCGAGCTGGCCACAGGCCTTGTGCACGAGATCAACCAGCCGCTGAATGTGATGCGCATGGCCGTGGCCAACGCCCTCACGCGCCTGGAACAGGGCACGGCCGAGCCTGAATGGCTGGAAGCCAAGCTGCGGCGTATCGAGGCCCAGGTGGCGCGTGCCGAACGGCTGGTGCAGCACATGCGCGTGTATGGCCGCCGCTCCCTGGTGGAAACCCACAGCTTCGCGGCCTGGGGCGCGGTGGAGGGCGCCCGGGCGCTGCTCGAGGAGGGCTTGCGCGGCAAGGGTGTGAGCCTGTGCCTGGAGCCGCCGGACGAGCAAAGCCAGGTGCTCGGCCATCAGGACCAGTTGGAGCAGGTGCTGATCAACCTGCTGGTCAATGCCCGCGATGCGCTGCTGGAGCAAGGGCGCGTGCAGCCGTGGATCCGCGTGCGCCAGGAGCTGCACGGCGGGCGCCTGAGCCTGCTGGTTGAAGACAACGGCGGCGGCATTGCCGAGGGCCTGCACGAGCGCATCTTCGAGCCGTTCTTCACCACCAAGCCGGCGGGCGTTGGCACAGGCCTCGGGCTGTCGGTCAGCCACGGTATCGTCAGCCACATGGGCGGGCGCCTGACGGTGGCCAACGGCGAGGAGGGGGCGTGCTTCCGGGTGGAGCTGCCGCTTCACAGCACCAGTTGAGCGTGGCCACTGCTGCAACTGAGGTTGGCGCCTACCTGGGCGTTGGCGAGGTCAATGCCCAGGGTTTTGAGCAGGGTGTTGAGTATCGGGTCGAGCAGGGGGCTGAGCAGGTTCTTGATCAGCGGTTCGAGGATGTTCTTCACCCCATCGAGCAGGCCGGCGGTGAGCGCCAGCACCTGGCCCAGGCCGCTGTTGCCGGTGGGTTTGTAGGCCTCAAGGTGAATACCGCCGAGGGTGTCGGCAAGGCTGGCGACCACCTGTGACTGGTCGGTGTCCATGCTCTGGAACAGTGGCGCCAGGCCGATGTTCGGTGGGTTGCTGAATACCAGCGGTTTTTCGCTCGGGCTGTTGGCCAGCACCTTGCTGTCGATGCGCAGGCCGATGCCCCCGCCGGCGAAGGGGACGCGGGTGCCGCAGGTTGGCGGCAGCACCAGCAGGCGGCTGCAGACGTTGGTGCCGATGTCGATCAGCGGCAGGGCCTTGACCGTGGTGGTGCCCTGGTTGAGGAAGTCCTGGGGGGAGTCGAATTTACCGATGGCGATTTTCGCCGCCGAACGCTGGGTCACCGTGGCCAGGGTCTTGGGCGAGCAGGTGTAGGCGGCGGGCGGCATCGGGCGCAGGCGGCTGGTGGCCTCGGCGACCTCCAGGCCGATGTCGATATGGGTGACGCCGTCGAGCAACTTGATATCGCTGACCTTGCACGGCACCCCCAGGGCGCAGGTGAGCGATTGCACAGTCCCCAGCAGATTGAGGCTGAGCAGGTTGTTGAGCACGTTGGTCAGCGGCGCCGCCAGGTCCAACACGGCATTGACCAACCCGCTGACGGTGTTTAGCACGGGCAGGTCGAGGGAGATCAGCGCGCGTACCTGGGCGGTGTGCACGCGCAGGTCGTCGCTGCGCGGGTCGCCCACCGCCGACACCTGCTGTGGCTCGATCACCCGCAGTTGCACCTTGCCATTGACCAGCCCCAGCACGCTGATCGGCAGCTCGGCATAGGCGGCGCGTTCGCTGGCCGCCAGCTGGATCACCCCCTGCACCAGTTGCAGCAGTTGCAGGTTGGCGTCCAGGCCGGCCTTGGCGGTGCCGTTTTGCAGGTCCAGCAGTTGCCCCAGTTGCAGGCCGCCGGCAGGCAGGTCGGCGGCCAGGCGGCCGAGGTTGGTGACCACGTCGGCTGCGGCGCCACCACGCTGCAACACTTTGGCCGCGGCTTGCAGCAGCACTGTGGCGCTGGTGTCCAGGCCAAGCAGTTGCTGGTAGTCGCCGGCGGCCAGGTTCAGGTCGATGGCCAGCTGGTCGAGGTAACTGAGCAGGTTCAACTGGGTGTTGGCCATGCCCTGCCAGCCCAGCAGGTCCAGTTGCAGGTTGCCGCCCAAGGCCTTGGTCAGGGCGTTGAACAGTGCGCCCTGGCTTGAGCTGACGGTGGCCAGGGTGGTGCGGATGCTGAGCATCGCCTGGGGCGGCATGGGGCTGGCGGCCACGGCGCTGGCGTGCAGGGTGCTGGAGCGTTGGAAGTCGCCTTCGACCCAGGTAAACAGGCCACCGGCAACGCTGGTGGTGACGGTGTTGCGCACTTCGACCCTGATCGCTTCGTTGCGGCTGTTGTCGCTGGTGAAGCTGCGAATGTTGCCGGCGCCGGTTTGCAGGTAGCCGCAGCTGGCCACCAGCGGGTTGCTGGTGGCATGGCCGTTGCGGGTTGCGGCGGCGCGGGCGAGGGTGGTGGCCTGGGGGCCGCTGCCGGTGCATACGCCACCTTGCCCGGCGGCCTCGAGGGCAGCCATGTCGGCGATGCGTTGCAGTTTGCGCTGCTCCAGGTATAGGCGCCCGCTGTCGACGGCCAGCAGCATGAACAGCAAGGCAATGCCCAGGGTCAGCGTGGCCATCAGGCCGATCGCGCCGCGTTGGCGTACAGCGAAGCGGGGAACCACGGGCACTCCTTTGCCGGCCACAGGCCCGGCAGCGCGGCTGCTGTGCGAGGAGTGTAGTCAAGGTGATGGCAGGTTGCCTTGCCTGCTGTCTGGCGGGGCGCAACGCATATCCTGTAGGAGCGCATGACTATCAGATCTGGGCTGGGCCTGTAGGAGCGCCGGCTCAGTGCGGCGGGTAGTTGCTCAGCACCTGGGTCACGGTTTTCTGGATGGCGGCGTTGCGCTCTTCGGGGCTGGGCGGGTAGTTGTTCATGATCTGCTCGGCGCTGCCGCGCCAGACCAGCTTGCCGTCCTTGCCGTCGAACAGGTCGATCTGGATGGTGGCGACCTTGTAGTCGACGCTGCGGGTTTCGTTGTACATCGGCCCGCCCCAGTAGCCTCCCCAATAACCGCCCCAGGCACCGCCGTAGTTGGTGGTGATCTGCTGCTGGCGTTGCTCGACGATCAGGTAGGCGCGCACCTTCACATCAGCCTTGGCATTGCCCTGCACCGGGCGCAGGCCGCGCTGGTCAAGCTGGCCGGCAACCGCCTGGCGGATGCGCTGCTCGGTGAGGTCGCTCTTGATTCGCGGGTCGTCCGGGCGGTACTGCAGCCCCGGTTCCTGCCAGGCCCAACTGCGGTAAGCGGCAAAATCGCGGCTGGCATCGAAGTCCTGCTGCACATTGTTGCTGGCACAGGCGGCCAGCAACAGGGCGCATGACACTAGAACAAGACGGCGCAACATGATGGTTCTCCGTAGACGATTAACTGGGAGGATAGCCGCTAAGCGCCTTGCTCACCGACTCGCGCAAGGCGTTTTCACGGTCCCGTGGCGAGTCCTTGCTACTGCCGCTCTCGGCGCTGGCACTCCACACCGGCTGGCCGTCGCGGGCGTCGAACAGGTCGATGCGCACCACCATCACTTCCACCTCGTAGGTGCGCACGATGGGCACGCTGCCGTACGCCCCATAGCCGTTGCGATAGCCACCGAAGCCGACACCGGCGCTGGGGCCGTAGTAGGGGTCGTAATAGTCGTAGTCGCGCACCTGGCGCAGGCGCCGCTCCAGGCGAATGTCGGCACTGACCAGCAGGTCGGCGGTGCTGCCATGGGCCGGGCGCAGGCCGTGCTGGTCCAATGCGCTGCTGACCGCTGCGGCGAGCTGGCCGGGGTCTGTGCTGGCCAGGCCGCCAGGCTGCTGGCCGTCATGCCAGCGCCAGCTGCGGTAGCGGCCATAGTCGCGGGCGGGTGCCGGGTAGGCACTGGCATCGAAGGTGCTGGCAGCCTGCGGTGGCGCCGGCGGGATGGGGTTGCCGCTGGCGACATACGGGTTGCTGCCCTGGCAGGCGGCCAGCAGGAGGGGAAGCAGGGCCAGGCAGAGTGGGCGGTAGCGCATGTGTCCTCCTGGCCTTGGGGTTCAGAGTGGGCGGCAAACCCAGTGCAGGTAGCGGCCAAGCCCTGCGAAGCTTGGGTGACGGCGGTGGGCCAGCTCCATTTCCAGCAGGTCGAGCAGTTCGGCCTTGTCCTGGAATTCTTTGGGCATGTAGTCGTGGAACACGCGGATGCCGCTTTCGCTTTCGACCTGCCACAGCGCTTCAAGTTGCGCTTTGAGGTCGCGCGGATCAAGGGGTTTTTGCGGTGTCAGGCTCTGTTTTTCACCGGCCAGGCGGTTGCTGCGCAGCTTGCGGAAATGGCCCTTGAGCAGGTTGCGGTAAACCAGCGCGTCGCGGTTGTAGAAGGCCAGCGACAACCAGCCGCCGGGGGCGGTCAGCTGATGCAGCACGGGCAGGATGGCCTCGGGTTCGGCCAGCCACTCAAGCACGGCGTGGCACAGCACCAGGTCGTAGCGCTCGGTGAGCTGGCCCAGCAGGTCCTGCCAGGGGGCCTGGATGAAGGTGGCCTGCCGGCCGGCTTCGGCGAAACGCGCGCGGGCACCTTCGAGCATGGGCGCGGCGGGTTCGGCGAGAGTCAGCTGGTGGCCGCGCTGGGCCAGCCACAAGGCCATGTGGCCAAGGCCGGCGCCGATGTCGAGCACCCGCAGCGGGCGGTCGGGCAGGGTTTCGGCGAGATCGGCCTGCAACACGGCCAGGCGGATGGCGCCCTTGGCGCCGCCGTAGATTTTTTCGGCGAAGCGGGTGGCCAGTTCATCGAAGTGACGGTCGTTCATTTGGCGAAGCGCCTCTCGCTGTCGGCCAGCTTGGCCCGCACCACCTCGTCCATGTCCAGGCCCAGTTCGCTGCACAGCAGCAACAGGTAAAGGACGACGTCGCCGACTTCTTGCCCGGCGTGGGCGAGCTTGTCTGCCGGCAGCTGGCGCGACTCGCTTTCGCTCAGCCACTGGAAGATCTCCACCAGCTCGGCCATTTCGACACTGGCGGCCATGGCCAGGTTTTTCGGGCTGTGGAAGCCGCGCCAGTCGTTGGTGTCGCGGATGCGGTGCAGGCGTTCGGTGAGTTCTTGCAGGTTCATCGGGGGTCTCCTAATGGTGCATAGCTTCCGGCGGGGTCCGATGTAAAGCAAGGGGTTGTGTCACCTGTACCTGCAATGTGAAAGCCGTGGGAGCGGGCTTGCCCCGCGATGCGGTAGTAATCCGATCGCGGGGCAAGCCCGCTCCCACGTTGTTCTCTATGTGAGGTTTTACAAGCTGCGCCAATTGCCGGTCATGTGCAGCAGGGCGCCATGGCCGTCCAGGCGCAGTTGGCCCGACGGGCCGGCCTCGCTGGCGCCGAGCATGACTTCGGACGGCAGGCGTACCGGCTTGTGGAATGCCACCTCGAAGGCGTAGCCGGCCTTGGGCAGGTGGCTTTTCAACGCGGCCAGGGCCATGGCCTTGGTCCACATGCCGTGGGCGATGGCCTTGGGGAAGCCGAACAGCCGGGCGCTGAGGGGGCTGAGGTGGATCGGATTGTAGTCGCCGCATACCCGGGCATAGCGCCTGCCGATGTCGCTGTCGGCGTACCAGCGGGTTGCCTCGGGCAGTGCCCCTGGCTGTGCGTCTTCGGCAGGTGCTGCACCGGCTTCGAGCTTGAGCCCGCGCACCAGCATGCGGCTGGTTTCGCGCCACAGCAGGCCGAGGCCGTCCTCGGCCTCGGTCACCAGGTCGAAGGTGCCGCCCTTGGCGTGGTGCTGCAGGTTGTCGGCATGCACCGCAAAGCGCAGCCCGTCGATGCCGCCCAGCGGGCGCAGCACCTCGATGCGGTTGTGCAGGTGCACCAACCCCAGCAGCGGGAAGGGGAAGTCGCGGGCGGTGAGCAATTGCAGTTGCAGGGCGAAGGCCATCACGTGGGGGTAGGTGCCCGGCAGGCGGCCGTCGTCGGCGAAGTGGCAGAGCCTGCGGTAGGCCGCAAGGTTCGCCGGGTCTACCCGCAGGAAGCAGCGCAGGCCCTGGTCGGGCAGGCGCTCGCCGCTGATCTTGCGTTTGCCCAGCGCACGCAGGTACAGGCTGGCGCGCGAATCCGGGTGGTGCAGGTCGAGCCAGTGGGTGGTCATGTCAGGCCCCCATCAATGCTTGGCCGCAGACCCGCAGCACCTGGCCGTTGACTGCGCCGGAGCCGGGCTGGCTGAGCCAGGCGATGGCCTCGGCGACGTCCTGCGGCAGGCCGCCCTGGCCGAGCGAGCTCAGGCGCCGCCCGGCTTCGCGCAGGCCCATGGGCATGGCGGCGGTCATGTGGGTTTCGATGAAGCCCGGGGCGATGGCGTTGATGCTGATGCCGCGCTCGGCCAGGGCCGGTGCCCAGGCCTGGGCCAGGCCGATCAGCCCGGCCTTGCTGGCGGCGTAGTTGGCCTGGCCGCGGTTGCCGGCGATGCCGCTGACCGAGGCCAGCAGGGTGATGCGCGCGGCGTCGTGCAGTTTGCCGGCATCCAGCAGTGCCTGGGTGAGCACCTGCGGGGCCTTGAGGTTGACTGCCAGCACCGCGTCCCAGTAGTCGGGGGTCATATTGGCGAGGGTCTTGTCGCGGGTGATGCCGGCGTTGTGCACGACGATATCCAGGCCGTCGGGCAGTGCCTCGACCAGTTGCGCGGCGGCATCACCGGCGCAGATGTCCAGGGCCAGGGCGCGGCCGCCCAGGCGCGCGGCGATGGCGTCGAGGTCTTGCTGCGCCTGGGGGACATCCAGCAGGGTGACCGAGGCGCCGTCGCGGGCCAGGGTTTCGGCGATGGCCGCGCCGATGCCGCGGGCGGCGCCGGTGACCAGGGCATGGCGCCCGGCCAGCGGGCGGGTCCAGTCCTCGACCTGGGCGGTGCAGTGGCCCAGGTGCAGCACCTGGCCGGAAACGAACGCGCTTTTTGGTGACAGGAAGAACCGCAGCGCGCCTTCGAGCCCTTGCTCTGCGCCTTCGGCGACATACAGCAGGTTGGCGGTGGCGCCGTTGCGCAGCTCCTTGCCCAGCGAACGGCTGAAACCTTCGAGGGCGCGCTGGGCGATGCTCTCCTGGGTGCTGAGGCCCTGTGGAGGGCGGCCGAGGATCACGACATGGGCGCAGGGCGCCAGGCTGCGCAGCAACGGCTGGAAGAATTCGCGCAACTGGCGCAGTTGGTCGCTGTCGGACAGGTGACTGGCGTCGAATACCAAGGCCTTGAGCTTGGGCCCGAGGCCTGCGACCCAGGCCGGCGAGGCCAGGCTATCGGCGTTGAAGGCATAGCACTCGGCGGTCAGCCTTGGGGCGATCGCCTCGACCTCGCGGGCCAGCGGGCCGCCGCCGAGCACCAGCGCGCCCTCGACCGGGCGCAGGCGGCCGGCCTGCCAGCGTTCCAGCGGTACCGGGCGCGGCAGGCCGAGGGCATCGACCAGGCGCCGGCCGAGGGTGGAGTTGGCAAAGCCGATATAGCGGTCGCTCATGTACGGGTCTCCCTGAAGGCAAGCATGCAGTGTGGACCAGGTTTGTGGCAGGGTCGTTCGAAATACGGGAAAAGCGCCTAGGCTTACCGATCAATTTGTTTCAGGAGGAACAGGCATGGGTTCAATTCGCCGGGTGGCGATCCTGGGTGGCAACCGGATCCCCTTCGCCCGCTCCAATGGAGTCTACGCCCGCGCCAGCAACCAGGCGATGCTCACCGCTGCGCTGGAGGGGCTGGTGGAGCGTTACCGCCTGCATGGCCTGCGCCTGGGCGAGGTGGTGGCAGGGGCGGTGCTCAAGCATTCCAGTGACATGAACCTGGCCCGCGAATGCGTGCTCGGCTCGCGGCTGTCGCCACAGACGCCGGCCTACGACGTGCAGCAGGCCTGTGGCACGGGGCTTGAGGCGGCGCTGCTGGTGGCCAACAAGATTTCCCTGGGGCAGATCGACTGCGCCATTGCCGGGGGCGTGGACACCACCTCCGACGCGCCGATCGCGGTCAGCGAGGGGTTGCGCCAGATTCTGCTGCAGGCCAACCGTGGCAAGACCTTGGCTGAACGCTTGAAGCCCTTCCTGAAACTGCGCCCGGCGCACCTGCTGCCTGCGCTGCCGCGAAATGGCGAGCCACGTACCGGGCTGAGCATGGGCGAGCACTGCGAACGCATGGCGCAGGCCTGGCAGATCGGGCGGGCGGCGCAGGATGAACTGGCGCTGCTCAGTCACCACAACCTGGCGGCCTCCTATGCCGAGGGCTGGCATGACGATTTGCTCACGCCATACCAGGGCCTGAGCCGCGACAACAACCTGCGCCCGGACCTCACCTTGGAACAGCTGGCCAAGCTCAAGCCAGTGTTTGACCGGGGCGCTCAGGGCACCCTCACACCGGGCAATTCCACACCGCTGACCGATGGCGCCTCGCTGGTGCTGCTGGGCAGCGAGGCCTGGGCGCAAGCACAGGGGTTGAAGGTTCTGGCCTACCTGGTGGACGGCGAAACCGCTGCGGTGGATTTTGTCCACGGCCATGAAGGGCTGCTGATGGCGCCGGTGTATGCGGTGCCGCGGCTGCTGGCGCGCAATGGCCTGACGCTGCAGGATTTTGACTTCTATGAAATTCATGAAGCCTTCGCCGCCCAAGTGCTGTGTACCTTGAAGGCCTGGGAAGATGCCGAGTACTGCCGTACCCGGCTGGGGCTGGAGGCGCCGTTGGGGGCCATCGACCGCAGCAAGTTGAACGTCAAGGGCAGCTCGTTGGCGGCGGGGCATCCGTTCGCTGCAACGGGGGGACGGATACTGGCGAACATGGCCAAGCTGCTGGCGCAGCGGGGCAAGGGGCGGGGGTTGATTTCGATCTGTGCGGCGGGGGGGCAGGGGGTTACCGCGATTGTCGAGCGATGAGGGTTGAGGCATAGGGCCTCATCGCCGGCAAGCCGGCTCCTACAGGCGTGCGCCGTAGGAGCCGGATGGGTCAGGTGCGGAAGCGGCGTACCAGCGCGTCCAGTTCGTTGGACAGCCCGGCCAGGCTTTCCGAATCCTGCCTGGCGGCCTGGGCCAACTCGGCCACCAACTGCGCATCGCCGTGGATCTGGCTGATGTGGCGGTTGATGTCCTCGGCCACCTGGTGCTGCTCTTCGGCGGCGGTGGCGATCTGGGTGTTCATGTCGCGGATCACGTCCACCGACTCGCGGATCTGGCCGAAGCTGTCGCGGGCCAGGCCAATGCGGCTGACCGACTGCTGCGACACCTCGATGCTGGCGTGCATCTGCTCGGCCACTTCGGCGGTGCGGCTGGCCAGGTTGCCCAGCAGGCCGTCGATCTCGGCGGTGGAGTCGGCGGTGCGCTTGGCCAGGGCGCGCACTTCGTCGGCGACCACGGCAAAGCCGCGGCCCTGCTCACCGGCACGGGCGGCCTCGATGGCGGCGTTGAGCGCCAGCAGGTTGGTTTGCTCGGCGATCGAGCGGATGGTGCCGAGGATCGACTGGATGGCGTTGCTGTCGCGCTCTAGTTGCTGGATCGACTGCGCCGACTGCTCGATCTCCTGGCTCAGGCGGTCGACGCTCTGCACGGCGGCGTCGATCTGCTGCTGGCCTTCGCGGGCCTGGGCCTGGCCGCTGTCGGCGGACATCGCCGCCTGGCTGCAGGAACGCGCCACTTCGTTGGCGGTGGCGACCATTTCGTGGAAGGCAGTGGAGACCATGTCCACGGCTTCGCGCTGGCGCCCGGCGGCCTCGGACATGTCGGCCGACACCCGGGTGGAGCTGCTGGAGGTGCTGAGGATCTTGCCGGCTGCCGAACCGATGTGCTGGATCAGGCTGCGGATGGCGCCGAGGAATTGGTTGAACCAGCTGGCCAGTTGTGCGGTTTCGTCGCGACCGCGCACTTCCAGGTTGCGGGTCAGGTCGCCTTCGCCCTGGGCGATGTCTTCCAGGCCGCTGGTGACGCTGTTGATCGGGCGCACGATGAGCTTGGCGAAGGTGGCGCCGACCACGGCGAATACGGCGGCCAGTACCAGGGCGACGATGCCGATCAGCCAGGTCAGGCGGGTGGTGGTCTGCATCACTTCGCTTTCGTGGATCAGGCCGATGAAGGTCCAGCCCAGCTCTTCGTCGGGGTAGACGTTGGCCATGTAGCGTTCGCCGTTGATCTCGACCTCGACCAGGCCCTTGCCGGCCTTGGCCAGCTCGGCGTAGCCGCCGCCGAAGCTGTCGAGCTGCTTGAAGTTGTGGCTGGCGTCACGCGGGTCGACCATCACGTTGCCGTTTTTCTCCACCAGCATCAGGTAGCCGCTTTCGCCCAGCTTGATCTTCTTGACGATCTCGGTGAGGCCCTTGAGCGACACGTCGATGTTGACCACCCCGCCCGGGCTGCCGAGCTGGTTGGGCACGGCGCGCACAGTACTGACCAGCACCGCGTCGTCGGCGGCCCAGTAGTAAGCGCCGGTGCGTACGGTCTTGCCGGGGTTGGCCATGGCCAGCTGGTACCAGGGGCGCGGGCGCGGGTCGTAGTTGACGAACTTCTGCCCGGCCGGCCAGCCGATGTAGCCGCCGTCGCTGACGCCGTAGGACACGTACGCGTAGCCGGGGTGCGAATCGGCCAGGCGGGTGAAGAAGTCCAGCAGTTGCTTGTCTTGCTCGCCCAGCTCGTAGGAGGGGTTGGCGCTCATGAACTTGTTGAGGTTGCTGCCGGTGGAAGCGATCAGCGGCTGGGAGGCCAGGTAGGCGACGTTCTGGTCGATGCCCTGGAAGAAGATGTTCATGGCGTTGCCGACCTGGCGGATTTCCCGGCTGCTGTTGTCGAGGAAATCGTCGCGGGCTTCGCCGCGCAGGTTGAGGATCACCAAGGTGGCGACCAGGACGATGGGTAGCCCGGCAATGACGGCGAAGGCCCAGGTCAGTTTTTGCTTGATGTTCATCCACGCTCCCAGATTTGTTTTTTTCGTGACACGAGGCAGGTAACAGGGCATCGGCAGGGGCGGGATTTTTTGTAGGACAACGCCCGTACTTATTGGATGAAAGGCGTGTTTGAGGGGAAAAAGGTCGCGATTAGGCTAATACGGCATACCAATAGATGCGCTGACGCGCCCACTGTAGGAGCCGGCTTGCCGGCGATAGGGCCGCAAGCCCTAGTAAAGGGTGTGGTTTTTTGTACACGCAGGCCTGGCCTCATCGCCGGCAAGCCGGCTCCTACAGGGGGGGCGGTTTAATGGCAGCAGCCTTTGCCGTTGGCCAGGTCCTTGAGGATCGGGCAGTCCGGGCGGTCGTCGCCCTGGCAGTGGGCGACCAGCTCGCCCAGGGTGTCGCGCAGGCTGACCAGCTCTTCGATGCGCCGGTTGAGCTCATCGATGTGTTGCATGGCCAGGGCTTTGACATCGGCGCTGGCGCGTTGGCGGTCCTGCCACAGGGTAAGCAGCCGGGCCACTTCGTCCAGCGAGAAGCCCAGGTCGCGCGAGCGTTTGATGAACGCCAGGCTGTGCAGGTCATCCTGTTGGTACAGGCGGTAGCCGCTGTCGCTGCGCCGGGCGGGGCGCAGCAGGCCGATGGACTCGTAATAGCGGATCATCTTGGCGCTGAGCCCGCTGCGGCGGGCGGCCTGGCCGATGTTCATGGCGCCTCCTGGTCGATGGCGGTGGGTTTCCAGGTTTTCAGCAACAAGGCGTTGCTCACCACGCTGACGCTGGACAGCGCCATGGCGGCCCCGGCCAGTACCGGGTTGAGCAAGCCGAACGCCGCCAGCGGGATGCCGACGAGGTTGTAGATGAACGCCCAGAACAGGTTCTGGCGGATTTTCGCGTAGGTCTTGCGGCTGATCTCCAGCGCTGCCGGCACCAGGCGCGGGTCGCCGCGCATCAGGGTGATGCCGGCGGCCTGCATGGCCACGTCGGTGCCGCCGCCCATGGCAATGCCGATATCGGCGGCGGCCAGGGCCGGGGCATCGTTGATGCCGTCACCGACCATGGCCACTACGCCGTTCTGCTTCAGCGCGGTGACGGTGGCGGCTTTGTCGGCCGGCAGCACTTCGGCGTGCACGTCGTCGATGCCCAGCGCCTCGGCCACCACCTTGGCGCTGCCGCAGTTGTCGCCGGTCAGCAGGTGGCTGGAGATGCTGCGGGCGTGCAGGGCGTCGATGGCCTGGGCGGCGCCGGGTTTGAGGCTGTCGCCAAAGGCGAACAGGGCCAGTACACGGGGGCGCGCGCCACGTTCTATCAACCACGACAGGGTGCGGCCTTCGGCTTCCCAGGTGGCAGCGCTGCTGGCCAGTTCGCCGGGCTGCGCGCCGCTTTCGTCGAGCAGGCGGCGGTTGCCCAGGGCAAGGTCGCGGCCGTCCACGTTGCCTGCAATACCGCGGCCGGTGAGCGATTGGCTGTCGTTGACCTGAGGTACTTGCAGGCTGCGCTCGCTGCAGGCCTCCAGCACAGCCTTGGCCAAGGGGTGTTCGCTGCCGCGTTGCAGCGCGCCTGCCAGTATCAGGGCCTCATCGTCGCTGGCGGCTGACTGCTGGTGGACGATGCGCGGGCTGCCGGAGGTCAGGGTGCCGGTCTTGTCGAACACCACGCGGTTGACTGCGTGGGCGCGCTCCAGGGCTTCGGCGTCCTTGATCAGGATACCGTGGCGGGCGGCCACGCCGGTGCCGGCCATGATCGCCGCCGGGGTGGCCAGGCCGAGGGCGCAGGGGCAGGCGATCACCAGTACGGCGACGGCGTTGATCAGCGCGGTTTCCAGCGGTGCGCCAGCCAGCCACCAACCCAAAAGTGTCAGCAGTGCCAGTACCAGCACGGCGGGTACGAACACCTGGCTGACCCGGTCGACCAGTTTCTGGATCGGTGCCTTGGCCGCCTGGGCGTCTTCCACCAGGCGGATGATGCGGGCCAGTACGGTCTCGGTGCCGAGCGCGCGGGTTTGCACCAGCAACCGGCCTTCGCCATTGATGGCGCCGCCGGTGACTGGGTCGCCGGGCTGTTTGGGCACCGGCAGGCTTTCGCCGCTGATCAGCGCTTCGTCGGCGTGGCTGCTGCCTTCGAGCACTTCGCCGTCGACCGGGAAGCGTTCGCCGGGCTTGACCAGGACGAGGTCGCCGATGCGCAACTGGCTGATGGCGACGTCCTGCTCGAGGCCATCGACGATACGCAGGGCGCGCTCCGGGCGCAGCGCTTCGAGGGCGCGGATGGCGCTGGCGGTCTGGCGCTTGGCGCGGCTTTCGAGGTACTTGCCCAGCAGCACCAGGGCGATGACCACGGCCGAGGCTTCGAAGTACAGGTGCGGCGCCATGCCGGCAGGGGCGTTGGCCCATTGGTACAGGCTTAGCCCGTAGCCGGCGCTGGTGCCCAGGGCCACCAGCAGGTCCATGTTGCCGGCACCGGCGCGCACGGCCTTCCAGGCGGCTACATAAAAGCGGGCGCCGAGGATGAACTGCACCGGGGTGGCCAGCAGGAACTGCGCCCAGGCCGGCAGCATCCAGTGCAGGCCGAAGGGTTGCAGCAGCATCGGCAGCACCAGGGGCAGGGCCAGCAGCAGGGCGGCGCCGACGGCCAGGCGCTCGTTGCGCAGGCGACGTTGCGCCTGCTGTTGTTCATCGACGGCGCTGCGCGGCAGGCTGGCGCTGTAGCCTGCCTTTTCCACTGCAGCTATCAGCAGGCTGTCGTCGATGCTCTGCAGCACCTCGACATGGGCACGCTCGCTGGCAAGGTTGACGCTGGCTTGCTCGACCCCGGGCAGTTTGCCGAGGGCGCGCTCGACGCGGCCGGCGCAACTGGCGCAGGTCATGCCGCCGATCTGCAGCTCCAGGGTGCGGGTGGGGACGCTGTAGCCGGCCTGGCGCACCGCGCCCACCAGTGCCGGCAGGCTGTCGGCCGGGGCCTGGACCCGGGCCTGTTCGGTGGCCAGGTTGACGCTGACCTGTTCAGCGCCGGTAACCTTGCGCAGGGCGCGTTCGACCCGGCCTGCGCAGCTGGCGCAGGTCATGCCGGCGATGGGCAGGTCGAAGGTGGTGGATGCGGGCATGGCTCTTTCCTCCGTGGACAGGCCTGCAGCATCAACCTTGCCACGCGGTCAAGGTCAATAGCCCAGGCTGGCTCGCTTGAGCACCAGGCCATTCTGCCCCATGGCAATGCGGTATTTGTTGATCTGGCCCGCCTGCAAGTTCAACCGGGTGCTGCGCTGGTCCTCGACGCCTGGCAGGCAACCGGGGGCCTGGCCTGGCAGCAAGCGCAGGCGCACGTCGACCGGGCCTGGCGGCAGGTTGAACGAGGTCGACTGCTCCTGGAATACCCGGCCAGACAGCTGATCGTTGAGATAAACGCCGATTTCGCAGTTGGTGGCCACTTCCAGGCGCTCCCGGGAAATGATCAGCACGCTGTAATCGCTGTTGCCCTCGGCACTGGCCGTTGGCACCACGGCCAACGCGCCCAACAGCCCGACAAGGCCCAATGCTGCCCTGATCATGAAGAATCTCCTGCTTGCAAAAATCGTCAAAGGCGCAGCTTGGCTGAGCCCGGCGGTTATTTCCACCCCGGCCGTTAATTGCAGAACTTGACCTTGCCCTGATGGCAAGGTCGACACTGTGGCAAACCGCAGCATTCACCCTGAAGGAGCAAACACGATGCAAGTGTTCAACGTGCAAGGCATGACCTGTGGCCACTGCGTGAAGGCGGTGACCCGCGCGCTGCAGGAGCAGGACGCAACGGCGCAGGTGGAGGTGGACCTGGCGGGGCGCCAGGTGCGGGTGAAAAGCGAGCTGGACGCCGGGCAGTTGTTGGCGGCGATTCGTGAAGAGGGGTATGAGGCGCAGGTGGCTGGGTGACACTCTGTAGGAGCCGGCTTGCCGGCGAAGGGGTCATGAGGGTTGTGCCTGGCACCGGCTTTGCCGGTGATCGCCGGCAAGCCGGCTCCTACATTGATGTGGCGTTTTTCAGCGGTATTGTTACAAAGGTTTTCATCGCCAGCTGATGCGGTGCAGGTAGACTAGCGTACTTGCTTAGCCTGCTATGGATTTTCCATGAACTTGCGTACCTTGCTGATTCTCGGCGCACTCAGTGCGTTCGGGCCCTTGGCGATCGACTTCTATTTGCCTGCCTTCCCGGCCATGGCCCATGCCTTCGGCACTGACGAGCAGCATGTGCAGACCACCCTGGCCGCTTACTTCCTTGGCCTGTCGCTGGGCCAGCTGGCCTACGGGCCGGTGGCCGACCGCTTCGGTCGGCGCATCCCGCTGCTGTTCGGCGTTGCCCTGTTCACCCTGGCCTCGCTGGCTTGTGCCTTCGCACCCAACCTCGACAGCCTGATTCTGGCGCGTTTCGTCCAGGCCCTGGGTGGCTGCGCCGGCATGGTGTTGTCGCGGGCGATCGTCAGTGACAAGTGCGACGCGGTGGCTTCGGCCAAGGTGTTCTCGCAATTGATGCTGGTCATGGGCCTGGCGCCGATCCTCGCGCCGATGCTGGGTGGTGTGCTGGTGAATGTGGCGGGCTGGCAGTCGATCTTCCTGGCGCTGGGGTTGTTCAGTGCGCTGTGCCTGTTGGCGGTGAGCCTGGGCTTGCCGGAAAGCCTGCCGGCGCATGTGCCGCGCCAGCCGCTGTCGGGGGCGCTGCGTCAGTACCTGCGCTTGCTCGGGGACCGGGTGTTCGTCGGCCATGCGTTGACTGGCGGTATTGCCATCGCCGGGATGTTCGCCTACATCGCCGGTTCCCCGTTCGTGTTCATCAAGCTGTATGGCGTGCCGCCGGAGCACTACGGCTGGTTGTTCGGCACCAATGCTGCAGGGTTCATCCTGATGGCGCAGGTCAATGCGCGCCTGCTGGCCAAGCGTGGCCCGGCGTTCTTGCTGGCCCGTGCAGTGTGGCTGTACCTGGCGGCAGGTTTGGCGTTGCTGCTGGTGGCGGCACTGCGCCCGGCGGTGATCTGGCCGCTGCTGGTGCCGCTGTTCGTGTGCATTGCCAGCCTGGGCTGCATCATCCCCAATGCGTCGGCCTGCGCCATGAGCGGGCAGGGCGCGCGCGCCGGCAGCGCCTCGGCATTGATGGGCTGCCTGCAGTTCAGTGTCGCCGCTGGGGCGGCGGCACTGGTGGGGGTGCTGCATGATGGCAGTGCAGTGCCCATGGCACTGGTGATCAGCCTGTGCGGCGCACTGGTGGTCAGTGTCGCAGTGCTGACCCGGCGCGCTCAGGCCAGGCGTGCTGCATGAGGGGGTGAGGGGCTTTAAGGCGGGTTTCCAGCAGGGCCACGAAGGCCCGGGCCTCGGCCTCGCTGCGGAAACTCACCAGATGCTGGTCCATCTGCACCTGCCAGGGGCAGTTGGGGTTGCGGTTCGACGCACTGACGACAATTTTCATCGTGATCTACCTCCAGTGAGCGGGAGCGGATGAAGTGTAGCGCTGCCCCCGTTGCCCGCCATGACCTGTGTCAGTGCCCTGACTGACGGTCGTGGCGGCAGAGGTTTCTGTTTTGTTTGCCGTATCTATTGCGCTGGGCTGTGGGCAATTTCACAGGCCGCATGTGGGAATTTTTACGCCTGTTTAGAGGCAGCCGCTGTGCTACGGGGCTGCGGGTTTGGCTGGCGTTCGCCAAGCGCTGTGATGCCCCTACCCACCGTCAAACTGCCCACGCAAGTTGGTCGTTTTGCCTACAAATACCACCCTGAGGTGCGGCTTATACTGCGTCCGACGACCTGCACCAGCGAGAGATATTTCCCCTTCATCAGTGACGCCGGGCAACTGCCTGCTGCTGCATGAGGGCGTGCACCGTCGAGGCAATCAGACAAGCACTCTCAGGGATTCGAGCACCATGAATGCAGTCAACAGCATCACGCAGGTCGCCAGCATGATGGCCGACCGCAAACGCAGCGCCATGCTCTGGGCGCTGATCGATGGCATACCGCGAGCCGCAGATGAATTGGCAGTCACCACTGGCCTGAGCACCTCTTCAGCCTGTATGCACCTTTCGCTCCTGGCCACGGCCGGCTTGTTGCGCATCGAGGTGCGTGGGCGCAAGCGTCACTTTCGGTTGGCCACGCCTGAAGTCGGGGCGGCGGTGGAGGCCTTGGCCAGCATTCAGCTGGAAAGCCGCACCGGCGAGCGACAGGGCACGCCGTTGCAGATACCGCTGTCCATGCGCAAGGCGCGCCTGTGCAGTGATCACCTGGGCGGCGAGCTTGCAGCCGAGCTGCTCCAGCGCATGTTGGCGGCTGGCTGGCTGGACGGTGACCCGCAGCGCCCGTCGGTCACCGCAGAGGGCAAGGCTCAGTTGGAGGCGCTGGGGGTGTTCATCGATGCGCTGGCATTGGCGCCGGGGCTGCCGCGCGGCCATGCGATCTGCCACTGCAGTGAATGGAGCGACCAGGGCCCGCACTTGGGCGGCAGCCTGGGGCATGCCTTGCTCAAGCTGTTCGTGCAGTCCGGCTGGGTGCAGGAACAGGACGGCGGGCGGGCACTGCGGGTACCCCCGGTGGGGGTGCGGCTGATTGGTGCCATCGCCCGGCCGCCGGCCCGGCAAACGGGTTAGACCAAGCGCGCGTCCAGGCTGTTCTGGGCCAGGCGGCGGGCCTGGTCCTGGGTCATGCCAAGGTGTTCGTGCAGGGCATGGAAGTTCTCGGTGACGTAGCCGCCGAAGTAGGCCGGGTCGTCGGAGTTGACCGTAACCTTCACGCCACGCTCGAGCATGTCGAGGATGTTGTGCTGGCTCATGTGGTCGAACACGCACAGCTTGGTGTTGGACAGCGGGCAGACGGTCAGCGGGATCTGTTCGTCGATGATGCGTTGCATCAGGCGTTCGTCCTCGATGGCGCGCACGCCGTGGTCGATACGCTTGATCTGCAGCAGGTCGAGGGCTTCCCAGATGTACTCGGGCGGGCCTTCTTCACCGGCGTGGGCCACGGCCACGAAGCCTTCGCTGCGGGCACGGTCGAACACGCGCTTGAACTTGCTCGGCGGGTGGCCTTTTTCGGAGCTGTCCAGGCCGACGGCAATGAATGCGTCGCGGAAGGGCAGGGCCTGGTCGAGGGTCTTCTGCGCTTCGTCTTCGCTGAGGTGGCGCAGGAAGCTCAGGATCAGACCGCTGCTGATACCCAGCTGTTCGCGGCCGTCCTTGAGTGCCTGGTTGATGCCGTTGAGCACCACTTCGAAAGCGATACCGCGGTCGGTGTGGGTTTGCGGGTCGAAGAAGGGTTCGGTGTGGATGACGTTCTGCGCCTTGCAGCGCAGCAGGTAGGCCCAGGTCAGGTCGTAGAAGTCCTGCTCGGTGCGCAGCACGCCAGCGCCCTGGTAGTAGAGGTCGAGGAATTCCTGCAGGTTGTTGAAGGCGTAGGCGCTGCGCAGGGTTTCGACGTCGGCCCAGGGCAGGGCGATCTTGTTGCGTTCGGCAAGGGCAAACAGCAGTTCGGGTTCGAGCGAACCTTCCAGGTGCATGTGCAGTTCCGCCTTGGGCAAGGCGTTCAGCCAGTCATACATAAATACAAATCTCGATCAGGATACGGTTGGCCGACATTCTACAGGGCCTTGCCGGGCAATGTGCCCGGCGAGGCTTTGCGGTGCAACCGGTGATCGGGTGTGGCGGTTTTACCAGGTCAGCGCTTCGCCTTTGTAGTTGATGAAGCGCAGGCCGCCATTGCCGCGCTGGGCGTTGATCTGGTCGAGCATGCCGCGGGTGCTGGTGAACACGTCGATCTCGGCGTTTTCGCCGCCCATGTCGGTCTTCACCCAGCCTGGGTGCATGGCCAGCACGCTCAGGTCGGGGCGCTGCAGGTCGACCACGAAGCTGTTGATCATCGAGTTGAGGGCGGCCTTGCTGGCCTTGTACAGGCAGATCTCGCCACCGTCGGGGATGGTCACGCTGCCCAGGATCGAGCTCATGAAGGCCAGCACGCCGCTGCCCTGGCGCACTTGGCCGGCCAGGCGCCGGGCCACGCGGATCGGCGCCACGGCGTTGGTCATGAACAGCTCGCCGACGGCTTGCAGCTGCACGCTTTCGAGGTCCTGGGGCAGGGGGCCCATGACGCCGGCGTTGACGAATACCAGGTCGAACACTTCACCTTGCAGGCGCTGCTTGAGGCCATCCAGTTGCGCGGTGTCGTTCATTTCCAGGCGCTCGATGCGCACACCTGCAACCTCGGCCAGGCCGCCCGGCTTTTGTGGGTCGCGCACGGTGGCGACGATGTTCCAGCCGTCCTCGTGCAGGCGTTGAACCAGGCCGAGGCCAAGGCCGCGGGAGGCGCCGATGATCAGTGCGGTTTTCTGTACGGTCATTGCGAGGCTCCTGAAAAGGTTTGGCGTGGCACAGGAGCATACTCCAGCGTCGGGGTTGCTGCCGTGCCTTGGTTAAAAAATGATCGCTTGCGGCCAAGGCCCTGCGGGACGGGGCCGGGCGCATTGCCTCACCGGTTATCCACAGGCTGCTCCACAGGAACTGTGAGCAAGCGCAGCGCCTTGGAACAGTGCGGTTTTGAGCGACTCGGGCATTCGGGCTGGGGATAACTTACTGATCCCGTTCGTATTGAGCGGCTGTCATACAATTGTGATCAAAATATGATCAAAGCTCTGTAGCCCTTGCCGCACTAGGCTTGCATCGATAAACCCAAAGCTTATCCACAGGCACGCCCACAGTAGTTGTGGGCAATGCTCAGGCGCGTTCCAGCAGGATGCGCCCGCGGCTGAGGTCGGCCAGTTGCTGCTGCAGGCCATGCAGGTGTGCATCGCCCAGGGCGAGGTGCAGGTCGACGCCGTTGGCGGTGAACTGTTCGTCCATCACCAGGCCGTCCACCTCGGCCAGGCGCAGCTTGACCAGGGCCAGCTCGCTGAAAGTGCAACTGCAGGTGAATTCGCTGCGTTGCACCAGCAGGCGCTTGGGGGCCTGTTGCAGGCACTTGTTGGCACCACCGCCGTAGGCCCGGGCCAAGCCGCCGGTACCCAGCTGGATGCCGCCATACCAGCGGATCACCAGCACCACCACCTGGTCGCAGTCCTGGGCCTCGATCGCGGCCAGGATCGGTCGCCCTGCGGTACCGCCGGGCTCGCCGTCGTCGCTGCTGCGGTACTGGCCGCCGATCTTCCAGGCCCAGCAGTTGTGGGTGGCGGCCAGGTCGCTGTGGCGCTCGATGAACGCCATGGCCTCGGCCGGGCTGTTAATCGGGCCGGCGAGGGTGATGAAGCGGCTCTTGCGGATTTCTTCGCGAAATTCGCAGAGTTCGAGGAGGGTAGAGGGCATAGGTCCGGGTCAGGCGGGCGGGGTGATGCCGCAGCCTTTGAGAATGATGTGGATAAGGTTGTTGCTGGCCTCTTCCATGTCTTGCTTGGTCAGGCGGCTGCGGCCGGTGACCTGGCAGATCTGGGTGGCGAAGTCGGCATAGTGCTGGGTGCTGCCCCACAGCAGGAAGATCAGGTGCACGGGGTCGACCCGGTCCATCTTGCCGGCGGCCATCCACGCTTCGAATACTGCGGAGCGGCCGCGGAACCATTCGCGGTAGTCGGCGCTGAAGTATTCGGTCAGGCACTCGCCGCCGCTGATCACTTCCATGGCGAAGATCCGCGAGGCTTGCGGGTTGCGCCGGGAAAACTCCATCTTGGTGCGGATGTACTGGCTCAGCGCCTGGCCTGGGTCGTCGTCGACACTCAGGGCGTTGAAGGTGCTGTCCCACAGCTCGATGATGTTGCTCAGCACGGCGATGTACAGGCCGAGCTTGTTGGTGAAGTAGTAGTGCAGGTTGGCCTTGGGCAGGTTGGCCTTGAGCGCGATGGTGTTCATGCTCGTACCCTTGTAGCCGTGACGGGCGAACTCGTCCTCGGCGGCCTGGATGATGGCCTGTTCGTTCTTCTGGCGGATGCGGCCGGCGGGCTTGCCCGAGGCTAATAGGCGATGCGCAGGGACTTCTAGGGTCATGGACGATTCCGTACAGGGTCGTTGGCAACGGATTGTCGGACAGATTACCTGCCTGTGCCGAAGTGACAAGCATTTGCGGCACGGACTGGCATCAGCGTGTCGCAGCCAGGCTGTCGAGGAAGCTTTCCAGTACCAGGTTTGGCCGCCGGCCTTTGCGCGTTACCCAGCTCAGGCTGAGGTCGTAGAAGCGCTGGGCCGGCTTGAGGGCGCGCAGGCGGCCCTGCTGCACCCAGACACTGGCGTAGTGGTCTGGCAGATAGCCGATGTAGCGCCCGGTGAGGATCAGAAACGCCATGCCTTCGCGGTCCGAGGCGCTGGCGGTGCAGCGCAGGGCCTGGTAGTGGGCCTGGATTTCAGCCGGCAGGCGGAAAGTTGGGGCGATTGCGTCTTGGCTGTTCAGGCGATCGTCGTCGATTTGCTGGTCATCGGCGTAGAACAGCGGGTGACCAACTGCGCAGTAGAGCAGCGAACGTTCGCTGTACAGCGGTTGATACTCCAGGCCCGAGAGCGGGCTGGTCTGGGGGACCACGCCAACATGCAGACTGCCGTCGAGCACCCCTTGCTCCACCTGGCTTGGGGCGATCATGCGGATCTGGATGCGTACGTCGGGGCCGCGGTCCTTGAGTTCGGCCAGGGCGTGGGTGATGCGCATGTGCGGCAGGGTCACCAGGTTGTCGGTGAGGCCGATGTTCAGTTCGCCACGCAGATGCTGGTGCAGGCCGTTGACCTCGGTGCGAAAGCTCTCCAGTGCGCTGAGCAGTTGCAAGGCCGAGTGGTAGACCTCGCGGCCTTCCTCGGTCAGCGAGAAACCGGCGCGCCCGCGCTGGCACAGGCGCAGGCCCAGGCGCTGCTCAAGGTCGTTCATCTGCTGGCTGATGGCTGAACGTCCGATGCCCAGCACGTTCTCGGCTGCGGAGAAGCCGCCGCATTCGACCACGCTGCGGTAGATTTTCAGCAAGCGGATGTCGAAATCGCTGACCTGGGCGAGGGGATCGGGGCGTCGGCTCATATGTTTAGCACGCTGCAGACTGAAGGTTAGAAATGTTGGGTTTTCCGGACTTTATCCCCGTGCGAATTTAGCTGCAACAACATCCATCGTTGCCTAATCGTCTTCCGAGGAACCGCCGATGAACATGCCCGAAACCGCTCATTCCGGCCTGGCCAGCCAGCTCAAGCTGGATGCCCACTGGATGCCCTACACCGCCAACCGCAACTTCCAGCGCGACCCGCGCCTGATCGTGGCGGCCGAAGGCAACTACCTGGTCGATGACAAGGGGCGCAAGATCTTCGATGCCCTGTCGGGCCTGTGGACCTGCGGTGCCGGGCATACTCGCAAAGAGATCACCGAAGCGGTCGCGCGTCAGGTTGGTACCCTGGATTACTCCCCGGCGTTCCAGTTCGGCCACCCGCTTTCGTTCCAGCTGGCCGAGAAAATCGCCGACCTGGTGCCGGGCGACCTGAACCACGTCTTCTATACCAACTCCGGTTCTGAGTGCTGCGATACCGCGTTGAAGATGGTGCGTGCCTACTGGCGCCTGAAAGGCCAGGCCAGCAAGGCCAAGATCATCGGCCGTGCCCGGGGTTACCACGGGGTGAACATCGCCGGCACCAGCCTGGGTGGCGTCAACGGCAACCGCAAGATGTTCGGCCAGTTGCTGGACGTCGATCACCTGCCCCACACGGTGCTGCCGGCCAACGCCTTCAGCAAGGGCATGCCGGAAGAGGGCGGTATTGCCCTGGCCGACGAGATGCTCAAGCTGATCGAGCTGCATGATGCGTCCAACATTGCCGCGGTGATCGTCGAGCCACTGGCTGGCTCTGCCGGCGTGCTGCCGCCGCCCAAGGGTTACCTGAAGCGCCTGCGTGAAATCTGCACCCAGCACAACATTCTGCTGATCTTCGACGAAGTGATCACAGGCTTTGGCCGCATGGGCGCCATGACCGGTGCCGAGGCGTTCGGCGTGACCCCGGACCTGATGTGCATCGCCAAGCAGGTGACCAACGGCGCCATCCCTATGGGCGCGGTGATTGCCACCGGCGAGATCTACCAGACCTTCATGAACCAGCCGACCCCCGAGTACGCGGTGGAATTCCCCCACGGCTACACCTACTCGGCGCACCCGGTTGCCTGCGCTGCCGGTATCGCCGCGCTGGACCTGCTGCAGAAGGAAAACCTGGTGCAGTCGGCCGCCGAGCTGGCGCCGCACTTCGAGAAGCTGCTGCATGGCGTCAAGGGCACCAAGAACATCGTCGATATCCGTAACTACGGCCTGGCCGGTGCTATCCAGATCGCCGCGCGCGACGGTGATGCGATTGTTCGCCCATATGAGGCCGCGATGAAACTGTGGCAGGCCGGCTTCTATGTGCGCTTCGGTGGCGACACCCTGCAGTTCGGGCCGACCTTCAATACCCAGCCGCAAGAGCTGGACCGTCTGTTCGACGCCGTGGGCGAAGCCCTGAACAAGGTTGACTGACATTTCCGATTTTGACGCCTGGCGCGTGAGCTTCGCGCGCCTGCTTCTACATTCTTTATAGGGAGTTATGCATGAGCATCGTTCAGCACCTGATTCACGGTGAGCTGGTTTCCAAGGGCGAGCGCACCACTGATGTGTTCAACCCGTCCACTGGCCAGGCCGTGCGCAGGGTCGAGCTGGCCAGCCGCGCCACCGTGCAGCAGGCTATCGATTCGGCCAAGGCCGCCTTCCCGGCCTGGCGCAATACCCCACCGGCCAAGCGTGCCCAGGTGATGTTCCGCTTCAAGCAACTGCTTGAGCAGAACGAGGCGAAAATCTCGCAGATGATCAGCGAGGAGCACGGCAAGACCGTGGAAGATGCTGCGGGTGAGCTCAAGCGGGGTATCGAGAACGTCGAGTTCGCCTGTGCGGCCCCAGAGCTGCTCAAGGGTGAGTACAGCCGCAACGTCGGCCCAAACATCGATGCCTGGTCGGACTTTCAGCCGCTGGGCGTAGTGGCCGGTATCACGCCGTTCAACTTCCCGGCCATGGTGCCGCTGTGGATGTACCCGCTGGCCATTGCCTGCGGTAACGCCTTCATTCTCAAACCGTCCGAGCGTGACCCAAGCTCGACGCTGTTCATTGCCCAGCTGCTGCTGGAGGCTGGCTTGCCCAAGGGCATCCTCAACGTGGTGCACGGCGACAAGGAAGCGGTGGATGCGTTGATCGAGGCGCCGGAGGTCAAGGCGCTGAGCTTCGTCGGTTCGACCCCGATCGCCGAGTATATCTATGCCGAAGGCACCAAGCGCGGCAAGCGCGTGCAGGCCTTGGGCGGTGCGAAGAACCATGCCGTGCTGATGCCTGATGCCGACCTGGACAACGCGGTCAGCGCGTTGATGGGCGCAGCCTATGGTTCGTGCGGCGAGCGCTGCATGGCCATCTCGGTGGCGGTGTGTGTGGGGGATCAGGTGGCCGATGCCCTGATTGCCAAGTTGGAACCGCAGATCAAGGCACTGAAGATCGGTGCCGGTACCTCCTGTGGCCTGGACATGGGGCCGCTGGTCACTGCAGCTGCCCGTGACAAGGTGGTGGGCTATATCGATGATGGCGTGGCTGCCGGTGCCAGGCTGGTGGTCGATGGCCGTGGGTTGCGTGTGGCGGGTAATGAAGATGGCTACTTCGTGGGTGGCACCTTGTTCGACAAGGTGACCCCAGAGATGCGCATCTATAAAGAAGAGATCTTCGGGCCGGTGCTGTGCGTGGTGCGGGTGAACAGCCTGGAAGCGGCCATGCAGCTGATCAACGAGCACGAGTACGGCAACGGTACCTGCATCTTCACCCGTGATGGTGAGGCTGCGCGGTTGTTCTGCGACGAGATCGAAGTGGGCATGGTGGGGGTCAACGTACCGCTGCCGGTGCCGGTGAGCTACCACAGCTTTGGTGGCTGGAAGCGTTCGCTGTTTGGCGACCTGCATGCCTATGGCCCGGATGGGGTGCGTTTCTATACCCGTCGCAAGGCGATTACCCAGCGCTGGCCGCAGCGGGCCAGCCATGAGGCTTCTCAGTTTGCGTTCCCTAGTTTGTAAGGGGATGGGGTGATTGAACGGGGAGGCCGGCAGGCCTCCCCGTTTTGGTTTTGGGTTTGGCTTCTATATATAGGTACTGGGGCGGGCCGCTGAGGCGCCTTTTCCGCCTTTTTCTCCAAATAATTCAATTATTTGAAATTAAGGGTTGACGGGGTTTCAGATCCCCTTATAATGCGCCCCACTTCCAGCGACAACGGAACGCGAAACTCCTTGAGAATCAACGAGTTAAGCGGCT
>NZ_JBJDNC010000016.1:0-128424 GCF_044900265.1 Pseudomonas sp. NPDC089406 | reverse complement strand
GCCAGTGTCGGTTTCGCACAAAGCGCGGGCCTGATCCTGGGTGGCTCGATCAGCCAGAGCAACTTCCTCGGTACCGGTAACAAGGTGTCCATCGGCCTGACCCGTTCGGAATACCAGACCCGCTACAACTTCGGTTTCGTTGACCCCTACTTCACCGCCGATGGCGTGAGCCTGGGCTACAACGCCTTCTACCGCAGCACCAACTACGACGACCTCGACGTCGACGTGGCCAGCTATGCAGTAGACAGCCTCGGTGCCGGTGTCAGCCTGGGCTACCCGATCAGCGAAACCTCGCGCCTGACCTACGGCCTGACCGTGCAGCAGGACAAGATCAAAACCGGCAAGTACACCGTCGACGAGATCTTCGACTTCCTCGAAAACGAAGGCGACAACTTCCTCAACTTCAAGGCGTCGATCGGCTGGTCCGAGTCCACGCTCAACAAAGGCGTACTGGCAACCCGTGGTCATTCGCAAAGCCTGACCCTGGAAACCACCGTGCCGGGCAGCGACCTGTCGTTCTACAAACTCGACTACCGCGGCCAGCTGTTCAAGCCAATCAACAACGACTACACCCTGCGCCTGCACACCGAGCTGGGCTATGGTGATGGTTTCGGTGGTACCTCGGGCCTGCCGTTCTACGAGAACTACTACGCTGGTGGTTTCAACTCGGTCCGTGGCTTCAAGGACAGCAGCCTTGGTCCGCGCAGCACCCCGAGTACCGGCAAGAACCCGGGTACCATCGCCGACCCGGACCAGGATCCGCTGCCGTTCGGTGGCAACGTGCTGGTGCAGGGTGGTGTGGAACTGCTGTTCCCGCTGCCGTTCGTCAAGGACCAGCGTTCGCTGCGCACCTCCGTGTTCTGGGACGTGGGTAACGTGTTCGACACCAATTGCGGCTCCAAGCCCGATTGCGCCAAGGTCGGTTTCAGCGACATGGCCAGCTCGGTTGGCCTGGGCGTAACCTGGATCACTGCGCTGGGCCCGCTGAGCTTCAGCCTGGCGATGCCGATCAAGAAGCCGGACGACGCCGACACCCAGGTGTTCCAATTCTCTCTGGGCCAGACCTTCTAAGGGTCGGCCCTCGTACAACGACAACGGTTTATCCAGGAGTGCATCGTGCGTAAGTTGACCCAACTGGCCCTCGTGGCCGCGGCGCTGGTCGCCACCCCGGCTTTCGCCGAAATGAAGGTTGCCGTGCTGAACTATCAGATGGCCCTGCTCGAATCCGATGCGGCCAAGAAGTACGCCGTTGACGCCGAGAAGAAGTTCGGCCCGCAGCTGACCAAGCTCAAGACCCTGGAAAGCAGCGCCAAGGGCATCCAGGACCGCCTGATCAAGGGTGGCGACAAGATGCCTCAGCCAGAGCGTGAGCGCCTGGAGCTCGAATTCAAGCAAAAAGCCCGTGACTTCCAGTTCCAGTCCAAGGAACTGAACGAAGCCAAGGCCGTTGCCGACCGTGACATGCTCAAGCAGCTCAAGCCCAAGCTGGACGGCGCTGTGGAAGAAGTCATCAAGAAGGGCGGCTTTGACCTGGTGCTCGAGCGTGGCGCGGTCATCGATGTCAAGCCTCAGTACGACATCACCCGCCAGGTCATCGAGCGCATGAACCAAGCGCGTTGATATGACCGTGACCATGACGCTCGGCCAGCTGGCCGAGGCCCTCGGGGCACAGCTCAAAGGCCCCGAGGCGCTGCAGATCACCGGCCTTGCCACCTTGCAGGAGGCAGGCGCCGGGCAGTTGAGCTTCCTTGCCAACAAGCAGTACCGCAAGTTCCTTGACGACACCCAGGCCGCGGCAGTACTGCTCAAGGCCGAGGACGCCGAGGGCTTTGCCGGTAACGCCCTGATCGTCGCCGACCCGTACCTTGCGTACGCGCGCATTTCGCACCTGTTCGACCCCAAGCCCAAGGCTGTGGCGGGAATTCATCCCAGCGCCGTGGTGCATGAGGACGCAGAGGTCGATGCCAGCGCCAGCATCGGCCCGTTCGCGGTGATCGAGGCCGGTGCACGCATCGGTGCCAACGTGAGTGTCGGTGCGCACTGCTTCGTCGGTGCCCGCTGCGTCATCGGTGACGGTGGCTGGCTGGCACCGCGGGTCACCTTGTACCACGACGTGACCATCGGCAAGCGTGTGGTGATCCAGTCCGGTGCTGTGATCGGCGGCGAAGGCTTCGGCTTTGCCAACGAGAAGGGCGTGTGGCAGAAGATCGCGCAGATCGGCGGCGTGACCCTGGGTGATGACGTGGAAATCGGCGTGAACACTGCGGTAGACCGCGGCGCGCTGTCCGACACGCGCATCGGCAATGGCGTCAAGCTCGACAACCAGATCCAGATCGCCCACAACGTGCAGGTCGGTGACCACACGGCGATGGCGGCCTGCGTCGGTATTTCCGGCAGCACCAAGATCGGCAAGCACTGCATGATCGCGGGCGGTGTCGGCATGGTCGGTCACATCGATGTTTGCGACAACGTGTTTGTCTCCGGCATGACCATGGTCACCCGTTCCATTACCGAACCGGGCGGCTATTCTTCCGGGACGGCCATGCAACCCCTGGCCGAATGGCGCAAGAGCGCCGCGCGTATCCGCCAGCTCGACGAGATGTCCAAGCGCCTCGGGCAGCTGGAAAAACGTGTCGATACCGTGACCTCAGGTGGCCAGCCGGCATCAGAAGGCTGATACCATTTCCTGAGCTAGAGAACAGTCGCTAGCTGGCTCCTCTTTGGATTTGCAAAAGGAGCGTGCGGTCAGCCCCTGCGCTCCCTATTCTTATTACAGGCTTCCCCCCGAAATGATGGACATCAACGAGATTCGCGAATACCTGCCTCACCGTTACCCGTTCCTGCTGGTGGATCGCGTCACGGATCTGGACTTCGAGGCCCAGAGCATTCGTGCCTACAAGAATGTCAGCATCAACGAGCCGTTCTTCAACGGCCACTTCCCGGCGCATCCGATCATGCCGGGCGTGCTGATCATCGAGGCCATGGCCCAGGCGGCCGGTATTCTCGGTTTCAAGATGCTCGACGCAAAACCTGCCGACGGCACCCTGTACTACTTCGTCGGCTCCGACAAGCTGCGCTTCCGCCAGCCGGTGCTGCCAGGCGACCAGCTGGTGCTGGAAGCCAAGTTCCTCAGCCGCAAGAGCATGATCTGGAAGTTCGAATGCCGCGCCCTGGTCGACGGCAAGGCGGTTTGCTCGGCCGAGATCACCTGTGCGGAACGCTCCCTATGAGTCTGATTGACCCTCGGGCGATCATCGACCCCTCGGCCAAATTGGCCGAAGGTGTCGAGGTCGGCCCTTGGTCGATCGTTGGCCCCGATGTCGAAATCGGGGAGGGCACTGTCATTGGCCCGCATGTGGTGCTCAAGGGGCCGACCCGTATCGGCAAGCACAACCGCATCTACCAGTTCAGCTCCATCGGCGAAGACACCCCTGACCTCAAGTACAAGGGTGAAGCGACGCGCCTGGTGATCGGCGACCACAACGTGATCCGCGAGGGTGTCACCATCCACCGCGGCACCGTGCAGGACCGCTCGGAAACCACCCTGGGCGACCACAACCTGATCATGGCCTACGCCCACATCGGCCACGACAGCGTGATCGGCAACCACTGCATCCTGGTCAACAACACCGCGCTGGCCGGGCATGTGCACGTGGGCGACTGGGCGATCCTGTCTGGCTACACCCTGGTGCACCAGTACTGCCACATCGGTGCCCACGCCTTCTCCGGCATGGGTACGGCGATCGGCAAGGATGTACCGGCCTTCGTCACCGTGTTCGGCAGCCCGGCCGAAGCGCGCAGCATGAACTTCGAAGGCATGCGCCGTCGCGGTTTCAGTGACGAGGTGATCCATGCCCTGCGCCGTGCTTACAAGATCGTCTACCGCCAGGGCCTGACCGTTGAAGAAGCGGTGAAGGAGCTGGACGAGCTGGTCAGCCAGTTCCCTGAAGTGGACCTGTTCCGCCAGTCGATCCTCAAGTCCGACCGCGGCATCACCCGCTGATATGGCGCAGCTCTGTGTTGCGCTGGTCGCAGGCGAGGCCAGCGGCGATATTCTCGGCTCCGGCCTGATGCGCGCCATCAAGGCCCGCCACCCCGATGTACGCTTCATCGGTGTCGGCGGCCCCTTGATGGAAGCCGAAGGCATGGCCTCGTACTTCCCCATGGAGCGCCTGGCAGTAATGGGCCTGGTGGAGGTGCTCGGGCGCCTGCGCGAGCTGCTCAAGCGGCGCAAACTGCTGATCGAGACGCTGATCGGCGAAAAGCCCGATGTGTTCATCGGCATCGACGCCCCAGATTTTACCCTCAACATCGAGCTCAAGCTGCGCCAGGCCGGGATCAAGACCGTGCATTACGTCAGCCCGTCGGTGTGGGCGTGGCGGCAGAAGCGCGTGCTGAAGATCCGCGAAGGTTGCGACCTGATGCTCACCCTGCTGCCGTTCGAGGCGCGCTTTTATGAAGAGCAGGGCGTACCGGTGCGTTTCGTCGGCCACCCGCTGGCCGATACCATCCCGCTCGAGGCCGATCGCGCTGCGGCACGCGCCGAACTGGGGCTGGCCGATGGCCCGGTGATTGCGCTGATGCCTGGCAGCCGTGGTGGCGAGGTGGGGCGGTTGGGCGCCTTGTTCCTCGATGCCGCCCAGCGCCTGGGTGAACTGGTGCCGGGGGCGCGCTTCGTGCTGCCCTGCGCCAACGCCGCGCGCCGGGCCCAGGTCGAGCAGATGCTCGAGGGCCGCGATCTGCCGCTGACCCTGCTCGACGGCCAGTCGCACCAGGCCTTGGCGGCCTGCGATGCGGTACTGATCGCCTCGGGCACGGCCACGCTGGAGGCGATGCTGTACAAGCGCCCGATGGTGGTGGCCTACCGCCTGGCGCCGCTGACGTACTGGATCCTCAAGCGCATGGTCAAGAGCCCCTACGTGTCGCTGCCCAACCTGTTGGCCCAGCGCATGCTGGTGCCCGAACTGCTGCAGGACGCCGCCACCAGCGAAGCCCTGGCCCAGACCCTGGCACCGTTGGTACAGGACGGCACGCAGCAGACCGACAGCTTCGACCAGATTCACCGTACCCTGCGCCGCGACGCCTCCAACCAGGCGGCTGACGCGGTGCTGGCCTTGTTGAAGGACCGCTGACATGCAGATGGGACTGGATTTCAACCTGGTCGAAGACCTGGTAGCCGGCGTCGACGAAGTGGGCCGCGGCCCGCTGTGCGGCGCGGTGGTCACTGCGGCGGTCATTCTCGACCCGAGCCGCCCGATCCTCGGCCTGAACGATTCGAAGAAACTCACCGAAGCCAGGCGCGAGGCGCTGTTCGACGAGATCTGCGAAAAGGCCCTGAGCTTTTGCATCGCCCGTGCCGAGGTCGAAGAAATCGACCGCCTGAACATCCTGCAGGCCACCATGCTGGCCATGCAGCGCGCGGTCGAAGGCCTGCACGTCACGCCAAAGCTTGCGCTGATCGACGGCAACCGCTGCCCGAAACTGGCAGTGCCGGCAGCGCCGGTGGTCAAGGGCGATTCGCAGGTGCCGGCCATCGCCGCAGCGTCGATTCTTGCCAAGGTCACCCGTGACCGCGAGATGAGCGCGTTCGAGCTGATCTACCCGGGCTATGGCATTGGCGGGCACAAGGGCTACCCGACGCCGGTGCACCTGGAAGCCTTGGCACGGCTGGGGCCGACGCCGATTCACCGGCGCTCGTTCGCTCCGGTGCGGGCGGCTTGGGAGGCCCGTGAGGGTGTTTCCACTTCGTTGATCTGATTGTTTGGGGCCGCTTCGCGCCCCTTCGCGGGTAAACCCGCTCCCACAGTTTTTGCATGGCCTGTGGGAGCGGGTTTACCCGCGAAGGGGCGCGAAGCGGCCCCAAACATTCTGGCTAATTACGCTACAATCCCGCCCTTGTCGTTCAGCACTGCTACAGGATCTTCCATGTCGGTCTCCTTCGTTCACCTTCGCGTGCACTCCGAATTCTCCCTGGTCGACGGCCTGGTGCGGATCAAGCCGCTGGCCAAGGCCCTGGCGGGGATGAACATGCCGGCGGTGGCGATCACCGACCAGAGCAACATGTGCTCGTTGGTGAAGTTCTACAAGACCGCCATGGGCGCCGGCGTCAAGCCGATCTGCGGCGCCGACCTGTGGCTGGCCGGGGCCGACCCCGAAGCGCCGCTGTCGCGCATCTGCTTTTTGGCCATGGACCCCAAGGGTTACCGCAACCTCACCGAGCTGATTTCCCGCGGCTGGACCGACGGCCAGCGCAACGGCCTGGTGATCATCCAGCGCGACTGGATCGCCCCGGCCAGCGAAGGGCTGATTGCACTGTCCGCCGGCAAGGAAGGCGACATCGGCATGGCCCTGATGAGCGGCCGCCAGGAAGAAGCCGAAGCCCTGCTGGGCGATTGGCTGGGCATGTTCCCCGAGCGCTTCTATGTGGAGGTGCAGCGCACCAACCGCGCCGGTGACGAAGAGTACGTGCACGCCGCCGTGGCCCTGGCCGACAAGCTCGGCGCACCGCTGGTGGCGACCAACGACGTGCGTTTCATCAAGCAGTCGGACTTCGACGCCCACGAAACCCGCGTGTGCATCGGCGAGGGCTGGACCCTCGATGACCCGCGCCGCCCGCGTGGCTACAGCGACCAGCAGTACCTCAAGTCGCCGGAAGAAATGGCCGAGCTGTTCAGCGACCTGCCCGACGCCATCGCCAACACCGTGGAAATCGCCAAGCGCTGCAACATCACCGTGCAGCTGGGCAAGTACTTCTTGCCCGACTTCCCCACGCCCAACGGCATGGGCATCGACGACTACCTGCGCCATGTCTCCCACGAAGGCCTGGAAGAGCGCCTGGCGGTGCTGTGGCCGAAAGACACCACGCCCAACTACGAAGAAAAGCGCCAGGTGTATCTGGACCGGCTGAAGTTCGAACTGGACATCATCATCCAGATGGGCTTCCCCGGTTACTTCCTGATCGTTATGGACTTCATCAAGTGGGCCAAGAACAACGACGTGCCGGTGGGCCCGGGCCGGGGCTCGGGTGCGGGCTCGCTGGTGGCCTATGTACTGAAGATCACCGACCTCGACCCGCTGGCCTACGACCTGCTGTTCGAACGTTTCCTCAACCCTGAACGTGTATCCATGCCCGACTTCGACGTCGACTTCTGCATGGACGGCCGTGACCGGGTGATCGACTACGTGGCCGAGGCCTATGGGCGCAACGCGGTGAGCCAGATCATCACCTTCGGCACCATGGCCGCCAAGGCGGTGGTGCGCGACGTGGCGCGGGTGCAGGGCAAGTCCTACGGCCTGGCCGACCGCCTGTCGAAGATGATCCCGTTCGAAGTGGGCATGACCCTGGAGAAAGCCTACGAGCAGGAAGAGATCCTGCGCGATTTTCTCAAGAGCGACGAGGACGGCCGCGAGATCTGGGACATGGCCCTCAAGCTTGAGGGCGTCACCCGCGGTACCGGCAAGCACGCCGGTGGCGTGGTAATCGCCCCGACCAAGCTCACCGACTTCTCGCCGATTGCCTGTGACGAAGAGGGCGGCGGCCTGGTAACCCAGTTCGACAAGGATGACGTCGAGGCCGCGGGCCTGGTGAAGTTCGACTTCCTCGGCCTGCGTACCCTGACCATCATCAAGTGGGCGATGGAGATCATCAACCGCGAGCAGAAAAAGAAAGACCTGCCCGACCTCAACATCGACTTCATCCCGCTGGATGACCGCAAGACCTACGAGCTGCTGCAAAAAGCCGAAACCACGGCGGTGTTCCAGCTTGAATCGCGCGGCATGAAAGAGCTGATCAAAAAGCTCAAGCCCGACTGCCTGGAAGACCTTATTGCACTGGTGGCGCTGTTCCGCCCGGGCCCGCTGCAATCGGGCATGGTGGACGACTTCATCAACCGCAAGCACGGCCGCGCGGAGCTTGCCTACCCGCACTCCGACTACCAGTACGAAGGCCTCAAGCCGGTACTGGCGCCGACCTACGGCATCATCCTGTACCAGGAACAGGTGATGCAGATCGCCCAGGTGATGGCCGGCTACACCCTCGGCGGCGCCGACATGCTGCGCCGGGCGATGGGTAAGAAAAAGCCCGAAGAGATGGCCAAGCAGCGCGGCGGCTTCATTGAAGGTTGCGTTGCCAACAACATCGAAGCGGACCTGGCCGGTAACATCTTCGACCTGGTAGAGAAGTTCGCCGGCTACGGCTTCAACAAATCCCACTCCGCCGCCTACGGCCTGGTGTCGTACCAGACCGCCTGGCTCAAGACCCACCACCCGGCGCCGTTCATGGCCGCAGTGCTGTCGGCGGATATGCATAACACCGACAAGGTGGTGGTGCTGGTGGAGGAAGTGCGCAGCATGAAGCTGCGCCTGGACGCGCCGGATGTGAACTTCTCCGACTTCAAGTTCACCGTGAACAACGACGGGCGCATCGTCTATGGCCTGGGCGCGATCAAGGGCGTGGGCGAGGGGCCGGTGGAGGCCATCGTCGAAGCCCGCGCGCAGGGCGGCCCGTTCAAGGACCTGTTCGACTTCTGCGACCGCATCGACCTCAAGCGGGTCAACAAGCGAACCCTCGATGCGCTGATCCGCAGCGGTGCGCTGGACCGCCTGGGGCCGCACTTCCATGACGAGATCAAGGCCTACCAGGCCAATATCGACATCAACCGCGCCACCTTGCTGTCGGCGTTGGGCGAGGCGGTCAAGGCCGCCGAGCAGGCTGCCCACACTGCCGACAGCGGCCACGTTGACCTGTTCGGCAGCATGTTCGACGACGTGGAGGTCGACGTCTATGCCAACCACCGCAAGGTGCGCGAACTGACGCTCAAGGAGCGCCTGAAAGGCGAAAAGGACACGCTCGGCCTGTACCTCACCGGCCACCCTATCGACGAGTACGAAACCGAAATCCGCCGCTTCGCCCGCCAACGCATCGTCGACCTCAAGCCTGCGCGGGACACCCAGACCATCGCCGGCATGATCATTGCCCTGCGGGTAATGAAGAACAAGAAGGGCGACAAGATGGGCTTCGTCACCCTCGACGACCGCTCCGGGCGTATTGAAGCCTCGCTGTTCGCCGACTCGTTCATGGCTGCCCAGGCCCTGCTGCAGACCGATGCCATGGTGGTGGTGGAAGGCGAGGTGAGCAACGACGACTTCTCCGGTGGCCTGCGCCTGCGGGTCAAGACGGTGATGACCATGGAAGACGCGCGCACCAAGCTGGCCGAGAGCCTGCGCCTGAAAATCGCCCACGATGCGCTCAAAGGCGACCGCCTGAACTGGCTGGGCGAGCTGATCACCCGCCACCGCGGCGGTTGCCCGATCACCCTGGAATACACCGGCAGCGACGCCAAGGCCATGCTGCAGTTCGGCGACCAGTGGTCGATCGACCCGGCCGATGGCCTGATTCAGGCACTGCGTGACCAGTTCGGGCGTGAGAACGTCTTCCTGCAATACCGTTGAAACGACGAATTTTAATCTCGACCTTTATGCGCCTGATCCCTTAAGGTAGGGCGCCAAACGGATCAACCGGCCGGCCGCCTGGCCGTAGACCCAAGACGGAAGCCTATGAACCCGAATTTCCTCGATTTCGAACAGCCGATTGCCGACCTGCAAGCCAAGATCGAAGAGCTGCGCCTGGTGGGCAACGACAACTCGCTGAACATCAGCGATGAAATTGCCCGTCTGCAAGACAAGAGCAGCACCCTGACCGAGAGCATCTTCGGCAACCTGACCAGCTGGCAGATCGCCCGCCTGGCCCGTCACCCGCGCCGCCCGTACACCCTCGACTACATCGAGCACATCTTCGACGAGTTCGAAGAGCTGCACGGCGACCGTCACTTCTCCGACGACGCCGCGATCGTGGGCGGTACTGCGCGCCTGAACGACAAGCCGGTGATGATCATCGGCCACCAGAAGGGCCGCGAAGTGCGTGAAAAAGTTCGCCGCAACTTCGGCATGCCGCGTCCTGAAGGCTACCGCAAGGCCTGCCGCCTGATGGAAATGGCCGAGCGCTTCAAGATGCCGATCCTGACCTTCATCGACACCCCGGGCGCTTACCCGGGCATCGACGCCGAAGAGCGCAACCAGAGCGAAGCCATTGCCTGGAACCTGCGCGTGATGGCGCGCCTGAAAACCCCGATCATCGCCACCGTGATCGGTGAAGGTGGTTCGGGTGGCGCCCTGGCCATTGGCGTGTGCGACCAGCTGAACATGTTGCAGTACTCGACCTACTCGGTGATCTCGCCAGAAGGCTGCGCCTCGATCCTGTGGAAGACCGCCGACCGTGCCGCCGACGCTGCCGAGGCCATGGGCGTGACCGCCGATCGTCTGAAAAGCCTGAACATCGTCGACAAGGTCATCCAGGAGCCGCTGGGCGGCGCCCACCGCGACCCGGCCAAGATGTCGGCCAGCGTGCGCGCCGACCTGATCGAACAGCTGGACATGCTTGGCAAGCTCGACAACGACGCGCTGCTTAAGCGCCGTTACGATCGTCTGATGAGCTACGGCCTCTGACAGGCTGAGACCCAATCGCCGGCAAGCCGGCTCCTACAGAAGTGCGCGTCACCTGTAGGAGCCGGCTTGCCGGCGATCGGGGCATCCCGGATCTTCCGCCAAGTGAGGCGCTGATGCTCGACCTCACCCCGCAACTCTCCCCCTGGCTCACCGCCCCCGCCTGGCACATCGCCTTCTCCGGCGGCCTCGACTCTACCGTCTTGCTGCACCTGCTGGCCGATTACCGCCGCACCCACCATACGCCCCCCCTGCGCGCCATCCACGTACACCACGGCCTGCAAGCCGCCGCCGACACCTGGCCGCAACATTGCCGCGCCGTGTGCAAAGCCTTAAGCGTCGAGCTCGATATCGTGCACGTTAAGGTAGCCCCCGGCGCGAGCCTGGAGCAGGCCGCCCGCGACGCCCGCTACGGTGCGTTCGAAAAGCTGCTGGGGCCGGGCGAAGTGCTGTTCACCGGCCAGCATCGCGACGATCAGGCCGAAACCCTGTTGTTTCGCCTGTTGCGTGGCGCGGGTTTGCGCGGCCTGGCGGCCATGCCCGAAGTGCGGGCGCTGGGGCAGGGCAGGCTGGTGCGCCCGCTGCTGAAGGTGGCGCGCCAGCACTTGCAGGCATACGCCGAGGCGCGCGGGCTGGTTTGGGTCGAAGACCCCTCCAATGCCGATACCGGCTTCGCCCGCAATTTCCTGCGCGGCGAGGTGTTGCCGCTGTTGCATGGGCGCTGGCCGCAGGCCGAGGGCAACCTCGCGCGCGCCGCTGAACACCTGGGTGAGGCGCAGGGCTTGCTGGATGAGCTCGCCGTCACCGACCTGGCCGCAGCCAGCGGTGCCGAGCCATGGCCGTGGCTGGGCCTGGCCTCCCTCGACCTCGCCACACTGGCCAGGCTTTCACCGGCCCGCCAGCGCAACGCCTTGCAGTACTGGCTGAGCGCCCGCACCCGGCTGCCCGACAGCCGCCATTGGGCGGGCTGGGACGACCTGCGTGATGCGGCCGCCGATGCAACGCCGGTGTGGCACCTGACCGACGGCCAGTTGCTGCGCAGCCACGGGCGCATCTGGTGGTTGAGCGGGGCCTGGCTGCAGCCGGTCGCTGGTGATCACGCCTGGCCCGAGCCTGGCCTGCCCTTGCATCTGCCGGGCAACGGCAGTGTTCGACTGGCCGGCGAGCCTGCCGGGCAGGGCCTGCGCATCGCCTACCGGGTGGGCGGCGAAGTCATGCAGGTGCCCGGTCGCGGCCGTCGCGACCTCAAGCGCCTGCTCAACGAAGCGCAAATGCCGCACTTCGTGCGCCCGCGCCTGCCGCTTTTGTACCGTGGCGAACAGCTACTGGCAGTGGCCAACCTGCCGGCATTGGGGGGGGCGAATTGCCAGCTGCACTGGCAGCCGCCGACCAGCGTGCAAGGTTTGAGATGAAGGGTACATTCGGGTAGACTACCCTCCCTTCTTGATACAGCTTCTGTGGCTTCCTCGAAAACACAGCAGTTGCCGATTACCAAGCAGTTTTTTGCTGGGCTGATTCTTAAAATGACGAGCGAGCTCCAAACCGGGGATACCCCTGGTCTGTACAGACGCGGCAGTTGTTCGAGATGCACTGTGATTGACGCAGGTGATCGGGGGCTTCGGCCTTCCTTCGCTTTCTCCGGCGGCCCAAGCCGCCTTAACGCAGACTTCTAGGGTTTTTCATGACGCGCTACATATTCGTCACGGGCGGTGTTGTTTCTTCATTGGGGAAAGGCATTGCCTCGGCATCCCTGGCGGCCATCCTGGAAGCGCGGGGCCTGAAGGTCACCATGCTCAAGCTGGACCCGTACATCAACGTCGACCCGGGCACCATGAGCCCGTTCCAGCATGGTGAAGTGTTCGTCACCCACGACGGCGCCGAGACTGACCTCGACCTGGGCCACTACGAGCGGTTCATCCGCACCACGATGACCCAGAACAACAACTTCACCACCGGCCGCATCTACGAGCACGTGCTGCGTAAAGAGCGCCGTGGTGATTACCTGGGCGCGACCATCCAGGTCATCCCGCACATCACCGACGAGATCAAGCGCCGCATCATCAAGGGCGCGGGCGATGCCGACGTCGCGCTGGTCGAGATCGGCGGCACCGTGGGCGACATCGAGTCGCAGCCGTTCCTCGAGGCCATCCGCCAGCTGCGCGTCGAAGTGGGCTCCAAGCGCGCCATGCTGATGCACCTGACCCTGGTGCCGTACATCGCCACCGCCGGCGAGACCAAGACCAAGCCGACCCAGCACTCGGTCAAGGAGCTGCGCTCCATCGGCCTGCAGCCTGACGTGCTGATCTGCCGCTCCGACCACCCGGTCGATGCCTCGTCGCGTCGCAAGATCGCGCTGTTCACCAACGTTGAAGAGCGTGCGGTGATTTCGCTGGAAGACGTCGACACCATCTACAAGATCCCTGGCGTGCTGCACGCACAAGGCCTGGACGACTTCGTCGTCGAGCGCTTCGGCCTGCAGTGCAACAGCGCCGACCTGTCCGAGTGGGACAAGGTGGTGGACGCCAAGCTCAACCCTGAGCAGGAAGTCACCATCGCCATGGTCGGCAAGTACATGGAGCTGCTGGATGCGTACAAGTCGCTGATCGAAGCGATGAGCCACGCCGGCATCACCAACCGTACCAAGGTCAACCTGCGCTACATCGACTCCGAAGACATCGAGAACCAGGGCACCAGCCTGCTCGAAGGTGCCGATGCCATCCTGGTACCGGGCGGTTTCGGCCTGCGCGGCGTCGAAGGCAAGATCACCGCGGTGCAATACGCCCGTGAGAACAAGGTCCCGTACCTGGGCATCTGCCTGGGCATGCAGGTGGCCGTGATCGAGTTCGCCCGTAACGTGGTGGGCTGGAAAGACGCCAACTCCACCGAGTTCGACCGCAACAGCGGTCACCCGGTGGTCGGCCTGATCACCGAGTGGGCTGATGCCACCGGCGCGGTCGAGACCCGTACCGAAGCCTCCGACCTGGGCGGCACCATGCGCCTGGGCGCCCAGGACTGCCAGCTGGCATCGGGTTCGAAAGTGCACGACTGCTATGGCAAGGACATCATCACCGAGCGTCACCGCCACCGCTACGAAGTGAACAACAACCTGCTGGGGCAACTGGTCGACGCCGGCCTGGTGGTTTCGGGCCGTTCCGAAGACGGTGCGCTGGTGGAAGTGGTCGAGTCCAAGGACCACCCATGGTTCGTCGCCTGCCAGTTCCACCCAGAGTTCACCTCGACGCCTCGTGACGGCCACCCGCTGTTCAGCGGTTTCGTCAAGGCTGCCCTGGCACAGAAGAACAAGGCCTGATCCATGACTCAGAAGATCATTCGCGTCGGTAACATCGAGATCGCCAACGACAAGCCGTTCGTCCTGTTCGGCGGCATGAACGTTCTGGAATCCCGTGACCTGGCCCTGAAGGTCTGCGAGGAGTACGTGCGGGTCACCGAAAAACTCGGTATCCCGTACGTGTTCAAGGCCAGCTTCGACAAGGCCAACCGCTCGTCGGTGGCCTCGTACCGTGGCCCGGGCATGGAAGAGGGGCTGAAGATCTTCGAGGAGATCAAGCGCACCTTCAACGTGCCGGTGATCACCGACGTGCACGAACCCTACCAGTGCGAACCGGTAGCACAGGTGTGCGACATCATCCAGCTGCCGGCCTTCCTGTCGCGCCAGACCGACCTGGTGGTGGCGATGGCCAAGACCGGTGCGGTGATCAACATCAAGAAGGCGCAGTTCCTGGCGCCCCACGAGATGAAGCACATCCTCGCCAAGTGCGTCGAGGCCGGCAACGACCAGCTCATCCTGTGTGAGCGCGGTTCGAGCTTCGGCTACAACAACCTGGTGGTGGACATGCTCGGCTTCGGCATCATGAAGCAGTTCGAGTACCCGGTGTTCTTCGACGTCACCCATGCCCTGCAGACCCCGGGTGGTCGCGCCGACTCCGCCGGTGGCCGCCGCGCCCAGGTCACCGACCTTGCCAAGGCCGGCATGAGCCAGGGCCTGGCCGGGCTGTTCCTCGAAGCCCACCCCGACCCGGACAACGCCAAGTGCGATGGCCCCTGCGCCCTGCGCCTGGACAAACTGGAGCCGTTCCTCAGCCAGCTCAAGCAGCTGGATGACCTGGTGAAAAGTTTTCCGACGGTAGAAACCGCGTAAAGCGCGTTTCTCGGGTAAAGTACCGCCCGTTCCACCCCCTGACCGTCAGGTCAGGGGCTCCCTTCGCCAGGCCTGCCCGTGCCATGTCGCCTGGTGAACGGCAAGAATTCCCAAAAGTTGCGTTAGTTTCGTCAATTCTGGAGTGCTTACAACAATGGCAAAGATCGTCGACATCAAAGGTCGTGAAGTTCTCGATTCCCGTGGCAACCCCACCGTGGAAGCCGACGTACTGCTCGACAACGGCATCATCGGCAGCGCCTGCGCGCCGTCGGGTGCTTCCACTGGCTCGCGCGAAGCGCTGGAGCTGCGTGATGGCGACAAGAGCCGTTACCTGGGCAAAGGCGTGCTGAAGGCCGTCGGCAACATCAATGGCCCGATCCGCGAACTGCTGCTGGGCAAGGACCCATCGGACCAGAAAGCCCTGGACCGCGCCATGATCGAACTGGACGGTACCGAGAACAAGGCCAAGCTGGGCGCCAACGCCATCCTGGCCGTCTCCCTGGCTGCTGCCAAAGCTGCCGCCCAGGACCAGGACCTGCCGCTGTACGCGCACATCGCCAACCTGAATGGCACCCCGGGCCAGTACTCGATGCCGGTGCCGATGATGAACATCATCAACGGCGGCGAGCACGCCGACAACAACGTCGACATCCAAGAGTTCATGGTGCAGCCGGTTGGCGCCAAGACCTTCTCCGACGGCCTGCGCATGGGCACCGAGATCTTCCACCACCTCAAGGCTGTACTGAAGGCCCGTGGCCTGAACACCGCCGTGGGTGACGAAGGTGGCTTCGCGCCTAACCTGGCTTCCAACGAAGACGCCCTGGCGGCCATCGCCGAAGCCTGCGACAAAGCCGGCTACAAGCTGGGTACCGACGTGACCCTGGCCCTGGACTGCGCCGCTTCCGAGTTCTACGAAGACGGCAAGTACAACCTGTCCGGTGAAGGCAAGTCGTTCGACGCCGAAGGTTTTGCCGACTACCTCAAAGGCCTGACCGAGCGCTTCCCGATCATCTCGATCGAAGACGGCCTGGACGAGTCCGACTGGGCTGGCTGGAAAATCCTCACCGACAAGATCGGCGAGAAAGTCCAGCTGGTGGGCGACGACCTGTTCGTTACCAACACCAAAATCCTGAAAGAAGGCATCGAGAAGGGCATCGGTAACTCGATCCTGATCAAGTTCAACCAGATCGGCTCGCTGACCGAAACCCTCGAAGCCATCCAGATGGCCAAGGCTGCCGGCTACACCGCGGTGATCTCGCACCGTTCCGGTGAAACCGAAGACTCCACCATCGCCGACCTGGCCGTGGGTACCGCTGCCGGCCAGATCAAGACCGGTTCGCTGTGCCGTTCCGACCGCGTCAGCAAGTACAACCAACTGCTGCGCATCGAAGAGCAACTGGGCGCCAAAGCCGTTTACCGCGGCCGTGCCGAGTTTCGCGGCTAAGCAAGAGATGGTAAAAAGGCAGCAGCCGGGGCAGCCTGCACGTTCGTACTGAACGTTCAGGCGTTTCCCACGGGTTTCTGTCGACGAAGCCTGGCCTCGGCCAGGCTTCGTGCTATCGGAAGCTCGCTGCGGCGGCCTTTATACCTGGATATCTTCATGCGCAGTCCCTATTGGTTGTTCCTCGTCCTGCTCCTGCTGCTCGGCGGCCTGCAATACCGCCTTTGGGTCGGTAATGGCAGCCTGGCGCAAGTGGCCGAACTCAAGCAGCAGATTGACGAACAGCACGCCGAGAACGAGCGGCTGCTGGAGCGCAATCGCGTGCTCGATGCCGAAGTACTGGAGCTGAAGAAAGGTATGGAGACCGTGGAAGAGCGGGCTCGTCATGAACTGGGGATGGTCAAGGAAGGCGAAACCCTCTACCAGCTGCCACAAAAATGACCCATCCGTTACCGGCCTTCTGGGCCGTGATTCCTGCTGCGGGCGTTGGTGCCCGCATGGCTGCCGACCGCCCCAAGCAGTATCTGATGCTGGGCGGGCAGACCATCCTCGAGCATAGCCTCGACTGTTTTCTAGGCCACCCCGCGCTCAAGGGCGTGGTGGTCAGCATTGCCGATGAAGACCCGTACTGGCCCGGCCTGCGCTGCGCCCATGACTCGCGCATCCAGCGTGCCCCGGGTGGCCGCGAGCGGGCCGATTCGGTGCTCAGTGCGCTGCTGTTGCTGCACGCCCAGGGCGCTGCCGACGACGATTGGGTGCTGGTGCACGATGCCGCCAGGCCGAACCTGGCGCGCAGTGACCTGGACCGTTTGCTGGCGGAGCTTGCCGATGACCCGGTGGGTGGCCTGCTGGCGGTACCGGCCCGCGACACCCTCAAGCGTGCCGGTGCCGATGGCCGGGTGAGCGCCACCATCGACCGCAGCACCGTGTGGCAGGCCTACACGCCGCAGATGTTCCGTTTGGGCATGCTGCACCGGGCGCTGGCCGAGTGCCTGGTGTCGGATGTGGCGGTGACCGATGAATCCTCCGCCATCGAATGGGCCGGGCACGCGCCACGGCTGGTGGAGGGGCGCAGCGACAACATCAAGGTGACCCGCCCGGAAGACCTGGAGTGGTTGCGTCAGCGGTGGGCGGGACGGCGCTGAATTTCCTACTCCGGCTCTTTCGCGGGTGAACCCGCTCCCACAGGTACAGTGCAAACCTGAAGGCCTGTGCGATCCCTGTGGGAGCGGGTTTACCCGCGAAGAGGCCAGCAATAACCGTACAGTTCTTCAGCCGTGCGCCTGTGCCGGCCCTATCGCCGGCAAGCCGGCTCCTACAGGGGCCGTGAGTTTCAAGCTCGATGCAGTCCTGTGGGAGCGGGCTTGCCCGCGAAGAGGCCAGTGATGACAGTGCAGTTCTTCAGCCCTGCCGATACTCCGGCAACCCCGCCAGCTCTTCCTTCATGTAATCCACCAAGCGCCGCACCTTCGGCGACAGGTGCCGCTGCTGCGGATACAGCGCCCACACTGCCGTATTAGGCGGCTGATGCCCCTCCAGCAACGACACCAGCGCACCGCTGTGCAGGTGCTCCAGCACGTAGTAATCCGGCAACTGGCACAACCCCATTCCCTGCAACGCCGCATCCAGCACCGCCTGGCCGCTGTTGCAGCGCCAGTTGCCCTGCACCCGCTGGCTGATCTCGCGGCCATCCTGCTGCAAGGCCCACAAGTCCGAGCTACCCACCAGGCAGTTGTGCCGGGCCAGCTCCGACAGGCTGTGGGGCCGCCCATAGCGCTCAAGATAAGCAGGCGAGGCGCACAGGTACATGCGCCGGGGCGCCAGGCGTGTGGCCACCAGCCGTGAGTCCTGCAGGCGGCCCAGGCGGATTGCCAGGTCCATGCCTTCGTGCAGCAGGTCTAGGGTGCGGTTGCTCAGCTCCACTTCCACCCGCAACTGCGGGTACTGCGCCATGAAGCGCGTTACCAGCGGCACGATGAAGCGCTCGCCATAGGCCACCGCGCAGGTCATGCGCAGCAGGCCCTTGGGCTCGCTGGCCAGATCGCCCATGGCCCGCAGCGCCTCTTCGCGGCCATCCTGCAGGCGTTGGCAGTGCTGCAAAAAGGTCTGCCCGGCTTCGCTCAGGGTCACCCGCCGGGTACTGCGGTACAAAAGGCGGGTTTGCAGGCGCTCTTCCAGGCGGGCGATCTGCCGGCTGATGTGCGACGAGGAAACCCCCAGGCGCTCGGCCGCCGCCGTGAACTGGCCCGACTCGGCCACGGCGACGAACTCATCGATGCCTTCCCAGCGGTTGCTCATGGATTATCCCTGTGCGGCAATAATGTTTTTTAACTGGCCGGATTATTCATCAAAAGAGCATGAATTACACTGCTGGACTGAAATCGACACCTTGTCTGGAGACACTCGATGATCAAGTCCCGCGCTGCCGTAGCCTTCGAAGCCAAGAAACCCCTGGAAATCGTCGAGGTCGACGTGGCCATGCCCAAAGCCGGCGAAGTGCTGCTGCGCGTCGTCGCCTCGGGCGTTTGCCACACCGACGCCTACACCCTGTCGGGCGCTGACCCGGAAGGCATCTTCCCGTCGATCCTCGGCCACGAAGGCGGTGCCATCGTCGAAGCGGTCGGCGAGGGCGTCACCTCGGTGGCCGTGGGCGACCACGTGATCCCGCTGTACACCCCAGAGTGCGGCAAGTGCAAATTCTGCCTGTCGGGCAAGACCAACCTGTGCCAGGCCATCCGCGCCACCCAGGGCAAGGGCCTGATGCCGGACGGCACCACCCGCTTCAGCTACAAAGGCCAGCAGCTGTTCCACTACATGGGCACCTCGACCTTCTCCGAGTACACCGTGCTGCCGGAAATCTCCGTGGCCAAGATCCAGAAAGAAGCCCCGCTGGAGAAGGTCTGCCTGCTCGGTTGCGGCGTCACCACCGGCATTGGCGCGGTGATCAACACCGCTAAGGTCAAGCCCGGTGACACCGTGGCCATCTTCGGCCTGGGCGGCATTGGCCTGTCGGCCATCATCGGTGCAGTCAAGGCCAAGGCCTCGCGCATCATCGCCATCGACATCAACCCGGCCAAGTTCGAGATCGCCCGCCAGCTGGGCGCCACCGACTGCATCAACCCGAAGGAATACGACCGCCCGATCCAGGAAGTGATCGTCGACCTCACCGACGGCGGCGTGGACTTCTCCTTCGAGTGCATCGGCAACGTGCAACTGATGCGCGCGGCACTGGAGTGCTGCCACAAGGGTTGGGGCGAGTCGGTGATCATCGGCGTGGCCGGTGCCGGCCAGGAAATCGCCACCCGTCCGTTCCAGCTGGTGACCGGCCGCGTCTGGCGCGGTTCGGCCTTTGGTGGCGTGCGTGGCCGCAGCGAGCTGCCGAGCTACGTCGAGATGGCCGAGAAGGGCGAGATCCCGCTGGACACCTTCATCACCCACACCATGGGCCTGGAAGACATCAACAAGGCCTTCGACCTGATGCACGAAGGCAAGAGCATTCGTAGCGTCATCCACTTCTGAGGCCCGCTGCCATGACGCTGGAAAACATCTCCTGCCAGAAGAGCTTCGGCGGCTGGCACAAGCGCTACCGGCACAGCTCCAAGGTGCTTGGCTGCGACATGGTGTTCGCCGTGTACCTGCCGCCCCAGGCCGAGCAGGGCGAGAAACTGCCGGTGCTGTACTGGCTGTCGGGGCTGACCTGCACCGACGAGAACTTCATGCAAAAGGCCGGCGCCCAGCGCCTGGCCGCCGAGCTTGGGCTGATCATCGTCGCCCCCGACACCAGCCCGCGTGGCGAGCAGGTGCCAGGCGACCCGGATGGCGCGTGGGACTTCGGCCTGGGCGCCGGGTTCTACCTGAACGCCACCCAGCAGCCCTGGGCCCAGCACTACCGCATGCATGACTACGTGGTGCAGGAGCTGCCGGCACTGATCGAGGCGCACTTCCCGGCCAGCGACCAGCGCAGCATCAGCGGCCACTCCATGGGCGGGCACGGCGCGCTGGTGTGCGCCCTGCGCAACCCGGGGCGTTACCGCTCGGTGTCGGCGTTCTCGCCGATCAGCAACCCCATGGACTGCCCGTGGGGCGAGAAGGCCTTCAGCCGCTACCTGGGCGAAGACCGTGCGCGCTGGCGCGAGTGGGATGCCAGCGTGTTGCTGGCCGAGGCCGAGCATTGCCCGCCGCTGCTGGTGGACCAGGGTGATCGTGACGACTTCCTGGAAAAGCAGCTCAAGCCGCAGGCGCTGGAACAGGCCGCGCGCAAGGGTGGGCACGAGCTGACCCTGCGCCTGCAGCCAGGCTATGACCACAGCTACTACTTCATCGCCAGCTTCATCGATGAGCACCTGCGCCACCATGCAGTGGCACTTGGCCGGGTTTGACCTGCCAGCACGGTGTCGGCTTTTTCGCGGGTAAACCTGCTCCCACAGGATATCTGCAAGCTTCGGCTTGCAGCGTTCCCTGTGGGGGCGGGTTCACCCGCGAAGGGCTGCACAGCAGCCCCAATACTGCATGAAAGCAGGTAGAATCACGCCCTGACTCAATCAGGGCGTTTTTCTATGCGTATTGGCCACGGCTACGATGTGCACCGTTTTGCCGACGGTGATTTCATTACCCTGGGCGGGGTGCGTATCCCCCACAAATACGGCCTGCTGGCCCACTCCGACGGCGACGTGCTGCTGCACGCCGTCAGCGATGCCCTGCTCGGCGCTGCGGCGCTGGGTGACATCGGCAAGCACTTCCCCGACACCGACCCGCAGTTCAAGGGCGCCGACAGCCGCGTGCTGCTGCGCCATGTGCTGGGTGTGGTGCGCGGCAAGGGCTGGAAGGTCGGCAACGTCGACGCCACCATCGTCGCCCAGGCGCCGAAGATGGCCCCGCACATCGAAACCATGCGCCAGCGCATCGCCGAAGACCTGCAGGTCGAACTCGACCAGGTCAACGTCAAGGCCACCACCGAAGAAAAGCTCGGCTTCACCGGCCGCGAGGAAGGGATCGCCGTGCACGCCGTCGCCCTGTTGCTGCCCGTATGACCGAACTGGAACTGCTGGGGCCACGGGCCTCGGGCGAGGCCCTGGGTAGCGCCGTATTGAAGGCCGTGGCCGAGGACTTCCAGGTTGATGAAGTGCTCGATATCCCGTTGTCGGGGCAGGGCGAGCACCTGTGGCTGTGGGTTGAAAAACGCGACCTCAATACCGAAGAGGCCGCCCGCCGCCTGGCCCGCGCTGCCGGTGTGCCGGTACGCGCCATCAGCTACGCGGGCCTCAAGGACCGCCAGGCCCTGACCCGCCAGTGGTTCAGCCTGCACCTGCCGGGCAAGGCCGACCCGGACCTGACCCGTGCCGAGGATGAGACCTTGCGCGTGCTCAAGCAGGTGCGCCATTCGCGCAAGCTGCAACGCGGTGCCCACTCGGCCAACGGCTTCACCTTGCGTCTGACCGGTCTGACCGCCGAACACGCGGCACTCGATGCGCGCCTTGAACAGCTCAAGGCCCAGGGCGTACCCAACTATTTTGGTGCCCAGCGCTTCGGCCATGCCGGCGGCAACGTCCACGACGCCCAGGACTGGGCCGCGCGCCAGGCCCTGCCCGAGCAGCGCAACGTGCGCTCGCGGCTGCTGTCGGCCGGGCGCAGCTACCTGTTCAACCAGGTGCTGGCCGCGCGGGTGGCCGATGGCAGCTGGCAGCAAGCACAGGTGGGCGACCTGCTGGCCTTCACCGACAGCCGCAGTTTCTTTGCCGCAGGCGAGGCCGAATGCCGCGACCCGCGCCTGGCGATTCTCGACCTGCACCCCACCGGCCCGATGTGGGGCGAGGGCGAGGCGCCGGGCAGCGGCAGCCCCCAGGCCCTGGAGAACGCAGTCGGTGCGCGCCACCCGCAGCTGTGCCAATGGCTGGCGCGCGCGGGCATGACGCACGAACGGCGTATTCTGCGGCTCCCTATTGGGCGGCTTACATGGCATTATCCCGAGCCTGATATCCTGCAACTGGAATTCGTCCTTCCGGCCGGATGCTTCGCCACCGTGGTGGTGCGCGAACTCGTCGATCTGGTGCCGGCAGGGCAGACGGACAGCCCATGCGTATTCTGATTTCGAATGACGACGGTGTTACCGCACCCGGCCTCGCCGCGCTGCATGCTGCGCTGGCGGATTATGCCGAGTGCGCGGTAATTGCCCCGGATCAAGACAAGAGCGGTGCCGGCAGCTCGCTGACCCTCGACCGGCCGCTGCACCCGCAGACGCTCGCCAACGGCTTCATCAGCCTTAACGGCACCCCCACCGACTGCGTGCACCTGGGGGTCAACGGCCTGTTGCCGCACACCCCCGACATGGTGGTGTCGGGTATCAACCTGGGCGCCAACCTGGGTGACGACGTGCTGTATTCCGGCACCGTGGCCGCTGCGCTCGAAGGGCGCTTTCTCGGCGGTACGTCACAGGCGTTCTCGCTGGTGTCGCGCCAGCCCGACAACCTGCCGGCCGCCGCCCATATCGCCCGCCGCCTGGTCGAGGCGCAGGCGCGCCTGGAGTTGCCGCCGCGTACGGTGCTGAACATCAACATCCCCAACCTGCCGCTGGAGCACATCCGTGGCATCCAGCTGACCCGCCTGGGCCACCGTGCCCGCGCCGCCGCGCCGCACAAGGTGGTCAACCCGCGGGGCAAGGAAGGTTACTGGATCGCCGTGGCCGGTGACGCCGAGGACGGCGGCCCGGGCACCGACTTCCATGCCGTGATGCAAGGCTACGTGTCGATCACGCCGTTGCAGCTGGACCGCACCTTCAACGACGCCTTCGAGCGTTTCGAGGGCTGGCTGGAGGGCGTGCTCTGATGCGCGAGCAGGACGATCTGATGCGCCACGGAATTGGCATGACCTCCCAGCGCACCCGGGAGCGGCTGATCCAGCGGCTGTACGAGGAGGGCGTGTCCAACGCCAAGGTGCTCGAGGCGATTCGCCGCACCCCGCGCCACCTGTTCGTCGACGAGGCCCTGGCCCATCGCGCCTACGAAGACACCGCGCTGCCGATCGGCCACAACCAGACCATCTCGCAGCCGTTCATGGTCGCGCACATGAGCGAGCTGTTGCTCGAGGCCGGCCCGCTGGACAAGGTGCTGGAGATCGGTACCGGCTCCGGTTACCAGACCGCGATCCTCGCCCAGCTGGTGGAGCGGGTGTTCTCGGTGGAACGCATCAAGGTGCTGCAGGACCGCGCCAAGGAGCGCCTGCTCGAACTCAACCTGCGCAACGTGGTATTCCGCTGGGGCGACGGCTGCGAGGGCTGGCCGGCGCTGGCGCCGTACAACGCCATCATCGTCACTGCGGTGGCGCCCGAGGTGCCCCAGGCTTTGCTCGACCAGCTGGCGCCCGGCGGGCGCATGGTCATCCCGGTGGGCCCGGCAGGGGAGGCGCAGCAACTGATGCTGATCGTGCGTGAAGAACACGGCTTCTCGCGCCGGGTGCTCGGTGCGGTGCGCTTCGTGCCATTGCTGGGTGGCCCGCTGGCCTGAGGCAAGCGCCGGAATATTTGTGCGGGCGACGAATTCCTGGGGGCCGGGCCTGTCTATTCGGCGAGGCCTGCGCCATTGCGGCACATACTGAGCCCTGCTCGGCAGGCGCCTCGGTTATAATTGCAACAATATTGCATTTCAAATCGTCTTTTTCGGCACCATGAGGGGAGCGCGGGTGGGTCACACAGTCGTTCGGCAGCGCAAGGATCGTTCGGTTTTGAAGCTTCTGGTGATTGCGCTTGCCATGGGAACCCTGTTGGCCGGCTGCTCGAGCACAGGCTCCAGCGGCGCGCGGGTGGTCGACCGCAACAATGCGGCGCCCAAGCGCCCGACCGTCACCTCTGGGCAGTACGTGGTCAAGCCGGGCGACACTTTGTTCTCCATCGCCTTCCGTTATGGCTGGGACTACAAGGAGCTGGCAGCGCGCAACAACATCCCGGCGCCTTACACCATCCGTCCCGGTCAGGCCATCCGTTTCAGCAGCGCTGCCGGTGGCAGCACGACGGTGGTTTCCAGCCCTTCTTCATCCAGCAAGACGACGGTCATTCGTCGGCCAATTGCCACTACCGCGCCAGCATCCGGCAGTGGCAAAACTGCCACAGTGGCGCCTTCGACGTCCTCGCAAACGGTTGCCCAGGTCCCGGCTGCAGAGCGCGCCGTAGGCGGCTGGACGTGGCCGGCAAACGGCGTGTTGATTGGAAAATTTGCTTCAAACGGTAGTTTGAATAAAGGCATTGATATCGCCGGTGATTTGGGACAGCCTGTTTTTGCCGCGTCTGATGGAGCAGTGGTTTACGCCGGGAGTGGCTTGCGGGGCTACGGCGAGCTGATCATCATCAAACACAGCGATACCTACGTCAGTGCCTACGGTCACAACCGCAGGCTGTTGGTTCGGGAGGGGCAGCAGGTCAAGGCAGGGCAGACAATCGCAGAGATGGGGTCCACGGGCACTGATCGGGTGAAGCTGCATTTCGAGATTCGCCGCCAGGGCAAACCCGTCGATCCGCTCCAGTTCTTGCCACGCCGCTGACCATTGTTCCGGCCTGTTCCTTGGATGTAGAGGGGACAGGCTCCAGCGCTACCACGGAAAGGTGACGCTCGAGTCTGAGTTCGAACTCAGCAAAGGACTATAACAATGGCTCTCAGTAAAGAAGTGCCGGAGTTTGACATCGACGATGACCTGCTCTTGATGGAGACCGGCATCGTTTTGGAAACGGATGTGGTGTCAGACGAACCTGCTGTACCGTCGGTTCGGACCAAGTCGAAACAGGGCGCCTCGCTCAAGCAGCACAAATATATCGATTACAGCCGGGCGCTCGATGCCACCCAGCTGTATCTCAACGAAATCGGCTTCTCGCCCCTGCTTTCGCCAGAGGAAGAAGTGCATTTCGCGCGTCTCTCGCAAAAAGGCGACCCGGCCGGTCGCAAGCGCATGATCGAAAGCAACCTGCGCCTGGTGGTCAAGATCGCCCGCCGTTACGTCAATCGTGGCCTGTCGCTGCTCGACTTGATCGAGGAAGGCAACCTGGGCCTGATTCGTGCGGTGGAGAAGTTCGACCCCGAGCGTGGCTTCCGCTTCTCGACCTACGCCACCTGGTGGATCCGCCAGACCATCGAGCGGGCGATCATGAACCAGACCCGCACCATTCGCCTGCCGATCCACGTGGTCAAGGAGCTCAACGTCTACCTGCGTGCCGCGCGGGAGCTGACGCAAAAGCTCGACCACGAGCCATCGCCTGAAGAAATCGCCAGCCTGCTGGAAAAACCAGTGGCCGAGGTCAAGCGCATGCTCGGCCTGAACGAGCGGGTATCGTCGGTGGATGTCTCGCTCGGCCCTGACTCGGACAAGACCCTGCTCGATACCCTCACCGACGATCGCCCCACCGACCCTTGTGAGCTGTTGCAGGACGACGACCTGTCGCAGAGCATCGACCAGTGGCTGGGCGAGCTGACCGACAAGCAGCGTGAGGTGGTGGTACGCCGCTTCGGCCTGCGCGGGCACGAAAGCAGCACCCTGGAAGACGTTGGCCTGGAAATCGGCCTGACCCGTGAGCGGGTGCGGCAAATCCAGGTAGAGGGCCTCAAGCGTCTGCGCGAGATCCTCGAGAAGAACGGCCTGTCCAGCGAGTCGCTGTTCCAGTAAGCGTACGCCAGGCCGCGCAAGACGCCCCGATGACCTCGGGGCGTTTTTGTTTGTGCCTACCGGGTTGTTTACTTATCTACCCTCGTTGCATGGCGTGTAAGCATTTACTTACTCGTGCTGTAGGAGAACCGTGACAGGAGCGGTAAATAAAAGTCGTTTTCAACGCCTTTAAATTTTTAAGCAATTGAAACCAAAGGTTTTTTACGACTTTTCTGAATGTGTCTGTGGAAACTTCCTGAAAAATTCACCCCTTGCCCACCGCCCGGAAATCGCTAGTATTCGAACTGTGTCAACGGACAGACACAGGCCATCACGGATGACGGCCAAGGACATCGCAAGAGGCGATTCATCAGGACGATGAGTGGGATATACAGGGACTACGGAAAAAATGTGGGCGGGTCAAACCGCCCCTTTTTTTTGCCTGGCAGAAATGAAAAAAGGCCCGTTGCGGGCCTTTTTCGTGCCTGGAACTCAGCGCTCCAGGTCGGCGATCTTGCCAGTCTTGCCGTCCCACTCTTCGGCGTCCGCCAGGGCGTCTTTCTTCTCGGTGATGTTCGGCCAGATTTCCGCAAGCTCGGCGTTGAGCTCGATGAAGTTCTCCATGCCAGCCGGGATCTCGTCTTCCGAGAAGATGGCCTGGGCCGGGCACTCAGGCTCGCACAGCGCACAGTCGATGCACTCGTCCGGGTGAATCACCAGGAAGTTCGGGCCTTCGTAGAAGCAGTCCACCGGGCAGACTTCCACGCAGTCGGTGTACTTGCATTTGATGCAGTTGTCGGTGACGACGAAGGTCATTTCTAATTCTCTCCTCAGGCGACGGCAGCTTGCCCTTCCGTCCAGGGCAGCGCGGCTCACGATGGTGTGGCTGCAGGCCAGGCTAATAACCTGCAGCACTCGCAAACCGCGCCGGATTCTACCAGCTTGCGCGGGTGGTCGTTATAACAGGTTCTTTAGTTGATATAGCATTTCGATAGCTTGGCGCGGCGTCATGTCGTCCAGTTGCAGCTTGCCCAGCTTCTCGATGGCCGGGTGTGGCAGGCTGGCGAACAGGTCGCTTTGGTGTGGCACGCTTGGCTCGTCCTTGCTCTTGCTGGCAAGTGGCGCGTCATGGGGCAGGCTGGCGGTCTCCAGCCGGCCCAGGTGTTCGCGGGCACGTTGGATCACCGGCCCCGGCACGCCGGCCAGCTGGGCCACGGCCAGGCCGTAGCTCTGGCTGGCCGGGCCCGGCAGCACATGGTGCAGGAACACGATGCGCTCGTTGTGCTCGGTGGCGTTCAGGTGCACGTTGGCCACCAGCGGTTCGCTCTCCGGCAGCACGGTCAGCTCGAAGTAGTGAGTGGCGAACAGGGTATAGGCGCGCAGCTGGGCCAGGCGCTCGGCGGCAGCCCAGGCCAGCGACAGGCCGTCGAAGGTGCTGGTGCCGCGGCCCACTTCGTCCATCAGCACCAGGCTGCGGTCGGTGGCGTTGTGCAGAATGTTCGCGGTTTCGCTCATCTCGACCATGAAGGTCGAGCGCCCGCCGGCCAGGTCGTCGCTGGAGCCGATGCGGGTGAAGATACGGTCGACCAGCGACAGTTCGCAACTGGCCGCCGGCACGAAGCTGCCGATATGCGCCAGCAGCACGATCAGTGCGGTCTGGCGCATGTAGGTGGACTTACCGCCCATGTTCGGGCCGGTGATGATCAGCATGCGTGTGCTGTCGTCCAGGCCCAGGTCGTTGGCCACGAACGGCGTGGTCAGCACCTGCTCGACCACCGGGTGGCGGCCTTGCTCGATGCGTAGGCACGGCTCTTCGACAAAGCTTGGGCAGTTCAGGTCCAGGTTAAGCGCACGTTCTGCCAGGTTGCTCAGCACGTCCAGCTCGGCGAGGGCCGCGGCGCTGTCCTGCAGCGGCGCCAGGTGGCCGATGAGGGTCTCGAGCAGCGCGTCGTAGAGCATCTTTTCGCGGGCCAGGGCGCGGCTTTTGGCCGACAGTGCCTTGTCTTCGAAGGCTTTGAGCTCCGGGGTGATGAAGCGCTCGGCGCCCTTGAGGGTCTGGCGGCGAATATAGTCGCCCGGGGCCTGCTCGGCCTGCTTGGTCGGCAGCTCGATGAAGTAGCCGTGCACGCGGTTGTAGCCGACCTTGAGGTTGGCAAGGCCGGTGCGGGCCTTTTCGCGGGCTTCGAGGTCGATGAGGAACTGGCCGGCGTTCTCGCTCATCGCCAGCAACTCGTCCAGCTCGCTGTCGTAGCCGGTCTTGAGCACGCCGCCATCGCGGATCACCGCCGGCGGGTTGTCGATGATCGCCCGCTCCAGCAGGCCGGCCAGCTCCGGGTAGGTGCCGGTGATGGCGGCCAGGCGCGCCAGGTGCGGCGCTTCCAGCTCGGCCATCGCGTTTTGCAGCTCGGGCAGGGCACCGAGGGCGTCACGCAGGCGCGCCAGGTCGCGCGGGCGGGCGTTACGCAGGCCGATGCGCGCCAGAATGCGCTCGATGTCGCCGATTTCCTTGAGCTGCGGCTGCAGCTTTTCGAAACGGTAGCCGTCGAGCAGGCAGCGGATGGAGCCCTGGCGTGCGGTGAGCACCTTGAGGTCGCGCAGCGGGCGGTTCAGCCAGCGGGTCAGCAGGCGGCTGGCCATGGCGGTCTGGCAGCGGTCGACCACCGACTGCAGGGTGTTGTCGCGCCCGCCGGCCAGGTTGATGTCCAACTCCAGGTTGCGGCGGCTGGCGGCGTCGAGGATGACCGTGTCATCCATGCGCTCATGGCGCAGGCTGCGCAGGTGCGGCAGCGAGGTGCGCTGGGTCTCCTTGGCGTAACCGAGCAAGCAACCTGCGGCGCCGATGGCCAGGGTCAGCTTGTCGCAGCCAAAGCCTTTGAGGTCTTGGGTGGCGAACTGCTGGCACAGGCTCTTGCGCGCCGAATCGCGGTCGAAGTCCCAGGGCGCGCGGCGGCGGGCGCCGGGGCGCTTCTCGGCTGGCAGGCCCTGTGGCCAGTCATCCGGGATCAGCAGCTCCACCGGGTTGATTCGCTCAAGCTCCGCCAGCAGGTTTTCCCAGCCCTTGATCTCCTGCACGGTGAAGTTGCCGCTGGTGATATCCAGCACCGCCAGGCCGAACAGGCGCTCGTCACCCAGCAGGGCGGCGATCAGGTTGTCGCGGCGCTCGTCCAGCAGCGCCTCGTCGCTGATGGTACCCGGGGTGATGATGCGCACCACCTGGCGCTCCACCGGCCCCTTGCTGGTGGCCGGGTCGCCGATCTGCTCGCAGATGACCACCGACTCGCCGAGCTTGACCAGCTTGGCCAGGTAGCCCTCGAGCGAATGGAAGGGGATCCCGCACATGGGGATGGACTGCCCCGCCGACTGCCCGCGGGCGGTCAGGGTGATATCCAGCAGTTTCGCGGCCTTCTTCGCATCTTCGTAGAAGATCTCGTAGAAGTCGCCCATGCGGTAGAACATCAGCTGGTCCGGGTGCTGGTTTTTCAGCTTCCAGTACTGCTGCATCATCGGGGTGTGTGCGGAGAGATCGGACATTCGGGGCCTTGAAGCGGGATCTGGTGGCTGTTGCGAAACCGCTAATGGTACAGGCTTTTACTGCCCGTTGCAGGCGCCTTGGCTGGGGCAAATATGCGCATCAGCGGTAGAACTGGTTGAGCAGGATCAGCTCGATCACCACCACGACCACGCATACCACGACGAAGCCACGGGTGAACACGCGCCGCGGGCGTTCGCTGCTGGGCAGGTCCTGCAGGTTGAAGTCAAAGACCAGTGCCAGCAGTATCAGCAGCCACATGAGTAACTGGCGTGGCCAGCGGCGCTGGGGGGTGAAGTCCATGTCGGTGTTCCATTCCCTGTCTATATGAAGAAGAGCCGCGCGGCGACGATACCCACACCAGGTGACGGCAACAAGCACCGAGTGATTGCATTCCCCCTGGCTGGGATGCATTATGCACGCTATGCAAAAACGCAACGTAGCCTCCGTACTCAAAGCGCTGCTCGACCGCCACGGCCTGTCCCCGACAGAGCTGCACCGGCGCACGGGCGTTCCGCAATCCACGCTGTCGCGCATTCTCAGCGAGAAAATCGTCGACCCGTCCGACAAGCACGTGTCGCGCATTGCCGAGTATTTCGGCATCAGCACCGACCAGTTGCGCGGCCGCGCCGAGCTTGGCGAGTCGCGCGAAGCCGCGGCGTTCACGCCAGCCCATTCGGCGCTGAACGACATCAGCTTGTGGGATGATGAAACCCCCGTCGAGGACGACGAGGTGTCCGTACCCTTTCTTCGTGAGGTCGAGTTGGCAGCAGGATCAGGAAGATTCGTCATCGAAGAGAGCGAGCATGCCCGCTTGCGCTTCGGCAAGCGCAGCCTGCGCCACAACGGCGTGCAGTTCGACAACGCCAAGTGCGTGACCGTGCGCGGCAACAGCATGCTGCCGGTACTGCGCGACGGCGCCACGGTGGGGGTGAACACCGGCAAGTGCACGGTGGGCGACATCATCGACGGCGACCTCTACGCCATCAACCACAACGGCCAGCTGCGGGTGAAGCAGGTGTACCGCCTGCCCACCGGCATTCGCCTGCGCAGCTTCAACCGCGACGAGCACCCCGACGAGGACTACAGCTTCCAGCAGATGCAGGATGAGCAGATCAGCCTGCTCGGCCATGTGTTCTGGTGGGGCATGTACGCCCGCTGACCGCTCTTGCGTAAAGGAAACCCGCCCCGGCGGGTTTTTTTTCGTCCTCAGAAAAGCCCTACAAGCCACGTCATGCATGGACTTCATGCATTTCAGCAAATTCCCGAGCATAAAAACTTGAACAAATGCATTGACTGCATATGCATCAATGCATAACCTGTGTCTCAAGCCGGTCAGCAACCGGTTGTTACACAGGCAGCGATGAACAGGCCTCGACTGTTCAGAGGGTTGGCAACTGGCCCGGGTGTGCAGCGTAAAGCACCAGAAACAGTTATCCGGCGGGCAGGCGGCCGCGGTCGGAGTCACCAATTTGAAGCGCAACCGCACGGCGTCACCAGTCGTGGCCGGCGGTTGGACAACGCATTACTGCAGGGCCTGGCGAACCGGGCCCTTTGGAATGCCACGTTCATTCATATGCACACAACCCACACGCACCGCCGGCATGTCGCCGGCGGGCATCACACAGGAGACAGGACAGTGACGAACGAGCAACAGACGTTGCTGGAAATGCCGCTCTGGCTGGTGATCGTCCTGGCATTGCTGGGCGGTTTGTCTGGTGAGATGTGGCGCGCCGACAAGGCCGGCGCCCGGGGCTGGGCGCTGATCCGGCGGTTGGCGCTGCGCTCCGGGGCCTGCATGGCCTGCGGGGTATCGACGGTCATGCTGCTGTATGCCACCGGTATGTCGATCTGGAGCGCTGCGGCCTTTGGTTGCCTCACCGCCATGGCCGGCGCCGACGTCGCCATCAACCTTTACGAACGCTGGGCGGCCCGCCGCCTGGGCCTGCGCGAGCCGGCCGGCGGCAATGAGCAATGGAAGGAGGATGCATGAGCCAACTGGCCAGCTTACAGGCAACCCTCACCGCCACCATTCGTGAGGCGATGCCGGATTTGGCGTCGGTAGACGCTGATTCAACTGTAGGAAACAGCCCTGCATTACCCGCCCTGCGCCACGGCATCGTCAGCATGGTCGCCGACGCCGCGCCCCGGGATGGCCGCTCGGTACTGGCGGTCACCTTCGAGGCCGATATCACCCCCGACGCTGCCAGCAGCGATGCCCGGCTGCAGGGCAGCGAGCTGGCCGCGCAACTGATGGACCTGTTGCGCCAGCAGCTGTGGGGCCTGGAGTTCGTCGAGGCGACCCGCAACGTGCAGGCGCAGTACCAGGGCGCGCAATGGAAGGTGCGCTGGGAGCAGCCGGTGTTGCTGGGCGAGCCGCGCTGGGAATGGCCGGACCAACCGCCGGGCAGCCTGATGCTGGGCTTCGACCCGGATACCGGTACCGGCAACGAAAACCGCTACATCAGCCCGGAGGACCTGGCATGAGCTACGCCAGTGCCATGCACGACCGCATGCTGGCCGCCCTGGTGATCCCGTGCCGGGTGGTGGCGGTGGACTTGGCCGCCGCCCGGGTGCGGGTGTCCGACGGCGGCGGCTGGACCAGCGCCTGGGTGCGCTGGCATGCGCTGGCCGCCGGCAAGGCCCGGCACTGGCGGGCGCCGAGCCTGGACGAGCAGGGCGTGCTGGTCAGCCCCAGCGGCGAGCCGGCCCAGGGCACCTTCGTGCCGGGGCTGTACGGCAATGCCGGCAACCCGCCGGACAACCGCGACCATGTCGAAGCCTGGCATTTCGACGATGGCGGCTCGCTGAGCTACGACTGGCAGGCCGGGCGCTACGCCATCCAGTTGCCCGCCGGCAACGCCACCATCAGCGTGGCCGGCAGTGTGCTGGAGGTGAACGACGGCGCCATCACCCTGAAGGCGCCCTCGGTCACGGTCGAAGCTTCAACCATCACCCTGGCCGGCCAGGTGGCGGTCAACGGCCCGCTCACCGTCAGCGGCGACATCAATGGCGGCGGGCGGATCATCGATACCGCCGGCAACACCGCCAACCACAAGCACTAGGCAGGAGCCCGCGATGCTCAAGGATTTTCGTTGCGGCACCTGCTCGCGACTGCTTGCCCGCATGGGCGTGCTGACCGAGCTGCAAATCAAGTGCCCGCGTTGCGGCACCTTGAACCATGCCAGGGCCCAGAGCCCCGAGCGATCGCCTGAGAGCGACCTGAGCGCGGCCACGGCCGCGTCCCATCCCTCGCTGCAATAGAGGCGGGGGCTGGCAAACGGCCGCAACGCGGCCCGGGCCAACCCTCGCATCACAGGAGAACGCTATGCATACCCACGAACGGGGTGCGCCCGCGTCGGGAGGTGCCCCTTGATCGGCATGGACCGCCGTACCGGGCAACCCTTGAGCGGCATTGCCCACCTGCGCCAATCCATCGAAGACATCCTCACCACCCCCCTCGGCAGCCGGCGCATGCGCCCCGACTATGGCAGCCAGCTGCGCCGCTACATCGACCTGCCGGTCAACGAAGGCTGGAAGAGCGCCGTGCAGGCCGAAGTGGCCCGCGCCCTCGGGCGTTGGGAGCCGCGCCTGGCGCTGGAGCGGGTGAAAGTGGTGGCGGTGCTCGACGGCCAGGTCAGCCTGGCCCTCAACGGCCGTTACCTGGGTGACGACATGCTGGTGGAGGTGAGCGTATGAGCCAGGTCGACTTGTCGAAACTGCCCGCGCCGCAACTGCTCGAAGACCTCGACTTCGAGGAACTCTACCAGCAGGACCTGGATACCTTCCGCACGCAACTGGGCGACAGCTGGAACGCCAACCTGGAAAGCGACCCGGTGACCAAGCTGCTGGAAGTCGGCGCCTACCGCAAGCTGCTCAACCGGGCGCGCATCAACGATGCGGCCAAGGCGCTGCTGCTGGCCTACGCCGAAGGCAGCGACCTCGAGCAACTGGCCGCCAACGTCGGCCTGCAACGCCTGCTGATCCAGGCCGAAGACCTCACCGCCACACCGCCGGTCGAGGCCCTGCTGGAGCAGGACGACGCCCTGCGCGAACGGGTGCAACTGGTCTACGAGGGCCTGACCACCGCCGGCCCGCGCAACAGCTACATCCTGCATGCCCGCAACGCCTCCGGGCAGGTGGCCGACGCCACCGCCGAAAGCCCGTCGCCGGCGGTGGTGGATGTCACCGTGCTGAGCCTGGACGGCGATGGCAGCGCCAGCGCCGAACTGGTCGCCGAGGTGGCGGCTTACCTCAACGATGACGATATCCGCCCGGTGGCTGACCGGGTGCAGGTGCGCAGCGCCGAGATTCTGCCGTACCGCATCGATGCGGTGCTGCACATGGCTGGCGACGGCCCGGAATACGAGGCCATTCTGGCCGAGTGCCGCCGGCGCCTGCAGGCCTCGGTCAACCCGCGCCGGCGCTTGGGCGTCGAGGTGGCCCGCTCGGGCATCGATGCGCTGCTGCACATCGACGGCGTCAGCCGGGTCGAGCTGATCGGCTGGGCCGACCTGCAACCGAGCAAGGCCCAGGCCGCCTGGTGCACCGGCTTCGACCTTGCCCGCGGAGGCTGACATGCAAAGCCTCCTGCCGCTCAACCGCACACCCCTGGAACGCGCCCTGGAAGTGGCCGCCGACGAGGACCTCAAGGCCGGCCTGCGCACCCTCTACAACCCCGACAGCTGCCCGGCGCACCTGCTGTACCAACTGGCCTGGGCCTGGTCGGTGGACCGCTGGGACGATAACTGGAGCGAGGCGATCAAGCGCTCGGTGATCCGCTCGGCGTTCTACGTGCATGCCCACAAGGGCACCCTCGGCGCCTTGCGCCGGGTGGTCGAGCCGTTCGGCTACCTGATCGAGGTGCGCGAATGGTGGCAGCTCGACCCGCTCGGGGTGCCCGGCACCTTCGCCCTGAAAGTGGGGGTGGAAAACGCCGGCATCGACGAAAACACCTACCAGGAACTGAGCCGCCTGATCGAGGACGCACGCCCCGTCAGCCGCCACCTGATCGGCCTGGACATCAGCCTCGAAAGCCTGCTGCCGGCCTACCAGGCGCTGGTGGTCAGCGATGGCGAACTGCTCGAGGTATTCCCCTGGGAGGCGGCGGACATCGACGTGCACCTGGCCGCCAGCCAACGGCTGAACGACCACACACTGGACATACTGGACATCTACCTCAATGGCTAACTCAACCACTCAATTCGGTGGGTTCCTGACCAACGTCGGCACCGCCCAGCAGGCCAATACCGCCGCGCTGGGACTGCCCTGGAACATCACCCACATGCTGATCGGCGATGCCGGCGGCGACCCTTCGCAAACCCCCGACCCCACCCCCAAACCGACCCAGAGCGCGCTGGTGCGCCAGGTGTACCGGGCGCAGTTGAACGCGCTGTACCCGTCGCCCGCCGACCCCAACGTGCTGGTGGCCGAGCTGGTGCTGCCGCCCGAGATCGGCGGCTGGTGGATCCGCGAGCTGGCACTGGAGGACGCCAGCGGCAACTTCATCGCCGTGGCCATGCCCGCGCCGAGCTACAAGCCGCTGCTGGCGCAGGGCTCCGGGCGTACCCAGACCATCCGCATGCACGTGGTGTTCGGCAACCTGGCCAACGTCACCCTGAAGATCGACCCGAGCATTGTGCTGGCCACCCGCGACTACGCCGACAAGGCGCGCGAAGCGGCCGAGCTGTATGCCCGCAACCAGATCAAGGCGCACGTCGAAGCCGCCGACCCGCACCCGCAGTACCTGCGCCGCGCCGATGTGGCCAAGGACGCCGGCCAACTGGCCTGGCTGGGCGCCGCCACCGGCACCGGCGATGCCCTGGTGCTCAAGCTCAAGAGCAGCGAAGCGGCGCTTGCGGCCTACGCCGCCGGCCAGCGCTTCCAGTTCCAGGCCAGCGCCAGCAACACCGGCGCCGTGACCGCGCGCATCAACAGCCTGGCCGCTGTGGCCGTGAAAAAGGCCGGCAGCGCCGGCCTGATCGACCTGGTGGCCGGTGATATCCGCGCTGGCGCCTTGTACGACCTGAACTACGACGGCACCTACTTCCAGCTCGGTGGCGGCGTTGGCGCCGGCAAGGCGTTCGAGCGCTTCTCGTTCGAAGCTTCGGTAGGGCAGACCACCTTCAATGTGCCGCACACCATTGGCAGCACCATCGTGCTGCGCAACGGGCGTGAGGTGACCGACTACCAGGCTGATGGGCAGAAGATCATCTTCCGTACGGCTTGTGCGTTTGGTGATTCGGTGGAGATTCTAGCGTTCAGTGCGTTTCAGTCGGCGGACAGCTATACCAAGGCTGAAGTGCAGGCACTGATGAAAACCGCCTCGGCGTTGCCGGTGGGGACCATGTTGCCGTTCCCGCGCGATGCTGTGCCTGCAGGGTTTCTGGAGGTCGATGGCCGTGCGCACAGCGCTGCGACCTATCCCGATCTGGCGGCGTATTTGGGCGGGGCGTTCGACAAGGGCGATGAAGGGGCAGGGTTCTTCCGCTTGCCGGACACTCGTGGGGAGTTTCTGCGAGGCTGGGCTCATGGGCGGAATGTGGATGCCGGTCGAGCGCTTGGATCGAGTCAGGATGATGCTTTCCAAGGTCATTTCCACAACATTCGCGCCGGCAATACCAACGGTGGATTGGGGATTGTTACCGGCAACGCTACCGGTGGTACCGCGCTGCTGGATGGTAGCTTATATCCAACCGGAGGCTCGGTAGTTCAGGCTGTCACCGATGGCGTAAATGGCGTGCCGCGCACCGCCTCGGAAACCCGGCCGAGAAACCTTTCTGTGATGTGGTGCATCAAGGCCTGGAACGCGCCGGTCAACCAAGGAAACATCGATGTTGCCGCGTTGGCCGCCCAAGTCGCAGTAGCTGTGCCGAAAGACTATCGGACTGGATTCGGCATGGCAGTGAATGCGGCGACGCCGACCACCACTATCGACGTGCACCCCGGTCTTACGCGTGGCTCGGGCACTCCGGTCGAACTGGGCGCTGTTATGAGTGGCGTGCTACAAGCGGCCGGAGTTTGGTCAGCCGAGTCCGGCGGTAACAAGCTCGACACCGGTACTCGAGCGGCGAATAGCTGGTATCACCTGTTCGTACTCCGCAAGATCTCGAACAGCCAGGCCGATCTGTTGTTCTCCTTGAATTCCACCCTGCCGGCAGTACCAGCGGGTTACGACCTTGTTCGGCGTCTGGGCGCTCTCAAGACGGATGCAAGTGGCCTGATTATCCCGTTCATCAACGCGGGGCGTAAGTTCTGGTGGGCAACACCGATAAAGGATGCTGCGGGGACGCTATCGCTCGGCGAGTCAACGTTGCCAATCGTTCTGTCGGTACCGACTGGCGTGAGGGTGCTTGCAAGCATCCAGGCAGGTTTCACTGGGACTGCAGCTAACTTTTACGCGCACTCAACGGACACCCCGATGAATGCCACAAAGTACTTTGCTTACTCTAACAGTGTGGCAACTTTGGCGGCATGGAATGGCGGGTTGGGTATGAATACCGCTGAGTATGACATGGGCTCGGTTGCGCTGGAGGTATTGAGCGATGCGACGGGTGCCATTGCACTTCAATATTCCGGAAGCACAGGCTTCTATGGGGTCGTTACGCTCGGTTATACCGAAATCAGTTAAGGAGGCTACATGCCCTTCGTTCAACGCAACGCCAATGGCGTAATCATCGGGGTATATGCCAACCAGCAGCCCGGATATGCAGAAGAATGGCTGTCCGATGACAGCCCGGATCTCATACAGGTAAGTCCTGAGCAGGACGCGGCCGTTGAGCGCGCTTGGCGTGACGCCGAGCTTGCCGACCTAGTCGGGCCCCGTGACCGCCACCGCGACCAGTTGGAGCTAGGAGTTGCTACCACCCTGACCGGCGAGCAATTCACCGAGTTACTGGCATATGTCCAGGTTCTGAGGGACTGGCCACAAAGCGTCAATTTTCCTGACTCGTCGGCGCGTCCCGTGCAGCCGACATTCCTAGTAAATGCAGGGAGTGAAAAATGAGCCGTGCAGATAATCTGGCTGTCAACGACAAAGCTGTTCAGGACTTTGCCCTGCAAGGCGAAATCAGTGAGGCAGAAGTAACCGCTGGCTCCGCCCAAGGCAGCAAGTGGTTTAGCCTGCGCCGCCTACGTCTGGGCTTCTCCATCAGTCTTGCGGAGAACGGCTACGTCGTCTTCCCGGTATGGCTAGGCGGCCTGATTTTCCAATGGGGCATGGTTGTCCCGTCGGCAGCTGATACCACCACCAATTTGGCTTTTCCAATGGCTTTTCCAAATGCGTTCCTGGCTGGGCTGTGTGCGGGCAACCGAACCGCGCCGGTTTCTGGCGGCACGAGTTCCTGGTACTTCGCCAGCCCGAGCAAAACCGGTGCGGCGTTGATCCATGATGGCTCGAACGGCGGAACCATGGGCGCCTACTGGCTCGCAATCGGCAACTGAAGGGAAATGACATGCAACGCTATTACAGTCCTTCCACAGGATGTACTTACCTGCCTTCGATCCATGGCGAGCAAATCCCGACGGATGCAGTGGCCATTTCCGAAGTGATCTACCGCGATGTGATCGCTAACCCGCCTCCAGGCATGGTGCGCTCCCATGCGGCTGACGGAATGCCAATCCTTGTTGATGCCCCTGCGATCGCCGGACCAACTCGTGGAGCCGTCGAAGCTGCGCGCCTTAGTGCCTATGCCGACCCCCTGACTGGCTCTGACCGCTATTTCAGTGAGGCGAACCGAGAGGTCGTTTTAGGTAACACCGACAATGCCGAGCATGCGCGACTAAGAGGGTTGCAGCGCTTCACCGAAATTCAGCAAGAGCATCCTTGGCCAGAAACCGGCGACCATCCTCAATAGCGATTACCACCGCTCAAACCTGATATCACTTCATTTCGAGGCCGCTACGCGGTCCCGATTTCCCGATTTGCAGTACCTCCTCCCCCAAGGCCCCGCACTCGCGGGGCCTTTTCATATCTGAATCTGGAGCAAAACCCCTATGAGTGGATTCTTCCACGGCGTCACAGTGACCAACGTCGACACCGGTGCCCGCAGCATCGCGCTGCCGTCTTCCTCGATCATCGGCCTGGTGGACACCTTCACCGAAGGCGCTGGCGCCACCGCCAAGGCAGGCGACCTGGTGCTGATCACCAGCGAGCGCGAAGCGGTCGCGGCGTTCGGCCAGGATGCGGCCATCACCAAGGCCTGCCGCGCCATCTACACCCGCGCCAAGGCGGTCATCGTCGCCTGCGGCGTGGCCAAGCTCAGCGATGCGGCCGAACAAACCGCGGCGATCATCGGCACCGTGCAGGCCGACGGCAAGCGTACCGGCCTGCAGGCGCTGCTGGACGGCAAGAGCCGTTTCAACGCCCAGCCACGCCTGCTGGTCACCCCGAAACACAGTGCCACCGACGCCGTCGGCACCGCGCTGGTGGCCCTGGCCGACAAGCTGCGCGCCATCGCCATCATCGACGGCCCCAACACCACCGACGAGGCGGCCATCGCCTACGCCGGCAACTTCGGCGCCAAGCGCGCGTTCCTGGTCGACCCGGGCGTGCGCTACTGGGACAACGACGAAGCGGCCACGGTGGACGCGCCGGGCTCGGCCTGGGTGGCCGGCCTGTTCGCCTGGACCGACCGTGAATACGGCTTCTGGGCCTCGCCTTCGAACAAGGAGTTCGTCGGCATCACCGGCACCAGCCGTGCGGTGGAGTTCCTCGATGGCGACGACACCTGCCGCGCCAACCTGCTGAACAACGCCAACATCGCCACCATCATTCGTGACGACGGCTTCCGCCTGTGGGGCAACCGCACCCTGTCCAGCGACCCGAAATGGGCCTTCGTCACCCGCGTGCGCACCATGGACATCGTCATGGACGCGATCCTCTACGGCCACAAGTGGGCCGTCGACCGCTCCATCACCGCCACCTATGTGAAGGACGTCACCGAAGGCCTGCAGGCCTTCATGCGCGACCTGAAGAACCAGGGCGCGATCATCAACTTCGAGGTCTATGCCGACCCCGAGCTGAACACCGCCAGCCAGCTGGAGCAGGGCAAGGTGTACTGGAACATCCGCTTCACCGACGTACCCCCTGCCGAAAACCCCAATTTCCGCGTCGAAGTCACCAACCAGTGGCTGACCGAAGTCCTCGATTCCGCCGCTTAAGGAGCGCATTTACATGGCAATGATTCCCGAAACACTGGCCAACCTGAACCTGTTCGTCGATGGCGTGAGCTTCCAGGGCGACGTGCCCAGCCTGACCCTGCCCAAGCTCACCCTGAAAATGGAAGAGTACCGCCCAGGCGGCATGGACATGCCGGTCGAGATGGACCAGGGCATGGAAAAGCAAGAAGCCGCCTTCACCACCACCGGCGTGCGCCGCGAGGCGCTGAAGTTCTTCGGCCTGGCCGACGGCAACGGCTTCAACGGCACCTTCCGCGGCGCCTTCAAGGGCCTCAAGGGCCAGATCAACCCGGTGGTGGTGACCCTGCGCGGCACCCTTAAAGAAATCGACATGGGCGACTGGAAGTCCGGCGACAAGGCCGAGATCAAGCACGGCATCAGCGTCACCTACTACAAGCTGGAAGTCGACGGCCGCCTGATCTACGAGATCGACGCCATTGGCATGAAGCGGGTGATTGACGGCACCGACCAACTGGCCGCCCAGCGCGCCGCCCTGGGCTTGTAAGGAGGCTGCACATGGCTCAAGCGAAAAAGCTTCCGCAGTGGCTGAACCTCGACGCCGAGCGCGTCACCGTGCGCCTGTCGCGGCCCAGCGAGGCCAACGGCGTGCAGGTCGACAGCCTGTCGCTGCGCGCCCCCACCGTGCGTGACATCCGCAACGCCCAGGCGGGCGGCGCCAAGGACGACGAGCAGCGCGAACTGAACCTGTTCGCCTCGCTTGCCGAAGTCGGCGTCAAGGACCTCGAGGGCCTGGCCCTTAAGGACTACAGCCGCCTGCAAGCCGGCTACTTTCGCCTGGTGCAGGACGACGAGCTTTGACCCTGCCCGGCAGAAGGCCGCCGCCCGGCGGCTGGCCACGGAGCTGAACTTTTCCGCGAGCGAAATCATGAGCATGTCGTACCCCGACATGCTCTGGTGGCTCGCGCCGTGACAAGGAGGAACGCATGGCGAACACACAAGTGTTCAACCTCGGCGTCACCGCCATTCCCTCGCTTGGCAGCGCGCTCGACGCGCTGCGCAGGCAGGCGGATGGCATCCGGCTGGGGCGGTTGATCGGCGAGGTCATCCGCCTGGGGCTGGAACTGGACAAGGTGCGTTTGGTGGAACGGCAGCTCACCACCGAACAGGCCTGGGCGCACGAGGATCAGATTGACCGGCTGCGCCGTGAAGGGGATGAGGTCGAGCGCTTGCGCAGGCGGTATCTGGCGCTTGGGCGCAAGCCGATCGAGCTGCGCTTGCTGCTTACCTTTGCCAAAGCGCAAAACGGCGAGACCCCTGATTACTCGCGCGAAGCGCGTGAGGCCCGTTTGCGTGAAGGCATGCAGCCGGCGCCGAGCGAGGTGGGTGATGAGGCGCGCGGGCCTGGCTTCAATGGCGGCCAGGTGCCGATGGAGACGGCGAGTTCGGCACTCAAGGCTGGGGCACTGGCCGTGGGCGTCACCGCAGGTGCTGCCGCGACAGGCGCATTGTCCTATGTGGGCTACAAGAAATTGCCTGCCCATCTTCAGGCCAGCGTTCGCGAGTCCGCCATTGATGGTGGGCCTAAGGCTTTGGCCAAAGGATTGGTGGCGCTTCGTGAAGAAACCGGCGAAGAGAGGGCCAAAGGCGTGGGCGCCGCGTTTGGTGAGCTGGCCGGCGGTGTATTGGGAACCCTGTTGGGGGCAGTGACAAAGAACGAAAAGGCCAAGAAATACGGCGGGGAGATGGGCGAGCTGATCGGCGAAAGCCTTGGCGGATCTATCGGTACCACGCTTTACGGATGGTTCTCCAGCAAGCCTGAAGACAAGGCTGATACCGCCAAGGACGGCAAGGGCACCACCTCATCTACCCCTCAAGCAAAAGTAAAAGGCAGTGCTGCGGGTGAGGTTGAGGAGGAAGAGGAGGAAGAAGAAGAGGAGGAGGAAGAAGGGGAGGAACTGGACGAGGAACGGCTATTCGCGCAGGAAGCGTTAGAAGCGCAGGAAGCGAAACCAGAGTCGGCAACCGGCTCTCTTTTGCTTGGGGCTACCTCGCTCGTCAGTTCGATGGGCAAGGCCGGTGCAGCCCCCGCTGGCGCATCACTGGCACGCCGGGCCATGGGCCGTGTGCCGGGCTTGTCCTTGCTCGCCACCGGCCTGCAATTGGCCGACACCTACAACAGCGATGCCACGCCCGAGCAAAAGCTCGAAGGCTACGGCACGGCCGTTGGTGGTTTGGGCGGCGGCCTGGCCGGTGCAGCTGCCGGTGCGGCCATTGGCTCGGTGGTACCGGTGGTCGGCACGCTGATCGGTGGCCTGATCGGTGGCGCGCTCGGCAGCATGGGCGGGGAGAGCATCGGCGGCTTGCTGGGCAAGGCGCTGGGCTCGAGCAGCGACGACACGCCAGCCGTACCAAGCGCAGCGGTTCAACCCGCAGCGGCTCCAGCGGCAGCGGCGCCAACCCCGCCTGCGCCGATCAACCAGCAGTTCACCTTCACCGCCAACATGCCCGTCACCCTCACCAACAGCCTCTCTGACCCCAGCGTGTTGCAGCAGTTGGAAGCCATCGCGCGCCGGCAGTTGGAAGAGCTGATGCGTCAGGCCCGTTCGGTGCAACTGGCCGATACCCCACACATTGCACTCTAAGGAGCATCCATGACCTATCTGGAGCAGCTGCAAGCCACGCTGCACGCCCTGGTCGAGGCGGGGGAGGCGGGGCGTCGACGGGTCGACGCCATGCTCGACCCGATGAACGAGGCCATCGACCACGTGCAGGGCGCGGTCACCGAGCTTGAGGGCCTGCCGGTGGTTGGCCCGATCATCGGCGCCAAGCTGCAACGCGCCATGCGCGCCATCGACCGGGCCCAGGCGCGGGTGGCCAAGGTGGTGGCCAAGTACGACCAGGCGGTGGCGGTGGTGCGCCAGGTGCGCGAGCGCATCGATGCCTTTGCCGGCCACGTGGCCAAGGCCACCGCGGCGGTGCGCCGGGTGGTGGGGGAGGTGCGTGCCACGGTCAGCGGCGTGCTGCAGACCCTGGGCTTCGCCCCCGAGGCCACCCCGGCCGCCGAGGCGGTCAAACCGTTCCCGCACTTGTTGGTGCTGCAACCGCTGAAGGCGGGCGCGGCGCCGTACTACTTCAACCTCGACACCGCCGCCTTCGACCAGTTGCGCCGGCAGACGCGCTTTCGCTGGGCCGGGCAGGAACGCCTCGGCCGCGAGGGCGCGCAGCAGGCGGTCAGCCTGGGCGAGGAGAACATCAGCATTCGCGGTGCCATTTTCCCCGGCTTCAAGGGCGGGCTCGGCCAGTTGCAAACCTTGCGCAGCATCGGTCGGCAACTGCTGCCGCTGTCGCTGACCACAGGCTACGGCGAGGTGCTCGGCAACTGGTGCCTGACCAGCATCGAGGAGGACCAGAGCCTGCTGCAGGCCGGCGGCATTCCACGCAAACAAGGCTTTTCACTGGAGTTCGTAAGCTATGGCCAGGACCTGCAAAACCTCTGAGGGCGATGTGCTCGACACCCTCTGCCAGCACTACTACGGGCACCTGGCCGGCACAGTCGAGGCGGTGCTGGATGCCAACCAGGGCCTGGCAGACGAAGCACAGCCGTTTCGCGCCGGGGTGATGATCGTGTTGCCGGAGCTGCCGGCGCCGGCCAGCGACACCCTTCAACTATGGGACTGACAAATATGGGAGTGACAAAGGAGGCGCAGCCATGAAACCTGTATTCAGCATCCAGGCCGACGGCAAGGACATCACCACGCTGATCAACGACCGCCTGCTGCTGATGCGCACCACCGACAAACCGGGCCTGGAGGCGGACGAGTTCGAGTTGCGCATCGATGCCCGCGACGGCGCCCTGGCGCTGCCGGCCCGTGGCGCGGTGCTGGCGGTGCACCTGGGTTATGCCGGGCAGGCGCTGAGCCTGCTGGGGCGTTACACCGTCGATGAGGTCGAGCTGTCCGGCCCGCCGGACACCCTGGTGATCCGCGGCAAGGCCAGCGACCTGCGTGGCTCGGGCAAGACCATCCGCAGCGGCAGTTGGGAGGGCGCCACGCTGCAACGCATCGTCGCCGACCTGGCCGCGCGCAACGGCTGGCAGGCGGTGTGCCCGGTGGCCACGGTGATACCGCGCATCGACCAGTACAGCGAGTCGGACTTCAACTTCATCACCCGCGTCGCCCGCCAGTACGACTGCACCGCCAAGCTCGCCAACGGCCAACTGCTGGTGTTGCCGCGCCAGGCGGGCAAGAGCGCCAGCGGCCAGGCGTTGGGGGTGGTGACGCTCAAGCGCGAAGAGGTCAGCCAGTGGCAGTTTCGCCTGGCCGACCGCACCACCCACAAGGCCGTGCGCACCCGCCACCAGGACAGCGCCAGTGGCCGCCTGCAGGCGGTCGAGCTGGGCAACGAGCAAGCGCCGGACGGCTTGCAGCCGGTGTACACCGACCGCCACCTGTACCCCAACCGCGCAGCTGCCGAGCAGGCCGCCCGCGCGCGCCTGGCCAGCTTCAACCGCGACACCGCCAGCGTGCGCCTGGACCTGCCCGGGCGCACCGACCTGTTCGCCGAGCGCAGCATCGAGGTGCGCGGCTTCATGGCCGGGCTGGACGGCGCGTACCTGATCGAGTCGGTGGAGCAGGTGTTCACCAGCAGCGGCTGGCGCACCACCGTGCAATGCAACGGCGGCCAGCAGGGCAAGGCCCGGGCCAAGGGCAGCGCGACGCGCCAGGCCGGTACGCTCAAAGCCCAGGGCTGAACCTGCGGGCGCTGTTTCTCGCCCGCGCTTCTTGTGGTCGGCACGGGTAACCCAGGGCCGTCTCGTCACCAGCAATGAAAGCCTCGCGCTTCAACCCATCGCCCCTGAGCGACCCCGCCGGCGGCTGCGGCCGCCGTTCGACCAGACAGCAAAGGAGCTTGCACCCATGGTGCTGACCGCCAGGCAACTGAGTGACATCTACCCCCTCGCCGGCCAACGGGTCGCGGTATTTTTGCCCGCGCTCAACGAGGCCATGGCCCGTTGGGAAATCGACCACCCCAAGCGCGCCGCGGCGTTTCTCGCCCAGGTCGGGCATGAGTCCGGCCAGCTGCGCTACGTCAAGGAGCTGGGTGGCGAGCGCTACCTGGCCCGCTACGACACCGGCAGCCTGGCCCGACGCCTGGGCAATACGCCGGAGGCCGACGGCGACGGCCAGCTGTATTGCGGCCGTGGCCTGATCCAGGTGACCGGGCGCAACAACTACCAGGCTTGCAGCCGCGCGCTGTTCGGCGACGAACGCCTGCTGGCGCAGCCGCAAATGCTCGAGCAACCGCGTTGGGCGTGCGAGTCGGCGGCGTGGTTCTGGCAGTCGCGCGGGCTCAATGCGCTGGCTGACCAGGGTGAGTTCAACCGCATCACCCGGCACATCAATGGCGGGCTGAACGGGCTTACCGAGCGTTTACAACTGTGGGCGCGGGCGCGGGAGGTGCTGTGCTGAAAACTGAAAAGCCCGAAGTACACACACATGGCTGACTTAAAATACTGTGTGATACGACTTCCAACTGCCTCCAATGGGCCAACGATTTTAGCTTGGGTTCCTCGTATCCATAGCCGTCGAGGAATGTCTGATAATGAGCGAAATCATAGCCAGCAGAGATATTTGTATTATTGATGAGGGCGTAACCCCGGCAGAACATCAATCACTGCTAGGGGTTCTGAGCAAGTCAGTATGGCGATATGGGTGGCCCTATCCCTACGCCCCACTCGATCGACCATGCTGGCATAGCTTCATTGCGGGAAGCGGCCGTGACGAGCGTGCGGATTGTGAGCAGGAGCTCAAGGGAAATCCCGATTGGGGCTTTCTCGTAGAGTGCTGGCAACGCATAAAATTGGCGCATATGCCAGACGCTACGCTACTGGGCGTTTATGCAAACGGGCAGACGGCCGGGCAGGATGGCCCGATCCACAGAGATAACAGGCCTCAGGACCCAGGACGCACCATCATGTTGTTCTGCAATGACCATTGGGCAAGTTGCTGGGGCGGGGAGTTGGTCTTTTTCAATCATGATAAAGACTCGATAATCATGTCAGTCCAACCTAAACCCCGGCGCATTGTTATTTTTAACGGCGAAATTCCCCATGCTGCGCGCTCACCGTCGGTGAGTTGTAACCAGCTGCGGATGTCTGTGGCTTTTAAAACCCTGATCAAGGAGTGATGGGGGATGTCTGGAAAAGTGGAGTTGTTTGTTGGTTACGTTGATAAAGGCGTGACGGCAGGGGCTGGCGGTACGTCAGTGGTTGACCAGTTCAATAGTGATAAATCCGGATTCGCCCTGGTGAATCAGGGGGCTCAGACCGCGGCGGTGGTCGCTGGCGTGACATCGATAGTGAAGTTAACGGACGGGTTCGTTCCGTTTTTAAATGTCGCGACCCACACGCTGGCAGGCACTGTTACGTTTTTGAAGATTTCGGCTGACTACAAGACAAATCAAACGTTTCAGGCCGGCGATGTCATTAATTTGGTGGGGAATGTGGCTGGTGTGCTGGGTGGTATGACTCTGTTGGCGGGGTTTCCTGTGGTTGCCACCGCTTTTACAGCTGTTGCTATCGGTGTAAATGTGTACTCCATTTATAACTCCGGTCTGGTAGGGAATATTCACGAAACTCTCGTGAGGCCAGTATGGGAGCAATACTTCCAGTCCGCCGGGGATGCATCGATTTCGGGTCACAGGGTTGCCCCAGATTTAAAACTTGTGCACATTACAGAAATTCAAAAAGCCTATAGTCAAAAAACTGCAGTTGTCCATTGGGACCCTGGCAGCCACTCTACGGTCATCGCCAGCGCGCAGCATGATCGCTACATAAATGTGAAACCAAATGTGACGGGCGGCGGCGCGGGCTATGTGGATACGGGGCAGTTTGGCACGGGGCAGATAGTCGATATTCCTTTGGTGTTTCCACTACCAGAACCCTCAGGATGGAGCATTGACATCAGCATTGAATCCATCAACGGTCGTCCAGGCGTGGACCGGTATCATTGAGTTTCGTGGTAGGTTCTAAACCTTGATCGGGAGTTCGGATGAAGGCGTAGTGATGGTATCGTTCGGTAAGCAATTTGCAGCCGGCTCGGCAACGTTTAAATTTCTGACCCTGTTTTTTCTAGGGTTCGTTTTGTTGGCAGGTGTCGGGTTGTTTTATGGCGGTCGGGTGAGTTATCTCACGCCCGACCTTGAGAAACTTGTTTCACATGAAGGCCGCATCAGGGGATACCCTGACACAGTGAAACACCATGCTGATGTTTTAATAATGGGTGTGGGTTTCGAATGGAAGGGCGAGGCCGTACGACAGCGCATATACGCTTATCGGGAACTCTATGAGCGGAGCGGGTTGCGTATGGGTTCCAGGGTTCGTCTGCTGGTTGAAGAAACGCCGGTTGGCATTCTGGTTCGAGAAGTTGAAACGCAGGATGGGGTCGTTATTTTCAACGATGCCCTTAACTATCAGGTCAGTCGTTGGCTAAATGAACAGGCAGATCGAGTGGCGACTTTGGGTGTTATGACCGCCGCTGGTGTTTTCGTCTTAGCCTTCGTCTTGGGCTGGCGCGATCGACGCATCATCTTCCGCCGCACTTAACCTGTCACCCAAAGCTAACCAGCCTTTCATAATTTTTGTGTCCCCGCCCTCCAGGGACTCTATGAACGCTGCTTGGGAGGCCGTTCTATGTTGGAAAAACTTCAATCGTCAGGGCTTATCAATCAAGGTTCACACCAAGAAAGCAAAGTTTTGAGTGAACGTGGAGAGTTGCTGTGCTGAGCCGCTTGCAACTGGCCCTCTGCGCGTTGCTCATGGCCCTGGCGGCAACGCTCGCCTGGCACGCCCAGGCCTGGCGTTACGGGCGCTTGCTGGCGCAGCAGGAGCAGGCCCTGGTGCAGCAGCGCCTGGACCAGGCCGAGGCGCTGCACAACCTGCTGCTGGCCGAGCGCGAGCAGCGTCTTTCATTGGAGCAGCGCCTGCATGACAGCGAAGCACAACATTTCAAGGAGCTTACCGATGCCCAGGATGCCCAGGCTCGCCTGCGTGATCGCCTTGCTACTAGCGACCTGCGGTTGTCGGTCCTGGTCGAGCGCAGCGCCGGTTGCGCCGCAATGCCTGCCACCGCCGGCGCCGGCGGCGTGGATGATGGCCCCGTACGCGCCCGACTTGACCCGGCGCATGCTCGACGAATTATCGCCATCACCGACGCCGGCGACCGGGGGCTGATTGCCCTGCGCGCCTGCCAGGCCTACGTGCGGGCGCTGGCGCGCTAGGCTTGCCAGCGCGGGCGAGGGTGGTAGGGTAGGGCGCATTGTCGCCAGGAGCCTGCCATGGACCCGATCACCGCTCTTTCCACCCGCCTGGGTGAACACCTGCGCCGTTTCAACGCCCAGGTGAGCACCGCCGAATCCTGCACCGGCGGCGGGATCGCCGAAGCGATCACCCGCATTCCCGGCAGCTCGGCCTGGTTCGAGGCCGGCTATGTCACTTACTCCAACGCTCAGAAGACCCGCCAGTTGGGTGTGCCGGCCCCGCTGTTCGGCGAGGTCGGGGCGGTCAGCCAGGAGGTGGTCGAAGCCATGGTGCGCGGCGCGCAAGCTGCAAGCGGTGCACGTTTTGCCGTGGCGGTCAGCGGTGTGGCCGGGCCTGACGGCGGCTCGCCGGCCAAACCGGTGGGCACCGTGTGGCTGGCATGGGCCGACGGCAACCATGTCAGCAGCGAGCGGCGGCACTTCGACGGTGACCGCGAAGCGGTGCGTCGACAAACGGTAATCGCCGCGTTAGACGGCTTGTTACAGCTTGGTGCGGAGTAATTCGCCCGGCGGGGGTTTGCCAAAACGAATCCCTGTGGAATAATACTGGCTACTTATACAGGTATTCCGGCCGTCAGGGCCAAGTCGAACACGTGAGGATTTCAATGGACGACAACAAGAAGCGCGCCTTGGCTGCGGCCCTGGGTCAGATCGAACGCCAATTCGGCAAAGGCGCGGTCATGCGCATGGGCGACCACGAGCGCCAAGGCATTCCAGCCATCTCCACCGGCTCCCTGGGCCTGGACATCGCCCTGGGCATTGGCGGTCTGCCAAAAGGCCGTATCGTCGAGATCTACGGCCCGGAATCCTCCGGTAAAACCACGCTGACCTTGTCGGTCATCGCCGAAGCCCAGAAGAACGGCGCCACTTGCGCCTTCGTCGACGCCGAGCACGCTCTCGACCCTGAATACGCCGGCAAGCTGGGCGTCAACGTCGACGACCTGCTGGTCTCGCAGCCGGACACCGGCGAGCAGGCCCTGGAAATCACCGACATGCTGGTGCGTTCCAACGCCGTTGACGTGATCATCGTCGACTCCGTTGCCGCCCTGGTACCCAAGGCCGAGATCGAAGGCGAGATGGGCGACATGCACGTCGGCCTGCAGGCCCGCCTGATGTCCCAGGCGCTGCGCAAAATCACCGGCAACATCAAGAACGCCAACTGCCTGGTCATCTTCATCAACCAGATCCGTATGAAGATCGGCGTGATGTTCGGCAGCCCGGAAACCACCACCGGTGGTAACGCCCTGAAGTTCTACGCTTCGGTTCGCCTGGACATTCGCCGTACCGGCGCGGTCAAGGAAGGTGACGAGGTGGTCGGCAGCGAAACCCGTGTCAAAATCGTCAAGAACAAGGTCTCGCCACCTTTCCGTCAGGCCGAGTTCCAAATTCTTTACGGCAAGGGCATCTACCGCAACGGCGAAATCATCGACCTGGGTGTATCCCAGGGCCTGGTGGAAAAATCCGGTGCCTGGTACGCCTACCAAGGCAACAAGATCGGTCAGGGCAAAGCCAACGCGGCCAAGTACCTGCAAGAGAACCCGGCCATTGGCGCCGAGATCGAGAAGCAAATCCGCGACAAGCTGCTGACCAGCGCTGCTGTAACCGCAGAAGGCAAAGCCGCAGCCGCCCAGGCTGATGCTGACGATCTGGCTGACGCTGACGCCGGTTACTGATCGGCCCCATGCCTGCCGTACTCGACAACCCCGTCGCCGTCCGGCGGGCAGCCATGGACCTGCTCGCACGCCGCGAGCATGGTCGCGTGGAGCTGACGCGCAAGCTGCGTCAGCGCGGTGCCATCGATGAACTGATCGAGCCTGCGCTCGATCGGCTTGCCGAAGAAGGGCTGCTTAGCGAAGCCCGCTACCTGGAAAGCTTCATCCGTTACCGTTCAAATGCTGGCTACGGCCCCGCGCGTATTCGCGAGGAGCTGGGGCAGCGCGGTCTGGTGCGTGGCGATATCGACCAGGCCTTGCGCGAAAGCGAAGTGGACTGGGGCGAGCGCCTGCGGGATGTGTGGCAACGCAAGTTCGCCGGGCAGCGCCCGCAAGACCCGCGCAGCCGCGCCCAGCAGACGCGGTTTCTCGTCTACCGTGGTTTCTCCATGGAGATGGTCGGCCGGCTGCTCAACGGCCGCGACTTGGACGACTACTGACCAATGCCCTGTACGGGCTGGCACCACCCGGTGCCAGCCCGTACAGGGCATTTTGCGTTCAGCTCACTTTCAACGCTTCCCGCGCTCGCTGGGTGGTGTGCATGGGCTGGGGTTTCGCCCAGTTTTCCGGCAGGTTGATGAAGTCCACCAGCTCGCGCAGGCGCCCCTGGTCACGGCCATTGAAAGCAAAGGTCAGGCGCGTCAGGTGGCTGTAGTTGCCTTCTTCGTGTTCGGCGCCGCTGTCGGCCTGCTGGTGGTAGCGCCCGCTCAGGCGCAGGTCGGCAAAACCCTCCTCGATATCGTGCAGTGCGGCCTCGCTCAGGCGGTGGTGCATGCGCACCACGAACTGGTTTTTCAGCCAGCGACTGGAGTGGTAGTTGCTGTAGAACTGCCTGATCTCGTCCACCGCCTCGTCGGCGCTGTGGGCCATGCGCACCAGCTTCAGGTCGCTGGGCAGGATGTAGCGGTTCTCTTCGAGCTGGCGGCTGATGAAGGCCAGCGCGTCCTGCCAGAAGCTGCCGCCAGGGGAGTCGAGCAGCACCACCGGCACCAGTGGGCTCTTGCCGGTCTGGATTAGGGTCAGCACTTCCAGTGCCTCGTCCAGGGTGCCGAAGCCGCCCGGGCACAGTACCAGGGCGTCGGCCTCCTTGACGAAGAACAGCTTGCGAATGAAGAAAAAGTGAAACGGCAGCAGCTTGTCGGTGCCGTCGACCGTGGCGTTGGCGTGCTGTTCGAAGGGCAGGGTGATGTTGAAGCCCAGGCTGTGGTCGCTGCCGGCGCCTTCGTGGGCGGCGGCCATGATGCCGCCGCCGGCACCGGTGATGACCATCAGCTCGGCGCGGGCCAGCGTTGCGCCCAGTTCGCGGGCCAGGGCGTACATCGGGTGCTCGACGGGCGTGCGTGCCGAGCCGAACACCGTGACTTTGCGCCGGCCCTTGTAGTGCTCGAGGGTGCGGAACGAATGGTCGAGTTCGCGCAGGGCCTGCAATGTGATCTTGGCGTTCCAGCGGTTACCGTCGTCGTGGGCCATGCGCAGGATGGTCAGCATCATGTCGCGGTACAGCGGCAGGTTGGGGCTGTTGGGGGCGACCAGTTGCAGTTGCTCGTCGACCTTGCCCAGGTCGATGCCATGCTCGCGAAAGTGTTCGAGCAGGCGTTCGTTCGGTTGGTACGGCATTCAACGTCTCCTTCTGCAGCAAAACCTCTGACCGGGCCGATGGCGTGTCCCGGCCGCGACACTGCGTGTGTCGCAGGCTGCTTGGCTCGAGTGTGCACTGCGAGCATTGCAGTAGGCCTTCAAGGCCGTGTTGCAGGGGTAAAGTCCATCCATTTTCGTTGTTTTGATCGAAACGCATTGTGGCAGGCGTTCGCTTTCAATCTAGACCCTGGGGCGGGTTCGTGCCGCTGTCGCAAGCCATTCGTCAGATGGGATCCAATAATTGATCGGCTTTGATTAACTGAAAGGCACAGGGGCTCGATGCGCAGGAGGTAACGCCATGCATCGGCTGGTGATCGAGGTGGAGGCGCAGCTGTATGGGGAGTTGCTGGAGGCGGCCCAGGGCAATCGCCTGAGCCTGGAGGAGGAGTGCTTGCGCCGGTTGCAGGGCGTGCAGCCGCATTCGCGCTACTTGCAGGCCTTGCTGGCCGGTTTGCGCGCCGATGAGGAGCAGCGGCGCGCCAGTGCCAGTGATCAGGTTGCCTGAATCACTTCTTCTTGTTGCCGGCCGTGCAACTGGCAGCGTCGAAGGCCTGATCCATGATCGGTTGGTTGGTCTTGTAGACCGTGAAGCGGTACACCAGCACGGCGCCCTTGGACATCAGGTTGCGGTAGCCGTTGTTGCGGCACACGCTGTCGCCCAGTTGGCTGCGCACTTGCTCAGGGTTGGCCTGCATGCGCTCGGCGTGGCTTTCGCGCACGCTCAGGTGGTTGACCAGCGCCTTGCCCTTTTCAACGGTGTAGCCCTGGTCGAGGATGTCTTCATTGATGGCTCGCGGGGTGCCGACGCTGCTTTCCTTGGCGACCTTCTGCAGCGTCTGGGTCAGCTCGTACTCCTGCTTGGAGGCGGCCTGGGCGGCCAGCGGCAGGGCGAGCAGCAGGCTCAGGGTCGGGACGATAAGACGCAGCATGAATCTCTCCTGGTTCGATGACTGGCGCTTTGACCTGCGCCGGCGGGCGGCGTTCCATGAAACCGGCAGGTTTCGCGGCCACCAAAGCCTGCGATTATAAAGGAGCCGCCGGCACCGCTGCACGGCAAAAGAGGCCGGCTCTGGTAGACTGGCGCTTTGTTATCGCCGAGTCACACCTGTGCCCACCCCATCCCCCTTCCAAGGCCTGCGGCCATGAGCCACGCCGTAGCGCGCCTGCGCGCCGAACGCCTGGCCCGCAGCGTCAAACCCTTCGTTGCCCGTGGTTCGCGCGCCGAACGCTGCCCCGACTGCCGGGTCATCGCCACCCACTGCCTGTGTGCCTGGAAGCCTCGGGTACAGGCCGACTCTGGCGTGTGCCTGCTGATGCATGACACCGAGCCGTTGAAGCCGACCAACACCGGCTGGCTGATCGCCGACCTGATCGAAGACACCGCTGCCTTCGGCTGGCTGCGCACCTCGGTAGACGAGCGCCTGCTGGCGCTGCTCGACGACCCGCAGTGGCAGCCCTATATCGTCTTCCCTGGCGAGTTCGTCGCCCAGGAGCGCGTGGTCACCCAGGTGCAGCGCGAGCCGGGCAAGCGCCCGTTGTTCATCCTGCTCGACGCCACCTGGACCGAAGCACGCAAGATGTTCCGCAAGAGCCCGTACCTGGACCGTTTCCCGGTATTGAGCCTTGAAGCGGAGCAGATGTCGCGCTACCGCCTGCGCCGCTCCAAGCGCGACGATCACTTCTGCACCGCAGAAGTGGCCGCCATGTGCCTGGACCTGGCCGGCGACAACCAGGCCTCCCAGGCGCTGGACGCCTACCTTGACCTGTTCAGCCTGCACTACCTGAGCGGCAAGCGCCGCCTGGCGTTGGACGAGCAGGACGAGGTACATCAGCGCCTGCATACCTTCCTATAGTCCAAGGGGCAAGCGCGACGGATTGGTTCATACTGTCGGGGCTGGCAGCCAGGGTGGGCGGTACGACCGGGCAATTGGCTTGACCACCCGGGGCGTGCTGGTCATCCTTGGCGCCGCTTCAGGCGCGACGAAGCTGCTGTTACCCCGGCCTTCGCCGTGCCATCCCGGCCGACGGCCCTGCCGTACGCGCCATGAGTTGCCCGCCAGGCGTTGCCATACCCCCGCGCCTGGCACAGAACAGGATCCATAGATCGATGGCCACATACGAAATCCTGATTGCCGATGACCACCCGTTGTTCCGCAGCGCCATGCGCCAGGCCGTTACCCTCGGTTTGGGCTCTGACGTGCGCCTGGTCGAGGTGGCGAGCATCGCCGAGCTGGAAACCCGCCTGGGCGAAAAAGCCGACTGGGACCTGGTCCTGCTGGACCTGAACATGCCCGGTGCCTACGGTTTTTCCGGGCTGGTGCTGTTGCGCGGGCAATACCCGCAAATTCCGGTGGTGATGGTCTCGGCCCAGGAAGAAGCGGCAGTGGTGGTCAAGTCGCGCGAATTCGGTGCCAGCGGCTTCATCCCCAAGTCCAGCGACCTGAACGTCATCCAGGATGCGGTCAAGAAGGTGCTCGACGGCGAAGTGTGGTGGCCGCCACAGGCATTCGAGAAGGTCGATGTGTCGGCCGAGGCCAAGGCTGCCAGCGAAGGCCTGGCCAGCCTCACGCCGCAGCAGTTCCGGGTGCTGACCATGGTCTGCGAAGGCCTGCTGAACAAGCAGATCGCCTACGAGCTGAGTGTGTCGGAAGCGACCATCAAGGCCCACGTCACGGCGATCTTCCGCAAGCTGGGCGTGCGTACCCGTACCCAGGCCGCGCTGCTGCTGCAACAACTTGAATCGGTTTCGGCCAGCTAAGTCCCTGCGCCTTCACGCTTTTTTGACCCCGGTTGAACTAGCCTGCTGGCCTTTTCTAGGTGAAGTGACTGACACACATGTCGCCATTCAAGGGCCAGACCGGCCTCAAACGTATCTTCAATGCCGCCGGCTATTCGCTGGACGGCCTGCGCGCGGCGTTCAAGGGCGAGGCCGCGTTCCGCCAGCTGGTGCTGGTCAACGTGCTGCTCATCCCCACGGCCTTCTGGCTGCCGGTGAGCCGCGCCGAGCGCGCAATCCTGATTGCGGTGTGCCTGCTGGGCTTGATCGTCGAGCTGCTCAACTCGGCGGTGGAGGCGGCCATCGACCGCATCTCGCTGGACCGCCACCCGCTGTCGAAAAATGCCAAGGACATGGGCAGCGCCGCGCAGCTGGTGGCCATGAGCATGGTGGCGCTGGTGTGGGGCGTGATCCTGCTCGGCTGATGCTCAGGCAATCGGCGGCAATACAATTTCGTCGCTGCGGCTGACGCCTGCGGTGAAGCTGCGGCACAGTTCGAGGAATTCGCGCATGGCCGAGGTCTGGTACTTCTGCTTGTGCCAGATGAAATAGAACTGCCGCGCCAGGTCCAGTGCCGGGGTTTCCACCGGCACCAGGCTGCCACGGCGGAACGCATCGCGCAGGGCCAGGCGCGAGATGCAGCCTATGCCCAACCCCGATTCCACGGCGCGCTTGATCGCCTCGGTGTGCTCGAGCTCAAGGCGGATGTTCAGGTTGGCGCGGTGGTGACGCATGGCCTGGTCGAAGGTCAGGCGCGTACCCGAACCCTGCTCACGCAGAATCCACGCTTCATGGGCCAATTGCTCGATGCCGGCATGGCCGACCTTGGCCAGCGGGTGCTGCGGCGCGCAGAACACCACCAATTCATCCTCCACCCACGGCTGCACTTCGATGTTGGGGTGGTTGCAATCGCCCTCGATCAGACCCAGATCAATTTCGTAATGGGCCACCTGCTGCACAATATGCGCAGTGTTCTGCACGTGCAGCTTCACCTGGCTCTCCGGGTGCACCTGCATGAAGCTGCCGATCAGCAGCGTGGCCAGGTAGTTGCCGATGGTCAGGGTGGCGCCCACCGCCAGCGAGCCGAAACCGGACTTGCCGTTGAGCAGGTCTTCGATTTCCTTGGCCTGGTCGAGCAGTGCCACGGCCTGGGGCAGCAGTTGATGGCCCAGGGCGTTGAGGCTCAGGCGCTTGCCGGCGCGGTCGAACAGCTGGCAGCTGGACTGGCGCTCAAGCTCAGTGATAGAGGTGCTGGCCGCCGATTGCGACAAGGCCAGCACGCCAGCGGCTCGAGAGACGCTTTGGTGCTGGGCGACGGCAACGAAGACCTGAAGCTGACGAAGTGTGAATCGCATATCTATATAACCGATAACACATATCTTGATAATTCAGTTAACAGATATTGTCGCTGCCCCTAAACTATCGCGCAACTGCGCGTTTTGCGCGCTGCGTTTTTCTTCAGGAGCCCCTAGATGAGCAACATGAACCACGAACGTGTCCTCAGTGTTCACCACTGGAACGACACCCTGTTCAGCTTCAAGTGCACCCGCGACCCGGGGCTGCGCTTCGAGAACGGTCAGTTCGTGATGATCGGCCTGCAGCAGGAAAGCGGCCGTCCGCTCATGCGCGCCTATTCCATCGCGTCGCCAAACTGGGAAGAGCACCTGGAGTTCTTCAGCATCAAGGTGCCGGACGGCCCGCTGACCTCGCAGCTGCAGCACCTCAAGGAAGGCGACGAGATCATCATCAGCAAGAAGCCTACCGGCACGCTGGTACTCGACGACCTGAATCCGGGCAAGCACCTGTACCTGCTGAGCACTGGCACTGGCCTGGCGCCGTTCATGAGCGTCATCCAGGACCCGGAAACCTACGAGCGTTTCGAGAAGGTCATCCTGGTGCACGGCGTGCGCTACGTGAACGAAGTGGCCTACCGCGAGTTCATCACCGAGCACCTGCCGCAGAACGAGTTCTTCGGTGAGGCTGTGCGTGACAAGCTGATCTACTACCCCACCGTCACCCGTGAGCCGTTCGAGAACCAGGGCCGCCTGACCGACCTGATGCGCAGCGGCAAGCTGTTCAGCGACATCGGCCTGCCACCGATCAACCCGCAGGACGACCGCGCGATGATCTGCGGCAGCCCGAGCATGCTCGACGAGACCAGCGAAGTGCTCGACAGCTTCGGCCTGAAAGTCTCCGCCCGCATGCGCGAGCCAGGCGACTACCTGATCGAGCGTGCTTTCGTCGAGAAGTAAGGCGAGTGTGGTAACGCAAAAACGCAGCCCTGGGGCTGCGTTTTTTTTTGCCTGTGAGAAGTGAGTTGGCTGTGCCGGCCCTTTCGCGGGCAAGCCCGCTCCCACAGTGATCACACAATAATCAGGCCAGTGTTGTACCTGTAGGAGCCGGCTTGCCGGCGATGAGGCCAGTGCAGGCAGCACAAGAAAGTTGCCCGCACAGAGTCTTCGCTGGACTCGAATGTGGCGCCTTGCCTGTGGGAGCGGGCTTGCCCGCGAAGAGGCCAGTGCAGCAAGCCCCCGAACCTCAGCCCTCGCGCACAACCTCCAGCACCCGGATCACATCCGGCTGCGGGTACTGCCAGCGCACCTGCACATCCCAGAACCTGACCCCATATACCCGCTCCGGCGGCGGCACCTGGTAGGCCGGGCGTGGGTCCTGGGCCAGGCACTGTTCGATCAGCTCCACCAGCGGCTCACCCAGGCGCAGTGCATGCTCGCGGGCCTGGGGCAGGGCGCTGTCACTCCAGTGCACGGCAATCGGCTGCGGCGCCCCGTCGGCCATCTGATTGGTGGCATCGGCCACGCTGTCGGCGTAGGGCACGTACGGCTTGATATCCAGCACCGGGGTGCCATCCAGCAGATCGATGCCCGACAGCAGCAAGCGCCCAGGCTCCACGCCCTCCAGGCGCACCACCGACTGGCCGATGCCATTGGGCCGGTGGGTGGCGCGGGTGGCGAACACGCCCATGCTCTTGTTGCCGCCCAGGCGTGGCGGGCGCACCTTCAGGCGCGGCTTGTCTTCCAGTGCCTGGTGGAACAAAAACAGCAGCCACACATGGCTGACCTGCTCAAGGCCCGCCACCGCGTCGCCCTGGTCGAACGGTGGCAGCAGCTCCAGCACGCCTCGTGCGGCCGGCGCCAGCTGCGGCTGGCGCGGAATGGCGAACTTCTCCTTGAAGCAGGAGCGCACGATGCCGACCGGCGAGACGCTGTGCTGCATCAGCCGCGCACGCGCAGGGTCAGGCCCTTGAGGAAGTTGCGCAGCAGCTGGTCGCCGCACGGGCGGTAGTTGTCGTGGCCGACCTTGCGGAACAGTGCGCTCAGCTCAGGTTTGGACACCGGGAAATTGACCGACTTGAGCACCACGTGCAGGTCGTCTTCTTTAAGCTCGAAGGCCACCCGCAGCTTCTTGAGCACGGTGTTGTTGGTCACCGGCAATTCGATCGGCTGCGGCGGGCGGCTGTCGTCACGGCCGCGGCGGTGGATCACCAGGCCGTCGAGAAAGTGCGCCATGACCTTGTCCGGGCACGCCACGTAGCCGGGCTCTTCTTCTTTTTTCACGTAACCGGCGATGGCTTCGGCGGTCACTTGCATCCCGCTCAGACCGATGATTTCGGCCATCTTCTGGTCGTTTGCCTTGAGCATATAGCGCAGGCTGCGCATTACATCGTTGTGGTTCATTGACGCCAATCCTGTTCTGATGCCGCGCGGTCCTGCGCGGCGGGGTATCGCTTAAAAACGTTCGCTGCCAACCAGGTACCGCCACTGGCCCTGGGCCAGCTTGCCCATCGACACGCCGCCCAGGCGGATACGGCGCATGCCCAGCACCTTGAGCCCGGCGGTTTCGCACAGGGCCTCGATCACCCCGGGCTGCGGGTTTTTCAACACCATGCGCAGGTGCTGCTCGTTCTGCCAACTGGCCTTGGCCTTCGGCAGCTCGACGCCCTTGCGCTCCACACCGCGGGCCAGGCGCTCCAGCGCACCGGGTTTGGCCTCGCCGCTGACCTGGACGATGTACTCCTGCTCCATGCGGCGCAGGTCGGCGTCCAGCTTGCGGGTGACCCGCCAGTCCTGGGTGAACACCTGCAGGCCGCTGGCGCCGGGCAGCAGCGGGGCGATGCAAGCCTGGCGGGTGAAGTGGCCGTGCAGCGGGCGCACGCCTTCGCGGTGGGTTTCGCTGAGGCTGGCCATACCGATGCCGGCCTGAGCCGTTGCGGTGCCTTGGCCGGCGGGTTGGTGCAGCAGCAGGGTGACTGGCTCAAGGGCTTCGGCGCGGGCGCCGGGCAGCAGCTCGACACGCTGCTCGCCGACCTTGAACTGGGGTTGCTCGACCACCTCGCCATCGACCGTGACCCAGCCTCCTTCGATATACAGTTCGGCCTCTCGGCGGGAGCAGCCAAGCTGTTCGATGAGGCGTTTGGACAGGCGGATGGGGTCGGACATGGACAATGGTTTCGCAAGGCGGGGAAAGGCCACATTGTACCTGCCCCGGCGAGGTTGCGGCTGCAAATCGGTGTCATTCACGCCATTTTGCCCAAGCGTCAGGCCGCAGTACGTGCCAGGCGCATGTGCAGCAAGGGGTAGGGCTGGCCCAGGCCGTCGGTGGCTGAGCGGCCGACCACCTCGAAGCCTTCGTGCAGGTAGAAGCCCAGGGCCTGGGGGTTCTGTTCGTTGACGTCGAGGCGTTCGGCATTGAGTTCGGCCACGGCATGGCGTAGCAGGCGCTGGCCGACGCCCTGGCCACGGTATTCGGGGGCGACGAAGAGCATGTCGACCCGGCCATTGGCCACGCCGGCAAAACCAAGGATGTGCCGCTGACGGTCCTTGCAGCAGACCAGCATCACCGCATCCAGGTATTTGCGCAGGACATGCTCGCGCAACACCAGAATGTAGCTTTCGGGGAGAAAGTCATGGGTAGCGCGGACCGAGGCTTCCCAGACTGCAACCAGTTCGGGGTAGTCGCTGTAGCGCGGGGTCTGCAGGGTCAGCGTCGGACGCATCTGTGTTTTCCTCCATGATCATGGAGGAAAACATAGATGCAAACGCGGGGAATTGCGTTGGATGCCGGTTTGCAGCCGTTGGCTCAGACCGGCTCGGCCCACATGTCGTACTCGTCGGCATCGACCACGCGGCAACGCACCTTGTCGCCTGGCTTGAAGCCATGGTCGCCATCGATGAACACGCTGCCGTCGATTTCCGGGGCATCGAAGAAGCTGCGGCCAACCGAGCCTTGGTCCTCGACTTCGTCGATCAGTACTTCGATCTCTTTGCCGATGCGCAGTTGCAGGCGTGCGGCGCTGATCGCCTGCTGGTGGGCCATGAAGCGGTCCCAGCGGTCCTGCTTGATGTCGTCCGGCACTTCGTCCAGGCCCAGGTCGTTGGCCGGGGCGCCTTCGACCGGCGAGTACTGGAAGCAACCCACACGGTCGAGCTGGGCTTCGGTCAGCCAGTCGAGCAGGTACTGGAAGTCTTCTTCGGTTTCACCCGGGAAGCCGACGATGAAGGTGGAGCGGATCACCAGCTCAGGGCACTGCTCGCGCCAGTTCTTGATGCGCGCCAGGGTGCGGTCTTCGAAGGCCGGGCGCTTCATCGACTTGAGCACTTTGGGGCTGGCGTGCTGGAACGGGATGTCCAGGTACGGCAGGATCTTGCCGGCGGCCATCAGCGGGATCACGTCGTCGACGTTCGGGTACGGGTACACGTAGTGCAGGCGCACCCAGGCGCCGAGGCTGCTCAGGGCCTCGCACAGCTCGAGCATGCGAGTCTTGACCGGGCGGCCGTTCCAGAAGTCGGTCTTGTATTTGACGTCCACGCCGTAGGCGCTGGTGTCCTGGGAGATCACCAGGATCTCCTTGACGCCGGCCTTGACCAGGCGCTCGGCCTCGCTCAGCACTTCACCCACCGGGCGGCTGACCAGCTTGCCGCGCATCGACGGGATGATGCAGAAGCTGCAACTGTGGTTGCAGCCTTCGGAAATCTTCAGGTAGGCGTAGTGACGCGGGGTCAGCTTGACGCCCTGTGGCGGTACCAGGTCGATTAGCGGGTTGTGGTCCTGGCGCGGTGGCACCACTTCGTGCACGGCGTTGACCACCTGCTCGTACTGCTGCGGGCCACTCACCGACAGCACGCTTGGGTGCACGTCACGGATGTTGCCTTCTTCGACGCCCATGCAGCCGGTCACGATGACCTTGCCGTTTTCCTTGATTGCCTCGCCGATGACTTCCAGCGACTCGGCCTTGGCGCTGTCGATGAAGCCGCAGGTGTTGACCACCACCACGTCGGCGTCCTCGTAGGTGGGCACGACTTCATAGCCTTCCATGCGCAGCTGGGTAAGGATGCGCTCGGAATCGACCAGGGCCTTGGGGCAACCCAGCGAAACGAAGCCGACCTTGGGGATGGCGTTGGTGGTGGACATGACTAACCTCGGTATTGAATGCAGCCCGCCCGGCCGGTAACGGGGGCGATCCTGTCGGGCGCTTTAGGCGCCTCTGATCAAAAAGTGCGCAATTCTAGCGAGCGCAAAGGCGCTTGACCAGCACAAATGCGACGAACGCTGTGCCATTGTTCCGGGCCCTGGGCAGCCTTGCCTGCGCTGTGCCTGTAATGCGCCAGAGCGGGGCGCTTATGCTGTGTTGTAGCGAAGGCTTAAAGCAGCGCCCCGGCATGGGCCGGGGCAGTTTGATGTTGGGCGACGAGGTCATTCGCACGCTTGTTCAGCTTTATGCGAGACCACTTTGGACATGCCGACCCCCAGCGCCTGAAGCACTTTCAGTACGGTGGAGAGTTTCGGGTCACCGCCTGCTGCGAGCGAGCGGTACAGGTTTGGGCGTGCCAGGCCGGTGTTTTGCGAGAGGTTGCTCATGCCGCCGCGTGCCTCGGCGATACGCCGAATGGCGAGGAGGAAGGTGTCTTCGCCACCCGGTTCGTCGATGTCCTCGAGCGCGGCCGCGAGGTATTCGATGGCAAAGCCCTCGTCTTCACGCAGCATGCTGAGCACGCTGTCTTCGTGGGAGCGGGTGCGGGCAGTCATTTCAGTTCACCTTGTGATATTTCCAGAGGGCCTTGGCCTGATCGATGTCCCTTTGCTGTTTGTCTTTGGCGCCGCCACCCAGCAGGAAAATGACCTTGCGACCCTGGACCGCGTAGTACACGCGAAAGCCAGGCCCAAAATTGATCTTCATTTCAAACACGCCATCACCTACCGGCTCAACATCGCAGAAGTGGCCAAGGGATGCGCGGTCCACCCGTGTGGTGATCTTGGCTTTGCAGCGCTTGTCGCGCACGGTATCGAGCCAGGCCTGATAGATGTCCACTCCATGGAAGACAGGACGTGCTCCACGTCATACATGCAGAATGTACCTTAAAAAAGACAGGTGGGTGATTGCATATTCTTATCGGCCTGGGCGCATCCCCAAAAAAGAAACGAACACCCGCCGGCTTCGGAAAAGTCTAGTGACTGGCCTGAAGCGAGGTGGTCGAAAGCGCAGGCGAGAGTTGAACTGATTGTTACCGGGCCAGAACTGGTGTTGCAGGTCCGGTAGTGGGCTAACCTCGCTAATGCAAGCTGGCCAGCAGGTGAGCACCGGCGACGAGCTTGAGCAGCAGAAATACGCCGTACGCTGCGCTATGCTTCGCGCCGTTGCGTCGGGGCACCAGTCAGGCCCCGCGCCCAAGTGAATTCAATGGGTCTTCAAAGGCCTTCTGCGGGAGTGGTCGATGGTTCAGGCAAGCAGTCACGCCGAGGGCGGGCAGGGGGCTACACGCTCGTTCGGCCTGCTGGTGGCAGCTGTTGGGGTGGTCTATGGCGATATCGGTACCAGCCCGTTGTACACCCTCAAAGAGGTCTTCACCGGCGGCTACGGGGTGCCGGTCAACCATGACGGGGTGCTGGGGATCCTCTCGCTGATCCTCTGGTCGCTGCTGTGGGTGGTGTCGTTCAAGTACGTGATGTTCATCCTGCGCGCCGACAACCAGGGGGAGGGCGGCACCATGGCGCTGACCGCGCTGGCGCGGCGGGCCACGGCCAATTACCCGAAGCTGCGCACGCTGATGGTGATCTGCGGGCTGATTGGTGCCTCGCTGTTCTACGGTGACAGCATGATCACCCCGGCGGTGTCGGTGCTGTCGGCGGTGGAGGGCATGGGCCTGGCCTTCGATGGCATCGACCACTGGGTGGTGCCGATCTCGCTGGTGGTGCTGGTGGCGCTGTTTCTGGTGCAAAAGCATGGTACCGAGAAGATCGGCAAGCTGTTCGGCCCGATCATGGTCACCTGGTTCGTGGTGCTGGGGGCGCTGGGGGTGCATGGCATCTCTCAGAGCCCCGAGGTGCTCAAGGCCTTCAACCCGGGCTGGGCGCTGAACTTCTTCATTGTCCACCCTGGCATGGGCGTGGCCATTCTCGGGGCGGTGGTGCTGGCGCTGACCGGTGCCGAGGCGCTGTATGCCGACATGGGTCACTTCGGCCGCAAGCCGATCGCCCGCGCCTGGTTTGCTCTGGTGCTGCCGGCGCTGGTGCTCAATTATTTCGGCCAGGGTGCGATGCTGCTGCAAAACCCCGAGGCTGCGCGCAACCCGTTCTACCTGCTGGCGCCGAGCTGGGCGTTGCTGCCCTTGGTGGGCCTGGCCACCATGGCCACGGTGATCGCCTCGCAGGCGGTGATCTCGGGGGCCTTCTCCCTGACCCGCCAGGCCATTCAGCTGGGCTACATCCCGCGCATGCAGATCCAGCACACCTCCAGTGATGAGCAGGGGCAGATCTACATCGGCGCGGTGAACTGGACGCTGATGGTCGGCGTGGTGCTGCTGGTGGTCGGCTTCGAGTCGTCCGGCGCCCTGGCAGCGGCCTATGGCGTGGCGGTGACGGGCACCATGCTGATGACCACCATTCTGGTATCGGCGGTGATGTTGCTGCTGTGGAAGTGGCCGCCGCTGCTGGCGGTGCCGATTTTGCTCGGTTTCCTGCTGGTGGATGGCCTGTTCTTTGCCGCCAACGTGCCGAAGATCGTCCAGGGCGGCGCCTTCCCGGTACTGGCCGGTGGAGTGTTGTTCCTGTTGATGAGTACCTGGAAGCGCGGCAAGCAGATCCTGGTCGAGCGTATCGATGAAGGCGGGCTGCCGTTGCCGGTGTTCATCAGCAGCATCCGTGTGCAGCCGCCGCACCGGGTCGAGGGCACTGCGGTGTTCCTGACTGCCCGGCCGGACGCCGTGCCCCATGCGCTGTTGCACAACATGCTGCACAACCAGGTGCTGCACAGCCAGGTGGTGTTGCTGACGGTGGTCAGCGAGGACCGGCCGCGGGTGCCGGAGAGCGAACGCTTCGAGGTGGAGGCCTACGGCGACGGGTTCTTCCGTGTGCTGTTGCACTTTGGCTTCATGGACGAGCCGGACGTACCGGCGGCGTTGAAGCTGTGCCACCTGGACGAGCTGGACTTCAGCCCGATGCGTACCACCTACTTCCTCAGCCGGGAGACGGTGATCGCTTCGCGTTTGGAGGGGATGTCGCGCTGGCGCGGCAACCTGTTCGCGTTCCTGCTGAAGAACGCCAACGGCAACCTGAGGTTCTTCAACCTGCCGCTTAACCGGGTGATCGAGTTGGGAACCCAGGTCGAAATCTGATTGGGCCAGGGGCTGCTGCAGCCCCTGGCGAGTGACCCGTCCCTGCCAGTGGCCACTGCCTTGTGATAGCTGTGCGGGCCTCATCGCCGGCAAGCCGGCTCCTACAGGTATGCGCTGGTTTGCAGGCTTGCGATCCCTGTGGGAGCGGGTTTACCCGCGAAGGGCCGCATTGCGGCCCCCTTTACATTACTTTTCAGCGACGCTGGACTTGCCCTGGCGGGTCTCGATCTCGTCGATCAGGCGTTTGGCCAGGGCCGGGTAGTTCTCGTCGAAGTGATGCCCGCCAGGCAGCTTCATGCGCTCGCCCACTGCGGTCTTGTCGGTGCAACCGCTTTCGTCGGTTTCTTCCACACCGTAGATGCACACCACTTTCGCTGCCGGCAGACGGGCCATTTCTGGCCCGGTCGGTGCTTCCTGGCCTTCCTTGCCCAACCAGCCCTCAACCTCGATCTCGAAGCTGCCGCTGCGGGCGAAGGCCAGCAGCATTACCGCGTCGATGCGCTTCTGGTCTTCTTCAGGCAGGCGGTTGTAGATGGCCGGCAGCACGTCGGCGCCGAACGAGTAACCGGTCAGCACGAAGCGCTTGGTGCCCCACTTCTGGCGGTAGTGTTGCATCAGTTCGGACAGGTCGGCGGCGCTTTGCTCCGGGGTTTTGTGCTGCCAGTAGTAGCGCAGGGTGTCGATGCCTACCACCGGGTAGCCAAGCTTTGCCATCTCGCCGGCCACGTCGCGGTCCAGGTCGCGCCAGCCGCCGTCGCCGGAAAGGAACAGGGTAACGGTGTCGGTGGTCTGCCCGGCGGGTACTTCCACAACCGGAATCGCCAGGGCGTTGCCGTCCTGGCCGACCAGGGCCTGGGTCAACTGGGCCTTGAGCACCTGGGGCAGGTGGATGTCGTAGTCGGCGATGCTGGTCTCGGCGTTGGCCTGGTCGCGCACGAAGGCGGCGCTGGCGTCGTCCGGGTTATCGTTCCAGGCCACGTTCCAGTGGCCGTGGGCTGCAGACTTGGGCAGTGCGGCCTGGCAGCCGGGCTGCTCGAGGTTGAAGTCGACGGAAATGGCCCGGGCCTTGTCGTCGTTCTGGCTGGCCAGCCAGCGCCAGGCCTGGGCAGCGCCTGGGCCGATACCGGCAACCACGGTGGGCTTATCGGCCAGCTGGGCCAGGGCCTGGTCCATTGCCGCCTGCTGTTTGCTGCAGTCGGTGGGTGGCAGGATCACCTGCACCAGCTGGGCTTCGCCGGCCTGGCTCAGGTCCAGCAGCTGTTTGTCGGTAAGCGCCTGCTCCTGGGGTACGCCGATGGCCACCCGGGCCTTGGCGTGCACGCCGGGGGTGGCGCGGGTCAGGCTGCTGCCGTCGTTCAGGGTCAGGTGCTCCAGGCGCGCCTCGGGCGCAGGGCGGGTCCACAGCCAGAAGGCCGTGGCGCCGGCTGCAGCGGCCAGCACCAGGGGAATCAGTAGGTACAGCCAATAGCGTCGGATCATCAACGTTTCACCAATCCAGTCAGGCCGCCAGCGATCAGGGCAGCGGTATCGGCCAGTGCCACCAGCGGGTCGAGCCCGGCCGGCACGGCCATGTAGCGGGGTTCCCAGTCCGGCTGGAACTTGTCCTTGAAGCGCCGCAGGCCCTGGAAGTTGTAAAGCTGTTCACCACGCTGGAACACCATCGAACCCAAGCGCTGGGTCAAGGGTGCGCCGCGGCGCGGCTGCAAGCCGGAAAGGGGGACCATCCCCAGGCTGAAGCGGCCGTAGTCATGGCTCTTGTAGTGAAGAATCAGGCCAACCATCATGAATTCCATGGTCAGCTTCGGCGCCTCGGGGTGGGCGCGCATCAGGTCCAGGCTGGCCAGCTCGTTGCTGTGGGTTTCCAGCAGGTTGGCGAAGGCCACCGGGCGGCCCTGGAAGCGGATCAGCGCAATGCGAAAATGCTGCAGGTACTCGGGGCTGAAGCGGCCCAGCGAGAAGCCTTTCTCGCGCACGTTCTTGCCAGTCAGCCAGGCGTCGGAGATTTCCTTGAGCTCTGCCAGCGGTGCATGGCCGGGTTCGTGGATCTCAAGGCTCAGGCCATCGCGCCCACCGCGGTTCCAGGTGTAGCGCAGGTCTTTCATCTCCTTGCCCTTGGCTTCGATGTCGAAGCGGCGCAGGTCGACCCGGGCCTCTTCGCCCAGCTTGATCGCGGTCAGGCCGATGTCCATGTAGAACGGCAGGTTCTCCGCGCGTACCTGGTAGAACACCGGGCGGGCGTGGTGCAGGTCGCACAGGTCGCGGAACTGCCAGATCATTTCGGCGCGTTCCTGGGCCGGGCCGATCGGGTCGTACAGGGCTACCAGGCTGCGGCCACGGCGGGCGTACATCAGGTAGGCATTGTCGCTGGGGTGGAACAGCAGCGCCTTGTCGCCGGTCAGGGCCAGGCCGCCATCGGGTTGGTCGGATGCCAGCAGGATGCGGTTGGCACGCTGCAGTTCGTCATCGGTAGGCAGGTGGATCACCGGGCGGGCGGTGCGCAGCAGCCAGGTCAGGGCGACGATCACCAGCAGCACTGCGCTGCCGAGTGCCGCGCGCAGGCCACGCGGGGCGTCGGCATCGAGGGTGAACTGCCACCACAGCTTGTGGGTGTAGGGCACGTCCTGGTAGGCAAACAGCAGCAGCCACACCGAGGCACCGACCACGCAGGCGCTGGCCACCAGGTAAACCGGCGAGAACGGCAGCTCCAGCAGGCGGCTGGGGCGGTAGAACGAGCGGCGGAACAGCGCCAGCAGGGCAGCGGTGAAGCACATCAGGGTGGCTTCTTCCCAGTCGAAACCCTTGAGCAGCGACAGCAGCGCGCCTACCAGTAGTAGTACGGTGGTCAGCAGCCAGGCCGCCGACAGGCGCCGGCGCAGGCCTTGGGCCAGCAGCAGGCACAGCACACCGATCAGGCTGGCGCCGAAGTGCGAAGCGTCGATCAGCCGGTGCGGAATCAGAAAGCCCATGTGCTCCAGGCGGCTGTCGATCTCCGGGGTGGCGCCGGAAAACAGCAGCACCACGCCCGACAGAAACACCAGAATCGCCAGCACGGGTGCGGCCAGCCCGGAAGCGGCGCGGATCGCCTGCTGGGCGAACAACAGGCGGCGGGCTTCATTGGCCAGCAGCAGCACGCAAGCCAGCAGCAGTGGCAGCACCACATAGATCAGCCGGTACAGCAGCAGCGCGGCGGCCAGGGGAGCGGCGCCTAGCTGGTTGGCGAAGGCAGCCAGCAGAATGGCCTCGAATACGCCGACGCCACCGGGCACATGGCTGAGCACGCCCGCCGCAAGGGCCAGCAGGTAGACCAGCACGAAGGCGCCGAAGGGCGGTGCTTCGGGCAGCAGCATATACAGCACGGTGGCGGCGGCGGCGACGTCCAGCGCGGTGATCAGCAGTTGCAGCGCTGCCAGGCGGCCGTTGGGCAGGCGCAGGGTGCGCCGGCCAAACTGCACCAGCAGGCTGTCGGCCAGCGGCTGCTCGGTCAGGCGACGGCGGCTCAGGCCGATCACCAGGGCAACGGTCAGCACCAGCACGGCCACGGCAATACCGCCCAGCAGCGGTGCCGGCAGGCGCAGGGCAGTGGCGGCGGATGGCAGGTCGCTGAGGGTGGCGATAGCGGCCAGGGGTGGCAGCGCGCAGCCCAGGGACAGGCTGGCGAACACGGTCATGCGCGCCACCTCGGCGGCGCCGAGCCCTTGGCGCGCATACAGGCGATAGCGTACCGAGCCCCCCGACAGCATCGACAGGCCGATGGCATTGCCAATGGCGAAGGCGCTGAAACCGCCCAGCAATAGGGTGCGTGGTGGCAGCTGGACCGCGGCGTAGCGGGTGGCCGACCATTCATAACCCAGCAGGATCACGAAGCCCACCACGGTGGCCAGCAGTGCACCGAGCAGCGACTTGACCGGCACGCTGAGGATGGCGTCGTGCAGGGCGTAGATGTCCAGCTCGCTCAACAGGTGGCGGCAGGCAATCAGGCCCATGGCGAACAGCAGCAGGGTCAGGGCCAGGCCCAGGGGCTGACGGTACTTGCTCAGGCGTTCCAGCCAGGGCAGGTGCTGCGCAGCCGCAGGCAATGCTTCGGTGAGCGGTGCCTGGGTGTCGGGGGTGGGGGCGGTCATGGGGTACCCCGTGCGATGCGCGCGAGGTGAAGGCAGGTTACGGCCAAGTGAAAGTCCCTTTGGAAAACGTGTCCAGATATTACTCCGGGCCGGGTGGTTAATCTGTTTCAGGTTAGTTAAAGATAGTTCATCCAGGCGAACGGAGGCACCGCAGGACAAGGCGGGGCGAGAGGGGGCGGGGGAGGGAATTGCGACGGCCAGATGCAACAAACCCCGCCATCTTGCGATAGGCGGGGTTTGTTCTGACGAATATGGTTGCGGGAGCCGGATTTGAACCGACGACCTTCGGGTTATGAGCCCGACGAGCTACCAGGCTGCTCCATCCCGCGTCAGAGGTGCACATTCTACGGATACCTCGCTGGGTGTCAAGCGTTAATGCTTGATTTGGCGGAGAAATCTCGCAGAGGTTTTCTCAAGGCAATAAAAAAGGCCACTGTCGAAACAGTGGCCTTTTCTTGAATCTGGTTGCGGGAGCCGGATTTGAACCGACGACCTTCGGGTTATGAGCCCGACGAGCTACCAGGCTGCTCCATCCCGCGTCAGAGGTGCGCATTCTACGGATAGCTGGCCAAGTGTCAAGCGTTAATGCTTGATTTAGCGTAAGAAATCTCGCGCGGGTAATCTCAGAGGCAATAAAAAAGGCCACTGTCTAAACAGTGGCCTTTTCCTGAATCTGGTTGCGGGAGCCGGATTTGAACCGACGACCTTCGGGTTATGAGCCCGACGAGCTACCAGGCTGCTCCATCCCGCGCCTGTGAGATCGAATTCTACGGATTTACTTCCCAGTGTCAAGCAATAAATCCAAAAAACCCTTTTTCGTTCAATCTGTTAGCGCATCGAATCGGCAGCCGGCTCAGTGCCGGCGGGGCTTGCAGGCCGATTATCGCGGGCAGGCTGTTTCGCAGGTAGGCGCATGGAGTACTATCTGTATGAATTTACAGTAGTGCCTGTCGTCCATGCCCCAGCGCAAGATCATCCACATTGATTGTGACTGTTTCTACGCAGCCATCGAGATGCGTGATGACCCGCGCCTGGCTGGTCGCCCCATGGCCGTGGGCGGTCAGCCGGGCCAGCGCGGGGTCATCGCCACCTGTAATTACGAGGCGCGGGCCTATGGCGTGCGTTCGGCCATGGCTTCGGGGCATGCATTGAAGCTGTGCCCTGACCTTGAGATCGTCAAACCGCGTTTCGAAGCCTATAAAGAGGCGTCGCGGGAGATCCATGCGATCTTTCGCGATTACACCGACCTGATCGAGCCGCTGTCGTTGGACGAGGCTTACCTGGATGTCACCGATAGCCAGTGGTTTGCCGGCAGCGCCACGCGCATCGCCGAAGACATCCGCAAACGGGTCGCCCGGCAGTTGCATATCACGGTGTCGGCGGGGGTCGCACCTAACAAGTTCCTGGCTAAGATCGCCAGCGACTGGCGCAAGCCCAACGGCCTGTTCGTCATCACCCCCGATCAGGTTGAGGCATTCGTTGCCGAGTTGCCGGTCTCCCGCCTGCACGGAGTGGGCAAGGTCACGGCCGAAAAGCTCTCGCGGCTGGGTATCGATACCTGCCTGTCGTTGCGCGACTGGTCAAGGCTGACGCTGGTGCGCGAGTTCGGCAGTTTCGGTGAGCGTTTGTGGGGGCTGGCGCGGGGTATCGACGAGCGCGCGGTGCATAACGACAGCCGGCGGCAATCGGTGAGCGTCGAGAACACCTACGACCACGACCTGCCAGACTTGCCCAGCTGCCTTGAGAAGCTGCCCGACCTGCTGGCGAGCCTGAACGAGCGGATTGCCCGCATGGACAGCAGCTACCGCCCGGACAAGCCCTTCGTGAAGGTGAAGTTCCATGACTTCAGCCAGACGACCATGGAGCAGGCCGGGGCAGGCCGTGACCTGGACAGTTATCGGCAGTTGCTCAGCCAGGCGTTTGCCCGGGGCGGCAAGCCGGTACGGCTGTTGGGGGTAGGAGTGAGGTTGCGGGATTTACGCGGGGCCCATGAACAGCTGGAGCTGTTCGGGGAATTGTAACGGTTTCATCGCCGACAAGGTGCCGTACCCCTTGTAGGAGCCGGCTTGCCGGCGATGAGGCCCTTGCAGGCGATTACTGCACGCCCGGGTCTGCCACCAGTCGCCCGGTAGCCTTGGTCAGGCTTTTGACGAACTCCTGCTGCAACTCCGGGTCGTTGCGGGTCAGCTCGATCAGGCTCTGCTCCAGCTCGCTGGCTTCTTCTTCCAGGCCCAGCTCCGACAGGCGCTTGACCCGGTGTACCCACTGGCCAACATCGTCATCTTCGAGGTCGTCGAAGATCAGCTCATGGGCTTCGAGCAGCTTGCCGCGCAGGTTGCCGCTGACCAGCAGGCTGGCATCGCCGCGCACGCCGTTATCCTCGTCGACCACCTGCAGGTGCAAGGTGCCGACGTGGTTGAGGTTCTGCTCGGAGAACGGGCTGTCCAACAGGTTCAGGCGCAGCACGCCGTTCTTGTCGGTGGTCAGCTCGTGGGTCATCTTGCCGGCCTTGACCTCCACCAGTCGCTCGTTCCACGGCAGGCTGGTGAATTCCTCGCGCTTGCCTTTCTCGACTTCGTCGATCCCGGCCAGGTTCTGCTGGGCGCGGCCATTGGATTGCACGTTCATGAACGGGTTGAGCCCGGCCACGCCATAGCTGAGCCAGTCGTGGGTCACGCTGTCGGGCAGGCTACCCAAGGCGAACACGTTGACTACATTGGCGCCGACGCCGGCGACCACCGCCACCGCGCCCAGCGGGATCTCGTAGACCTCCCGCCAGGGTTGGTAGGGCGTGTAGCGGTCGTAACGGCGGGTCACCTCGAACTCGGTGACCTCGAAGCGCTTTTGTTCGTGAATGCGCACGCGCCGCTGCGGAAGCTCCATCACCTTCGGCTCGCCGATGTCGATCTGCAGGGTGTGTTCGAGCAGTTTGCGCTCGACGCGCTCCTCATGGTCGCTGCGCTGCGACATATGGTTGGCGCAGCCTGTGAGGAACAGGGCGCCGCACAGTGCGGCGCCCCCCAGGGTGTAGGTACTTCGCTTGGACATGATCACTCGCGCAACGGGTTATCAGCGGCGGATACGGGCCTGCAGGAAGGTCAGCACTTCATTGAGCGGCAGTGCCTGCGCATCCTGCTCGGTGCGGTGCTTGTATTCCAGGTTGCCGTCGGCCAGGCCGCGGTCGCTGACGACGATGCGGTGCGGGATACCGATCAGCTCCATGTCGGCAAACTTGATGCCGGGGCTGGTCTTCTTGTCACGGTCGTCCAGCAGCACTTCAAAGCCTGCGGCGGTCAGTTCGGCGTAAAGCTTGTCGGTGGCCTCACGGACAACTTCGGTTTCGTAGCGCAGCGGTACCAGGGCGATCTGGAAGGGCGCCAGGGCATCGTTCCAGATGATGCCCTTGTCGTCGTAGCTCTGCTCGATGGCAGCAGCGACCACGCGGGATACGCCAATGCCGTAGCAGCCCATGGACAGCACCACCGGCTTGCCGTTTTCACCCAGTACCTGGCACTTGAGCGCCTCGCTGTACTTGGTGCCGAGCTGGAAGATGTGGCCCACTTCGATGCCGCGCTTGATTACCAGGGTACCCTGGCCGTCCGGGCTCGGGTCGCCTTCGACGACGTTACGGATGTCGGCCACCTGCGGAACCGGCAGGTCGCGCTCCCAGTTCACGCCGAAGTAGTGCTTGTCGTCGATGTTGGCGCCGACAGCGAAGTCGCTCATCAGGGCAACCGAACGGTCGATGATGCATTCCAGTGGCAGGTTCAGCGGGCCCAGCGAGCCTGCGCCTGCACCGATGGCGTCGCGCAGGTCGGCTTCGGTAGCCATGACCAGCGGGTCGGCAACCTGTTCCAGCTTGGTGGCCTTGATTTCGTTGAGTTCGTGGTCGCCGCGTACCACCAGGGCGATCAGCTTGCCCTCTTCGGCGCCGCGCACGATCAGGGTCTTGACGGTCTTCTCGATCGGCAGGTTGTGGTTTTCGACCAGTTCGGCGATGGTCTTGGCCTGCGGCGTATCGACCAGGCGCAGTTCTTCTGCTGGGGCCGGGCGCACGGTTTCACGCGGGATGGCTTCGGCCTTCTCGATGTTGGCGGCGTAGTCGGAGCTGTCGCTGAAGATCACGTCGTCTTCGCCGGACGAAGCCAGTACGTGGAACTCGTGGGAATAGCTGCCACCGATCGAGCCGGTGTCGGCCTGCACGGGGCGGAAGTCCAGGCCCAGGCGGGTGAACACGTTGCTGTACGCCTGGTGCATGCGGTCGTAGGTTTCCTGCAGGGAAGCCTGGTCGGCATGGAAGGAATAGGCGTCCTTCATGATGAATTCGCGGCCGCGCATCAGGCCGAAGCGTGGGCGGATCTCGTCGCGGAATTTGGTCTGGATCTGGTACATGTTGAGCGGCAGCTGTTTATAGCTGGACAGCTCGTTGCGGGCCAGGTCGGTGATGACTTCTTCGTGGGTCGGGCCGACGCAGAAGTCGCGCTGATGGCGGTCCTTCAGGCGCAGCAGCTCGGGGCCGTATTGCTCCCAGCGGCCGGACTCCTGCCACAGCTCTGCTGGCTGGATGCTCGGCATCAGCACTTCCAGGGCGCCGGCGGCGTTCATTTCCTCGCGTACCACGTTCTCGACCTTGCGCATTACCCGCAGGCCCATCGGCAGCCAGGTGTACAGGCCGGAGGCCAGCTTGCGGATCATGCCGGCGCGCAGCATGAGCTGGTGGCTGATGACCACTGCATCGGCCGGGGTTTCTTTTTGGGTGGCGAGCAAATATTGACTGGTGCGCATGGGGAGCCGTGTCGATTGCCTGAATGTGAAATGACCCCGCATTGTACGGGGGCGGAACGAAGGCGTACAGAATGCAGCAGTTGTGCATTTATGTCAGCCAAGAAAAAGCCCGGCAATCGCCGGGCTTCTTCAGGTGCCGAGTACTGAAGCCCGGGGCTTACAGGATGCTCAGCGGGTACTCGACGATCAGGCGCAGCTCGTCCAGCGACGGGGAGCCGTAGTAGACGCCGTCGGCCGAGCGGTAGGTGGCCTGGCGTACGCGGAAGCTCAGGTCCTTGGCCGGGCCTTCTTGCAGCACGTACTTGACGTCGATGTCGCGTTCCCATTCCTTGCCGTTGTTGGTGCCTGCTACGTTGGCGCCAGTACCGCGGGCATAACGGGTCATGAACGACAGGCCCGGGATGCCGTATTCGGCGAAGTTCAGGTCGTAGCGAGCCTGCCAGGACTTCTCGTCTTCGGCGTTGAAGTCGGAACGGGCGATGGAGTTGGCCAGGAACACGGTGCCGCCACCGTCCACGCCGTAGGCGTAATCGCCGTCACCGGTGACTTTCTGGTAAGCCAGGGTGAAGGTGTGGGCGCCGATGTTGTAGGCGGCCGAGAGGCTGAACGCGCGGTTGTCCAGTTTGTCGCCGTCGAAGGCGCGAACCTTGCCCGAGCCGTCGCTCTTGGTGTCATAGATGTTGAAGTCGAACACCAGGCCTTGCTTGTCGGAGATCGGCAGAGCCCAGTTGACGTTGGCGTAGTATTTGCGCCAGTAGTCTTCGACCTTCGAGTAGTACAGGCTGGTGGTCAGGCTGTCGGTGAAGGCGTAGGTGCCGCCCAGAACGTCAGCTTCGGTCAGGCGCAGGCTGTCACGGTTGGTTTCGGCTTGCCCGGTCAGGCTGGTGAAGCGGCCGGCGTGCAGGGTCAGGCCCTTGATCTCGTTGCTGGTGATCAGGCCGCCCTGGGCCATTTCCGGCAGCAGGCGGCTGTCGTCGGTGGCGAAGACCGGCAGGGCGGTGAACTGGTCACCCACTTTCAGCACGGTATCGGAGATGCGGAACTTGGCTGCTGCGCCACCCTTGGAGTAGTCGTCCTGGGAGCGGCCGTCGCTGCCGGTGGGGAACAGGCCGGTGCCGGCGCGGCCCTTGCCGCTGTCGACTTTCAGGCCCAGCATGCCGATGGCGTCGACGCCAAAGCCCACGGTGCCCTGGGTGAAGCCGGACTCGTAGGTGCCGAGGAAGCCCAGGCCGGTTTCTTCGGCGCGGCTCTGGCGGTCGCCGTTTGCATCCCGTTCGTTGTTACGGAAGTCACGGCTGAAATACAGCATACGGGTCTTGACGTTCAGCTTGCTGTCTTCGAGGAAGCCTTTGGACTCATCCTGCGAAGAGGCGATTGCCATCTGCGAAGTCCCCGCCGCAACGGCCAGGGCGATCATGCTCCACTTCATCACGCGCATCGTGATTTGCTCCTTTGGTTTTAGGAAGAGTACCGCTGCGCCCAGTGTTTTAATTATGAGGGGCAGCTCTTTCTTGTTATGTCGGCGAAAATGTATATCACGCTGACTATTGTTGGCGATACGGCTGAAAACAACCTTTCGGTAACTTTATGGCCGTGTCGCTTACGGTTATTTCCATGTCGCAAATCACACCCCCTTTTTATTGGGGTGTACAACGCCAGCGCTGCCGCGCCCATCATTTATGTGTAAACACAAAGTAGGGCTGAAGGCTCCCTGGTAACTCCGATGCCGCTGTTGTTATTTGTCGCGCTCACCTGTCTTTGCAGGTGTCGTGCCGACTTGGCGTCAAACGAATGCAACAAGCATGCTCAAAATCGCGAACGTTTGATGAAATTTTCACAAACCCGCAGCGGGCAGGGCGAAAACCCCAATGAATACGGGGTTTCGGGTGTCTGATGGTGTGCCACTACTGCGCTTCGCTGGGTTTGTTCGAGCTGCCTTCAAAGTCAAGGTGTTACCGCGCTTTGTTCAACTTGCCTGTTTTGTGTGACGGCTGTGTGGTTGCGCGGTGACGGTTCGCATCATTGTGGTGCGAAAAGTAGCGCGGTGTTACCGCGACGGGGCAAGCGCAGGGTTGTTGGTGAACCACTTGAGTGCAGCTGTGCGCGCTTGCGCGTCGTGCCCGTGTGGTGCCTGGTAAAGCAGGGTATCCTTCGCCCCCTGTTCCCGCCGCAAGGGCGGGCATTTGTTTTCTGGAGGTTCGCCGTGTTCACCCTCGATTCGCGTCTGCAACAGGATTCCCTGCTACTGGGCGAGCTGCCGTTGTGCAGCCTGCTGCTGAGCAAGGACGCCAACTACCCTTGGTTCATCCTGGTGCCGCGGCGTGCCGATGTCAGCGAGCTGTTCGATCTCGAAGAGGCCGACCAGCGTCAGTTGTGGGAAGAAAGCACGGCGTTGGCCGAGGCGCTCAAGGATGCGTTCGCCGCCGACAAGATGAACGTTGCCTCCCTCGGCAATGTGGTCAGCCAACTGCACATGCATGTGATCGTCCGCCGCCGTGACGACGCTGCCTGGCCGGCGCCGGTGTGGGGTAAGGTGCCGGCTATCGGTTACACCGACCAGCAGGTCGAAGGCATTCGCCAGCGTATCGTCGAGCTGCTCGGCGAAAGCTTCAAGGAGGCCTGAGTCATGTCGCTTGAAATGCGCATCGTCGAACTGGAAACCCGTCAGGCATTCCAGGATGACACCATTCAGGAGCTTAACGACGTGGTGGTCGAGCAGGGGCGGGTGATCGAGCGCCTGCAACTGCAGATGGCCGAGCTGATCAAGCGTTACGAAGACATGGTTGGCCAGTACGGCGGGGGCGGGGAGGAGCCTCCACCCCCCCATTACTGAGGGTGGTGGAGGGGCGTGGTCAGCGGCGCGAAACCGCGACCACGTCTTCGGCCTGCAGGCCTTTGTCGCGGTGCATCACCGAAAACTCCACGCGCTGGCCTTCGACCAGGACACGGTGGCCTTCGCCGCGGATGGCGCGAAAGTGCACGAAGATATCGTCACCCGAATCGCGCGAGATGAAGCCGAAGCCCTTGGAGGTGTTGAACCACTTCACCGTACCGGTATCGCGCTTGCCGGCATCCAGCGCGCCGCCCTGGCTTGCGCGTGGTTTGCGCGCGCTGCGGGCCAGGCCTGCGGCCAGGTGCAGCAAGGTGGCGAGCATGGCGCAGGCCAGTGCTGGCAGGTTGCCCAGCTCCGGGCGTGCCAGCAGGGTGATGGTCTGCAGGATCACCGCAGCCACCAGCAGGATGCTGGCGGCGCGTTGCAGTTGCTGGCGCATGCCCTTGTAGTACAGCGGCAGGGCAGGGGCGAGCAGCAGGTTGAGCAGGCCGAGCAAGGCCAGGTAGACGGCCTCGGGTTGTTGCAGCAAAGGTGTCGCGTCGGTTCTGAGGCTGGGTATGAGCGATAGCAGCAAGGCAGCCACGCCCGTCACCAGATGGACGATCTTGAACATTTTTAGTTGGCTCGCATTGATAAAGGCCGATCACAGGATGAGCTGGCTGCACGGTGCACAGGAACGGTAGGTGCGAAAACGTGGCAGGCCAAGCCTATGCACCCGGCATTGAAAATCCGCACGGGTGGCACGCTGCCTATTTAACAGCAAAGGCGGGGGCTTCTCAAACCGTTGGCTGGCAAACGGCTATGCGTGCGGCGCCGGAGCGCATGCGCGGGCAGCATTCTCTTGCTACAGTGGCTCGCGCCCGCTTGAGCATTCAGGCCTTATGGAAAGGGGAACTTCATGGCAATCGATATCGGTATCAGCGAAGAAGACCGCAAGTCCATCGTCGAAGGGCTGTCGCGCCTGTTGTCCGACACTTATGTGTTGTACCTGAAAACCCACAACTTCCACTGGAACGTCACCGGCCCGTCGTTCCGTACCCTGCACCTGATGTTCGAGGAGCAGTACAACGAACTGGCCCTGGCCGTCGACTCCATCGCCGAACGCATCCGTGCCCTCGGCTTCCCGGCGCCGGGCTCTTATGCCTTCTATGCCCGCCACTCCTCTATTAAAGAAGAGGAAGGGGTGCCGGCGGCCGACGAAATGATCCGCCAGCTGGTCCAGGGGCAGGAGGCGGTGGTACGCACCGCGCGTAGCATTTTCCCGGTGGTGGACAAGGTCAGTGACGAGCCGACCGCCGACCTGCTGACCCAGCGCATGCAGGTTCACGAGAAAACCGCGTGGATGTTGCGGGTATTGCTCGACGGGAAATGATTGCCGCTTGAGCCGTTCGCAGTGCCCTGAAATCAGGCCCGCCACCTTCGCAGGTGGCGGGCCTGAGCGTTTGAGGGGAAGGCCTTGCCGCTGGGATGGTCGCGGCCGGGAGCGCTTCATGGGCGTCCTTGACCTGCTCGCCTAGGCGAAAGGTCGTGTCGCCACAGGGAGCAATGCGATGAATGACGGGGTGCGCGGGGTCGACGGCGGTGCCAGGCAGGGGCAGCGGGCAGGCAAGCCCAGTATCGACCCGTTCAGGGCCGACTTCGACATGGCGCAGGCCGGGCCGGTCTCGCGCTCGGTGCGCTTGAACGGTTTTGCCACCTGTTTGCGCCTGGAGGTGGTCTACTGGCGCATCCTCGAGCGCATTGCCCGGGCCAATCACTGCTCGGTCAGCGCCGTGCTGTCGTACCTGGACCGCGAAGTACACCTGCGTCACGGTGGGGTGCGCAATTTCAGCGGCCTGGTGCGGGTCATCTGCGTGGCCTGGCTGCAGGAAGCGCCCGACGCCGACTGATCGCCGGGCGGGCTGCACTGCTCCCCTTAACCATATATAATCCCGCTCTTTGCTGCCTTGGGCAGCGTGCGATGTGGTTGACGAGAGACACCCATGCCCCTTTACGACTATCAATGTGGCGCCTGCGAGCACCAGTTCGAGGCCCTGCAGAAGATCAGCGCCGCGCCGCTGAGCGATTGCCCGGCGTGCCAGGCACCCGCGTTGAAGAAACTGCTGTCGGTCCCCGGCTTTCGCCTGAGCGGCAACGGCTGGTACGAGACCGACTTCAAGACCGGGGCAAAAAAGAACCTGGCAGGCGGCGACAAGGCCGACTGAGTTGAATTGCACCGAGCAGGTCTTGCAGTATTAGCCCCCTGGGCAGGCCAGACCTTTACCGAATACACGAATCACGAGAAGCGAACACCATCATGATGCGCAGCCATTATTGCGGCCAACTGAACGAGAGCCTGGACGGCCAGGAAATCACCCTTTGCGGTTGGGTCCATCGTCGCCGCGACCACGGCGGGGTGATCTTCCTCGATATCCGTGACCGCGAAGGCATGGCCCAGGTCGTGTTCGACCCGGATCGCGCCGAAACCTTCGCCAACGCCGACCGCGTGCGCAGCGAATACGTCGTGCAGATCACCGGCAAGGTACGCCGTCGCCCTGAAGGCGCGGTCAACCCGAACATGGCCTCCGGCGGTATCGAAGTGCTGGGCTACGAGCTGAATGTGCTCAACGAAGCCGAAACCCCGCCGTTCCCGCTGAACGAGTATTCCGACGTTGGCGAGGAAACCCGCCTGCGCTACCGCTTCATCGACCTGCGTCGCCCGGAAATGGCCGACAAGCTGCGCCTGCGTTCGCGCATCACCAGCAGCATCCGCCGCTTCCTCGACGAAAACGGCTTCCTCGACGTCGAAACGCCGATCCTGACCCGCGCAACGCCTGAAGGCGCCCGCGACTACCTGGTACCTAGCCGTACTCACGCCGGCAGCTTCTTCGCCCTGCCGCAGTCGCCGCAGCTGTTCAAGCAACTGCTGATGGTGGCCGGCTTCGACCGCTACTACCAGATCGCCAAGTGCTTCCGCGACGAAGACCTGCGGGCTGACCGTCAGCCGGAATTCACCCAGATCGACATCGAGACCAGCTTCCTCGATGAAGCCGAGATCATGGGCCTGACCGAAGGCATGATCCGCAAGCTGTTCAAAGAAGTCCTGGACCTGGAGTTCGGCGAATTCCCGCACATGACCTTCGAAGAAGCCATGCGCCGCTACGGTTCGGACAAGCCTGACCTGCGCATCCCGCTGGAACTGGTCGACGTTGCCGACCAATTGAAGGACGTTGACTTCAAGGTCTTCGCCGGCCCCGCCAACGACCCGAAATGCCGCGTCACCGCCCTGCGCCTGCCAGGCGGCGCCAGCATGCCGCGCAGCAAGATCGACGAGTACACCAAGTTCGTCGGCATCTACGGTGCCAAGGGCCTGGCCTACATCAAGGTCAACGAGCGCGCCAAGGGTGTCGAGGGTCTGCAGTCGCCGATCGTCAAGAACATCCCAGAGGCCAACCTCAACAACATCCTCGACCGCGTGGGTGCTGTAGACGGCGACATCGTGTTCTTCGGTGCCGACAAGTTCAAGGTGGTCAGCGAAGCCCTGGGCGCGCTGCGCATCCGCCTGGGCCACGACTTCGAGCTGCTGACCTGCAAGTGGGCGCCGATGTGGGTGGTCGACTTCCCGATGTTCGAAGAGAACGAAGACGGCAGCTTCAGCGCGCTGCACCACCCGTTCACCGCACCCAAGTGCTCGCCGGAAGAGCTCGAGGCCAACCCGGGCATCGCCCTGTCCCGTGCTTACGACATGGTCCTGAACGGCACCGAACTGGGTGGCGGTTCGATCCGTATCCACCGTAAAGAAATGCAGCAAGCAGTGTTCCGCCTGCTGGGTATCGAGGCGGCTGAACAGGAAGAGAAGTTCGGCTTCCTGCTCGACGCCCTGAAGTTCGGTGCACCACCACACGGTGGCCTGGCCTTCGGCCTGGACCGCCTGGTCATGCTGATGACCGGCGCGCAGTCGATCCGTGAAGTGATCGCCTTCCCGAAAACCCAGAGCGCCGCCGACGTGATGACCCAGGCCCCAGGCCAGGTCGACGCCAAGGCCCTGCGTGAGCTGCACATTCGTCTGCGTGAGCAGACCAAGGTCGAGTGATCGACCGGGGTGCCCCGGCAACAGGGCACCCCCGCGCTTTGGCGCAGTCTTCTTCGCGTTCCGCCCTTCGGGGCGGAACCTGTTTCTGTTTCAAGGATTTGGAGTCGTTATGGCCGGTCATTCCAAGTGGGCGAACATCAAGCACCGCAAAGAACGCCAGGATGCCAAGAGAGGCAAGGTCTTCACCAAATGGATCCGCGAGCTGACCGTCGCCGCCAAGCAAGGCGGGCCTGACCCGGCCTCCAACCCGCGCTTGCGTCTGGCGCTGGACAAGGCCCTGGGCGCCAACATGAGCCGCGACATCATCGACCGTGCGGTGGCCCGTGGTGCCGGCACCAATGAAAGCGACAACGTCGAAGAGCTCAGCTACGAAGGCTACGGCCCGGGGGGCGTGGCGATCATGGTCGAGGCCATGACCGACAACCGCAACCGCACCGCTGCCGCAGTGCGTCACGCGTTCACCAAGTGTGGCGGCAACCTGGGCACCGACGGTTCGGTGGCCTACCTGTTCGAGCGCAAGGGCCAGATCAGCTTCGCCGCCGAATTGCAGGTGGACGAAGATGCGCTGATGGAAGCCGCCATGGAGGCCGACGCCGATGACGTGGTAGTCAACGATGACGGCTCGTTCGAGGTGTTCACCTCGTTCAACAGCTTCTATGCCGTGCGCAACGCCCTGGAAGAGGCTGGCTTCAAGGCCTCGGACGCCGAGATCGTGATGCAGCCGACCACCAGTGCCGAACTGGACCAGGATGGGGCCGAGAAGGTACTCAAGCTGATCGACATGCTCGAAGACCTGGACGACGTGCAGAACGTCTACTCCAATGCGCAGATTTCTGACGAGATCATGGAAGCGCTGGGCTAAGGCTGTCGTTTTTCCAGACGGCCTATTCGCGGGCAAGCCCGCTCCCACAGGTGCACCGTCGCTCTGACGAGCGATGAGATCCTGTGGGAGCGGGCTTGCCCGCGAATAGGCCGGTACACATTGCACTGGTAATGCAGGCGTTATGACTCTGATTCTTGGTATCGACCCCGGCTCGCGCATCACCGGCTTCGGCGTGGTCCGCCAGACCCCACGCGGCTGCGAGTATGTCACCTCAGGCTGCATCCGCACCGGCGACGGCGAGCTGCATGACCGCCTGCTGGTGGTATTTCGCGGTGTCAGCGAGATTATTCGCCAGCACGGCCCGGTGACCATGGGTATCGAACGGGTGTTCATGGCACGCAACGCCGACTCGGCGCTCAAGCTCGGCCAGGCCCGCGGGGCGGCCATCGTCGCTGCCGCCGAGGCCGGCCTCGAGATTGCCGAATACACCGCCAGCCAGGTCAAGCAGGCGGTGGCGGGCACCGGCGGGGCCAACAAGGAACAGGTGATGCTGATGGTCATGCACCTGCTCAAACTCACCAAGAAGCCGCAGATCGACGCCTCCGATGCCCTGGCCATCGCCCTGTGCCACGCCCACACCCGCTCCAGCCTGATCCCCCATGGGTTGAGCACGGCGCGGCGGCGCGGCGGGCGCTTGCGTCTGTAGCGGCTTCATGCGCTGATACACATTTTGTCCGGGGGAAACATTCACCCGGCGCATTTGCTGATAGGGTGAACCGGTTTTCGACCGGCGCCCGAGAGGAAGGATCGGAACGTGATTGGACGTTTGCGCGGCACCCTGGCGGAAAAACAGCCGCCACACCTGATTGTCGATGTGGGCGGCCTGGGCTATGAGCTCGAAGTCCCCATGACCACGCTGTACCGCCTGCCCAAGCTGGGCGAGGTGGTCACCCTGCACACTCACCTGGTGGTCCGTGAAGACGCCCACTTGCTCTATGGCTTTGCCGAAAAGCGTGAGCGTGAGCTGTTCCGCGAGCTGATCCGGCTCAACGGCGTCGGCCCCAAGCTGGCGCTGGCGCTGATGTCGGGGCTTGAAGTGGACGAGTTGGTGCGCTGCGTGCAGGCCCAGGACGCCTCGGCCCTGGTGCGCGTGCCCGGGGTTGGCAAGAAGACTGCCGAACGCCTGCTGGTCGAGCTCAAGGACCGCTTCAAGGCCTGGGAAACCTCCCCGGCCATGTTCACTTTGGTTTCCGACGGCCCGCTGCCGGTGGCCAGCGAGTCCACCGCCGAGGCCGACGCGGTCAGCGCCCTGGTCTCTTTGGGCTACAAGCCGCAAGAGGCCAGCAAGGCCATCGCCGCGATCAAGGACAAGGCAGGCCTGGGCAGTGAAGAGCTGATCCGCCGCAGCCTCAAAGGGATGATTGCCAAGTGATCGAGACCGACCGCCTGATCGCCGCCTCCGGTCGCGACCGCGAAGAAGTCCAGGACCGTGCGATTCGCCCGTTGAGCCTGGAGGACTACATCGGCCAGCCGGTGGTGCGCGAGCAGATGGCGCTGTTCATCCAGGCCGCACGTGGGCGCAGCGAGTCCCTCGACCACACCTTGATCTTCGGCCCGCCGGGCCTGGGCAAGACCACCCTGGCCAACATCATCGCCCACGAAATGGGCGTGTCGGTGAAAAGTACTTCCGGCCCGATCCTCGAGCGCCCGGGTGACCTGGCGGCGATGCTGACCAACCTCGAACCCCACGATGTGCTGTTCATCGACGAAATTCACCGCCTGTCGCCGGTGGTCGAAGAAGTGCTGTACCCGGCCATGGAAGACTTCCAGCTCGACATCATGATCGGCGAAGGCCCTGCGGCCCGCTCGATCAAGCTCGACCTGCCGCCGTTCACCCTGGTCGGCGCCACCACCCGTGCCGGCATGCTGACCAACCCGCTGCGCGACCGCTTCGGTATCGTCCAGCGCCTGGAGTTTTACAGCGACCGTGACCTGGCCACCATCGTCAGCCGTTCGGCGAGCATTCTCGGGTTGCCGATGGACGACAAGGGCGCCTACGAGATCGCCCGCCGGGCGCGCGGCACGCCACGTATCGCCAACCGCCTGCTGCGACGGGTGCGCGACTACGCCGAAGTACGCGGCAAGGGCGAGATCACCAAGGCGGTCGCCGACATGGCGCTGAACCTGCTTGATGTCGACGAGCGTGGTTTCGACCACTCCGACCGGCGCCTGCTGCTGACCATGATCGAAAAATTCGACGGCGGCCCGGTAGGCCTGGACAACCTGGCGGCGGCCATCGGCGAAGAGCGCCACACCATCGAGGACGTGCTCGAGCCGTACCTGATCCAGCAGGGTTACATCATGCGCACCCCTCGGGGGCGAGTGGTCACCCGCCACGCCTACCTGCATTTTGGCCTGAACATCCCCGGGCGCTTCTGCGAGGGTGGTGAATATGCCGCGCAAGACGACGAATGACAGATCGAACCGGCGTTTTTGTGGTCCTACCGCAGGCACGCCGCAGCGGCGCTGGCAATAAGACATTATCGATGCAAAAACAGTTGCCGCAGCGGATTGGCAAGCACAGGAGTAAGCACTAGAGTATGCGCGCGCAAAATGGGCTGGAACCGTTCGCACACCGCTGTCGCGTCTACTACGAGGATACCGACGCCGGTGGGGTGGTTTACTACGTCAACTACCTGAAGTTCATGGAGCGTGCGCGTACCGAGCGCCTGCGTCATCTGGGGTTTTCCCAGCTGGAGCTGGCCGGTGACAACCTTCTGTTCGTGGTCCATTCCAGCGAAGCGCGCTACCACGCGCCGGCGCGGCTGGACGACGAACTGCGGGTCACCGCGCAGGTAACCGAATTGAACCGCGCCAGCCTGCGTTTCGTGCAGCAGGTGTGGCGCTGCAAAGATGAAACGCTGCTCTGCGAAGGGCAGTTTCTGGTGGCCGCCGTGCGTGCCGACACTTTCAAACCCCGGGCCATTCCCCCAGCGCTGCGTGACGCCTTCCTGGCGGACAGCACGGGTACTCAATTCAACGCAGGAGAATAAGCGTGGAAGCAACCGTCGTCGACCATACCTCCATGTGGAGCCTGGTCGCCAATGCCAGTGTCGTGGTTCAGCTGGTCATGTTGACCCTGGTGGCCGCCTCGGTCACCTCGTGGATCATGATCTTCCAGCGCAGCACCATGCTGCGTGCCGGCCGTCGTGCCCTGGACGCGTTCGAAGAGCGCTTCTGGTCGGGCATCGACCTGTCCAAGCTGTACCGTCAGGCCGGCAGCAACCCGGACCCGGACTCGGGCGTCGAGCAGGTGTTCCGTGCCGGCTTCAAGGAATTCTCGCGCCTGCGCCAGCAGCCGGGTGTCGACCCTGACGCGGTGATGGAAGGTGTTGGCCGTGCCATGCGCGTTGCCATCTCGCGCGAGGAAGAAAAACTCGAGCAGAGCCTGCCATTCCTGGCCACCGTCGGTTCCACCAGCCCGTACATCGGCCTGTTCGGTACCGTGTGGGGCATCATGAACTCCTTCCGCGGCCTGGCCAGCGCCCAGCAAGCGACCCTGGCCACCGTGGCCCCCGGCATCGCCGAGGCCCTGATCGCCACCGCGATCGGCCTGTTCGCAGCCATCCCGGCGGTCATCGCCTACAACCGTTTCGCTGCGCGCAGTGAAACTCTGATCGGCCGTTACTACACGTTCGCCGACGAGTTCCAGGCAATTCTGCACCGCAAAGTACACACCAGCGAAGAGTGATCAGGTAGAAACCCATGGCCCGAGTTCGCCACAAACGCAAGCCGGTCGCCGAGATGAACGTGGTGCCTTACATCGACGTGATGCTGGTGCTGCTGGTCATCTTCATGGTGACCGCCCCCATGCTCAACCAGGGCGTGAAGGTGGACCTGCCCAAGGTTTCCAGCGAAGCCCTGCCGCAGGACAACAACGTCCAGATCCTGACCATCTCGATCAAGGCCGACAAGACCTACTACTGGAACCTTGGCAGCGAAGTCGACACCGACAAGCAGATGGACAAGGCCATGACCTTGCCGGAAATGACCGGTGCAGTGACCAAGATTATCGCTGCCGGCCGTGACCAGGGCAAACAGACCCAGGTCTTCATTCGTGGCGACAAGGCTGTCGACTACGGCGCGGTCATGGGTGCCATGGGCGGGTTGCAGAAGGCCGGTGTCGGTAACGTTGGCCTGATTACCGAGGCGCCCTGATGCAACAGCGAGAGCCATCCGCCTCGGAAAGCTACTTCTGGCCCAGTGTCTGGGCCATTGGCCTGCATGTGCTGGTGTTCGGCTTGCTGTTCGTCAGTTTTGCCATGACGCCCGAGCTGCCGCCCTCCAAACCCATCGTGCAGGCTACGCTGTACCAGCTCAAGTCGAAAAGCCAGGCCACCACCCAGACCAATCAGAAGATTGCCGGGGAGGCGAAGAAGACCGCCGCGCGCCAGACCGAAGTCGAGCAGCTGGAGCAGAAGAAGGTCGAGCAGGAGGCCGTAAAGGCCGCGGAACAAAAGAAAGCCGACGCCGCTCAAAAGGCCGAAGAGGCCCGCGAAGCCGCCGAGGCGAAAAAGGCTGATGAAGCCGCCAAGGCCGCCGAGCAGAAGAAGGCAGCCGAAGCCAAGAAGGCTGAAGAGGCGAAGAAGGCCGCTGAAAAGCAGCAGGCCGACATCGCCAAGAAAAAGGCTGAAGAAGAGGCCAAGAAGCAGGCCGAAGAAGAAGCCAAGAAACAAGCTGCGGAAGAGGCGAAGAAGAAAGCCGCCGAAGACGCGAAGAAAAAAGCAGCCGAGGACGCGAAGAAGAAAGCCGCGGCCGAGGATGCGAAGAAAAAGGCAGCTGAAGAGGCCAAGAAAAAGGCCGCTGCAGACGCCCAGAAGAAAAAGGCACAGGAAGCAGCGCGCAAGTCGGCGGAAGACAAGAAAGCCCAGGCCCTGGCCGAGCTGTTGTCTGACTCCACCGAGCGGCAGCAGGCCCTGGCCGATGAGCAGGGTGACCAGGTGGCCGGCGACTTCGACGACCTGATCCGCATGCGTGCAGCCGAAGGCTGGGCGCGTCCGCCCTCTGCGCGTAAAGGCATGACGGTAGTTCTGCAGATCAACATGCTGCCGGACGGCACCATCACCAACGTGAGCGTGGCCAAATCCAGTGGCGACGGCCCGTTCGACAGCTCGGCGGTAGCCGCGGTAAAGAACATTGGTCGGTTGACCGAGATGCAGGGCTTGAAGCCGAACGAGTTCAATCCGTATCGTTCATTCAAGATGACATTTACACCTGAGGATCTAGCGTTGTGATTAAACGTCTGAGAGGACTCCTGGTCTTGCTCTGCTGCGTGGCGGGCATGGCCATGGCGGAAGAGAAGAACATCCTGGTCACCAGCGGCAGCGATCGGGCCACGCCCATCGCCGTCGTACCGTTCGGTGTGCAGGGCGGCAGCGTGCTGCCGGAAGACATGGCCGACATCATCGGCAACGACCTGCGCAACTCCGGCTACTACTCGCCGATCCCGCGGCAGAACATGATCAGCCTGCCGAGCCAGGCCAGTGAAGTGATCTTCCGCGACTGGAAAGCCCTGGGCGCCCAGTATGTGATGGTCGGCAGCATCGTGCCGGCCGGCGGGCGCCTGCAGGTCAGCTACGCGCTGTTCAACGTCGCCACCGAGCAGCAAGTGCTGACCGGCAGCGTCGCTGGCGGTGTCGACCAGCTGCGCGACATGGCCCACTACATCGCCGACCAGTCGTTCGAGAAGCTCACCGGCATCAAGGGTGCGTTCTCCACCCGCATGCTGTATGTGACTGCCGAGCGCTTTTCGACCAACAACACCCGCTACACCCTGCAGCGTTCGGACTACGACGGTGCCCGTGCGGTGACCCTGCTGCAGTCGCGTGAGCCGATCCTGTCGCCGCGCTTTGCGCCGGATGGCAAGCGTATCGCCTATGTGTCGTTCGAGCAGAAGCGCCCGCGCATCTTCGTCCAGCACATCGATACCGGCCGTCGCGAGCAGATCACCAACTTCGAAGGCCTGAACGGCGCTCCGGCCTGGTCGCCTGACGGTACCCGCCTGGCGTTCGTGCTGTCCAAGGACGGCAACCCGGACATCTACGTGATGAACGTGGCTTCGCGCCAGATCAGCCGTGTCACCGCCGGCCCCGGTATCAATACCGAGCCGTTCTGGGGCAAGGATGGCAACACCCTTTACTTCACGTCCGACCGTGGCGGCAAACCGCAGATCTATAAACAGTCGGTCAGTGGTGGTGGTGCCGAGCGGGTAACTTTCGTTGGCAACTACAACGCCAACCCAAAACTGTCTGCCGATGAAAAGACCCTGGTGATGATTCATCGCCAACAGGGTTTCACCAACTTCAAGGTGGCGGCACAGGACCTGCAACGCGGAAGTGTAAAGATTCTCTCCGAGACCAGTCTTGATGAGTCTCCCACTGTTGCGCCAAACGGCACCATGCTAATCTACGCCACCCGCCAGCAGGGCCGGGGAGTCTTGATGCTCGTGTCGCTTAACGGCCGTGTGAGGCTCCCACTTCCTACCGCTCAAGGCGAAGTCAGAGAACCGTCCTGGTCCCCTTACCTGAACTGATTGCGGCGTAACACGTTTTGCTTAACACACTGGGGTTTCATTAGGAGTTTCACGATGGAAATGCTGAAGTTTGGTAAATTCGCTGCGCTGGCTCTGGCCATGGCTGTAGCTGTAGGTTGCTCCTCGAAAGGCGGTGACAACGCTGGTGAAGGCGCTGTTGACCCGAACGCTGGCTACGGTGCCAACACTGGCGCTGTCGACGGCTCCCTGAGCGAAGAAGCCGCCCTGCGCGCAATCACCACCTTCTACTTCGAATACGACAGCTCGGATCTGAAGCCAGAAGCCATGCGCGCCCTGGACGTTCACGCCAAGGACCTGAAAGCCAACGGCAACCGCGTTGTCCTGGAAGGCAACACCGACGAGCGCGGCACCCGCGAGTACAACATGGCTCTGGGTGAGCGTCGTGCGAAAGCCGTTCAGCGCTACCTGGTTCTGCAGGGCGTTTCCCCTGCTCAGCTGGAACTGGTTTCCTACGGCGAAGAGCGTCCAGTTGCCACCGGCAACGACGAGCAGTCCTGGGCTCAGAACCGTCGCGTAGAACTGCGTAAGTAAGTTCTTATGCGTATGTGCCGTCGTGCTGTAACCGTCCTCGCACTCAGCCTGCCGCTTTCGGCGTGGGCTGCAGTTCCCGTAGTAGATGACAACTCGGGTGGTTACCCACCTGCGGGTTATGGCACGAGCGGCGCGTCTGCCGGAGTAGGGGCTTCGGCCCCTGCTTCTGCAAACGGTCAGCTGTTCATGCAGCTGCAACAGATGCAGGACCAGATTTCCCGCCAGCAAGGCATCATCGAAGAGCTGCAGAACGATGTGTCGCGCATGAAGCAGGAAAACCTCGAGCGCTACCAGGACCTGGACCGTCGTATCGGTACCGGTGCTCCTGCCCCAGCGGCTCCAGACAATTCCTCCACCGGTGGTGCGAACAACGCAGCCACGGGTGCCGCTGCAGGCGCAAGCGCCGCGCAGCAACCGGCTGCCAGCAGCGAGCCGGGCGATCCGGCGAAAGAAAAGCTGTATTACGATGCCGCTTTCGACCAGATCAAGCAGAAGGACTTCGACAAGGCCAGCCAGGCGTTCAACGCCTTCCTGCGCAAATACCCCAACAGCCAGTACGCCGGCAACGCGCAATACTGGCTGGGTGAGGTCAACCTGGCCAAGGGCGACCTGCAGGGCGCAGGCCAGGCTTTCGCCAAGGTCAGCCAGTTGTATCCGCAGCACAGCAAGGTGCCGGACTCGCTGTACAAGCTGGCCGACGTCGAGCGCCGCCTGGGCCACACCGACAAGGTCAAGGGAATTCTGCAACAGGTCGTCACCCAGTACCCCGGCACGTCCGCCGCGCAACTGGCCCAGCGCGACCTGCAAAAGCTCTGAGTCACCGCTTCATGATCAAACCCGCGCCCGTCGCGGGTTTTTTCGTTCATACCCCCTGTAGGAGCCGGCTTGCCGGAGATGAGGCCCGCGCAGCAAACCCAATCGCTGGCAAGCCGGCTATACAGGGCGCGCGTTATGCCGCAGGCACGTTGGTGGACGCACCACCCGGTTGTTCGTTAGAATCTTGGCCCTTTTTCAAACACGCTATCGCGGATAACGCCATGTCGAGTCCGCGACAGTGCCTGACGGAGGCGGACAGCCTGTTTAGCTGTCACGCCCGTGGCGATCATGCAAGACACATTACGCATCACCGAAGTCTTTTACTCGTTGCAGGGTGAAACACGCACGGCTGGGCTGCCCACGGTATTCGTGCGCCTGACCGGTTGCCCCCTGCGCTGCCAGTACTGCGACAGTGCCTATGCCTTCACCGGCGGCACCATTCGCAGCCTCGATTCGATCCTCGAGCAGGTGGCCGGCTTCAAGCCGCGCTATGTCTGCGTCACCGGCGGCGAGCCGCTGGCCCAGCCGAATGCGCTGCCCTTGCTCAAGCGCCTGTGTGACGCCGGCTACGACGTGTCGCTGGAAACCAGCGGCGCGCTGGACATTGCCGGCACCGACACCCGCGTCAGCCGCGTGGTCGACCTCAAGACCCCGGGTTCGCAGGAGTCGCACCGTAACCGCTACGAGAACATCGAGCTGCTGACCCGCAACGACCAGGTCAAGTTCGTCATCTGTTCCCGCGAGGACTACGATTGGGCGGTCTCCAAGCTGATCCAGTACAACCTGGCCGAGCGCGCCGGTGAAGTGCTGTTCTCGCCCAGCCACCATCAGGTGAGCGCCACTGACCTGGCCGACTGGATCGTCGCCGACAACCTGCCCGTGCGTTTCCAGCTGCAGCTGCACAAGCTGCTGTGGAACGACGAACCTGGACGCTGAGAGAAAAGACATGACTGACAAACGTGCGGTAATCCTGCTGTCCGGTGGCCTGGACTCGGCCACCGTGGTGGCCATGGCCAAGGCCGAAGGCTATGCCTGCTACACCATGAGCTTCGACTACGGCCAGCGCCACCGCGCCGAGCTCAACGCGGCGGCCCGCGTGGCCCGTGATCTGGGTGTGGTCGAGCACAAGGTGATCGGCCTGAACCTCGACGGCATCGGCGGTTCGGCCCTGACCGACACCAGCATCGACGTGCCAGAGGCGCCAAGCGAAGGCATCCCGGTCACCTATGTGCCGGCGCGTAACACCGTGTTCCTGTCCCTGGCCCTGGGCTGGGCCGAGGTGCTGGAAGCTCGCGACATCTTCATCGGCGTCAACGCGGTGGACTATTCCGGTTACCCGGACTGCCGCCCCGAGTTCGTCGAAGCCTTCGAGCGCATGGCCAACCTGGCCACCAAGGCCGGTGTCGAAGGGCAGGGCTTTCGTATTCAGGCGCCGCTGCAGAACCTGAGCAAGGCGCAGATCGTCGAGGCCGGCATGGCCCGCGGTGTGGACTACAGCTTGACGGTCTCGTGCTACCAGGCCGACGACGACGGCCGCGCCTGCGGCAAGTGCGACAGCTGCCGCCTGCGCGCCGATGGCTTCAAGGCTGCCGGAGTAGCCGATCCGACCCGATATATTTGAAAATATTTCCGATGGGGTGTTGATTTCCTGTGAGAAATCAGTAATATACGCGCCATCCAACGGGTCGTTAGCTCAGTTGGTAGAGCAGTTGGCTTTTAACCAATTGGTCGTAGGTTCGAATCCTACACGACCCACCATACGCAGTAAGAAAAAGCCCGCCTTCATGGCGGGCTTTTTTGTTTGCGTCTTTCGCCATTTCCGACGTGCTGCATGGCTGTTTCAGCCAGCCAGTTCCGCATTGGCCCAGGATCAACTAGTCTGCTCGTTCACCGTTATTCAATGGAATGAGCGAAACGACATGGCGACCATCACCCTTTCCCGCAGTTTCAGCTTTCTTGACCCGCAGGACTGGGGCTGGGATGTCACCCAGGCCACCGGCTCATCCATGGTGATCAGTGACGGTGTGCACACCCAGTCCTTCGGTGGGCGCTTCGTCTATTTTGGCGACTATGTCAGCGGCACGGTCACCAGCAGCACCTTCCGCCTGAACGGCGCCACGGTCTACAGCGCAACCGGCATGAGCAAAAGCCTGGCGGAGCTGGCCGAATTCGCCATGACCGAAGGCGATACCCTGGAAACCTACGCCTACGTGCTCGACGGCAACGACACGCTGTTGGGCAGCACCGGCAACGACACGCTGTTGGGCTTTGCCGGCGACGACCTGATCGACGGCCGCGGCGGTGCCGACATCATGATCGGCGGGGTGGGCAATGACACCTACGTGGTGGACAACATCGGTGACCAGGTGCAGGAACTGGCTGGCGAAGGCACCGACACGGTCAAGGTAGCCATCGCCGCCACCGGCAGTTACACCCTGGGCGCCAATATCGAGAACGGCATGCTGGTGAACCGGGTCGCCTACGACCTCACCGGCAACGCGCTGAGCAACACTCTCACCGGTAACGCCGCCGCCAACCGCCTGGATGGCGGGCTAGGGGCCGACACCTTGAACGGCGGCGCAGGCAACGACACCTATGTGGTCGACAACTCCGGCGACGTGGTGATCGACAGCGCAGGTATCGACACTGTCGAGGCCTCGATCAGCTATATCCTGGCCGCAGGCCTGGAAAACTTGAAACTCACCGGCAGCCAAACCATCAACGGTACAGGCAACGCCGCAGCGAACGTGCTCGACGGTACCCAGAACAGCGCCGCCAACGTGCTCACCGGCGGCAAGGGCAACGACACCTACCTGCTTGGCGCTGGCGACATGGCGGTGGAGTTGTTCAACGAAGGCATCGACCTGGTGCAGACCAGCCTCAGCCACACCCTGGGTGCCAACCTCGAAAACCTCACCCTGCTCGGCAACGCCGCCATCAACGGCACCGGCAACGAGCTGGCCAACGTCATCACCGGCAACAGCGGCGACAACCTGCTCGATGGCGGCGGCGGGGTGGATACCCTGCGGGGCGGTGCCGGCAACGACACCTATATCGTCAGCCTGACGGCCAGCAACGCCCTGCAGGACAAGGTCATCGAGGCACTGAACCAGGGCACCGACACCTTGCGCGTCACCGGTGGCACCAGCGGCGCGAAGCTTGCCACCCTGGTGCTGGGGGCCAACCTTGAAAACCTCGACGCCGGGCAAACCGGCGCGGTGCTGCTCAACCTCACCGGCAATACCGCCGGCAACGAACTCATCGGCAACGATGCCGACAACCTGCTCAGCGGCCTGGCCGGCGACGACATCCTGCGCGGCGGGTTGGGCAACGACACCCTCAATGGTGGCGTTGGCAGCGACCAGATGTTCGGTGGCCAGGGCAATGACACCTATTACGTCGACAACCTCGGCGACAGCGTGGTGGAGCTGGCCGGCGAAGGCACCGACACGGTCAACATCGCCATCGCAATCGCCAAGGGCAGCTACACCCTGGGCGCCAACGTCGAGAACGGCAAGCTGACCAACACCGTGGCCTTCGACCTCACCGGCAATGCGCTGAACAACCTGCTCACCGGCAACGCAGCGGCCAACGTGCTCGATGGCGGTGCCGGTGCCGATACCATGAACGGCGGCGCCGGCAACGACACCTATTACGTCGACGATATCGGTGACCTGATCATCGACAGCGCCGGGCTCGATACGGTCATCTCCAGCATCAGCTTCGACCTGCAGGGCTCCACCCTGGAAAACCTCACGCTGACCGGCAGCAGCGCCATCAACGCCACCGGCAACGCCTTGGCCAACGTGCTCGACGGCTGGCAGAACAGTGCCGCCAACCTGCTCACCGGCGGCAAGGGCAACGACACCTATGTAGTTGGCGCCGGCGATACGGTGGTCGAGGGCCTGAACGAGGGCACCGACCTGGTCCAGGCCCACGTCAGCTTCACCCTGGGCGCCAACCTCGAGAACCTCACCCTGATGGGCAGCGCCCCGATCGACGGCACCGGCAACGCGCTGAACAACACCATCATCGGCAACGCCAGCGACAACCGCCTCGACGGCGGCGCGGGCGTGGACAAGCTGCAGGGCGGTGCCGGCAACGATACCTACCTGGTCGACCTCACGGCGGCCAATGCCCTGCAGGACAGCATCATCGAGCGGGTCGGGGAGGGGGTCGACACCGTGTTGGTACGCGGCGGTACCCTGGGCCTGGCCTCCAAGACCATCACCCTGGGCGCCAACCTCGACAACCTGGATATCAGCGACACCAATGCCGGCGTGCGCCTCAACCTGCTCGGCAATACGCTGGACAACGTACTCACCGGCAACAGCGCGCAGAACGTGTTCACCGGCGGGCGCGGCCATGACGCGTTCCGTTTCGACGCGCTCGACCAGTTGGGCAATACCCTCGACACCCGCGACACCATCACCGATTTCAAATCGGGCGAGGACCTGCTCGACTTCACCCGCCTGGGTGATTTCCGCGTGGTCCAAGGGGATGCCGCATTCACCGGCGGCTACCAGCTCAAGCTGGTGGGCGGTGTGCTGTACGGCACCCTCGACAACGACGACCAGGCCGATTTCCAGATCGTGCTGACCGGCGTCAAGAGCTTGACCCAGGCTGACCTGATGCCCCTGACGTGAGCCGCTGAAACGGCTTTTCTGGCGTCAACTTTCCTTTGCATGGGCTGCGGCACCCTGCCGTAGCCCCGCCAACCTATTGACCGTTGGTCGAAAACGCTACCGTTCATCCTGCCGCACGTTCGCCAGCCGAATGTGAAAAATGCCTTTTTCCCTTCCCGCTCAACGGCCTGCCATCTACTACCAAAGTAGGCGGCAGTGCCGGCCGTGATTACTACTTTCGTTTGGATCCCCCTAGGCTCAAGTTGCTGGTGGCTTTTTACTGCCATGGCGCAGCGCCTGTGCCACCGCCTTCTTCATGCCAATAGACCAACCGTATGACCACTCCATGGGTGAAACGAAAATGGCGACCATCACGTTCTCGAGAAGCTTCAGTTTCCAGGATGAACCGCTATGGACAGGCGAACTTTCACAGGCCGGCAACAACACCTTCACCATCAGTGACGCAACCCACTCACTGACCTTCACCGGCGTGTTCACCTACCCCGGCGGTGCCCCGACTGGCATCTTGCAGAACCTCACCTACCGCGACAGCACCGGGGTGGTCTACACCCTTACCGGTGTCGGCCGCGAGGTGGCGACGGTCGCCCAGGCGGCGCTGAGTACCGGCTTTACCCAGGCCATCTATGCCTTGATGCTCGATGGCAACGACACCCTTCGCGGCAGCGCCGGCGACGATTCGCTGCAGGGCTTTGCCGGCAACGACCTGCTCGATGGCCGGGCCGGCGCCGATGTAATGGCCGGCGGCACCGGCGATGACACCTACGTGGTGGACAACGCAGGCGATGTGGTCAGCGAACTGGCCGACGAAGGCATCGACCAGGTCAACGTGGCTCTGGCCACCGCAGGCGGCACCTACACCCTGGGTGACAACATCGAGAACGCCAGGCTCAACAACAGCGTGGCCTTCAACCTCACCGGCAACGACCTGAACAACACCCTGGTCGGCAACGCCGCCGCCAACCGCCTGGACGGCGGCCTGGGGGCCGACAACCTGCAGGGCGGGGCCGGCGATGACACCTATGTAGTGGACGATGCCGGCGATGTGATCATCGACAGCGCCGGCACCGATACCGTCGAGTCGTCGATCAGCTACACCCTGGGCGCGGGCCTGGAAAACCTCATACTCACCGGCAACGATGCCATCGACGGCACCGGCAACGCCGGCGCCAACGTCATTGACGGTTCGCAGAACAGCGCCGCCAACGTGCTCACCGGCCTTGCCGGTAACGACACCTACATCATCGGGGCAGGCGACAGCGTGGTCGAAGCCGCAGGCGGCGGTACCGACCTGGTGCGCTCCACAGTCGACTACCGGCTCGAGGACAACGTCGAAAACCTCACCCTGATCGGCACTGACGACCTCGAAGGCAAGGGCAACGAGCTGGCCAACGTTATCACCGGCAACAGCGGCGACAACAAACTCGACGGCGTAGGCGGGGTGGACACCCTGATCGGCGGCCTGGGCGACGACCAGTACGTGGTCGACCTCACCGCCAGCAACCAGCTCGAAGACACCATCATCGAACTGGCCGGTCAGGGTAACGACACCCTGACCCTGGCCAGCGCCTTCGACAATACTCTGGTCACCACCCTGGTGCTGGCCGCCAACCTGGAAAACGTCGATGCCCGCGACACCGGCACGCTGTCGCTGAACCTTACCGGCAACGCCGCCGACAACGACATGCGCGGCAACGACGGCACCAACACCCTCAACGGCCTGGCCGGCGCCGACAGGATGCGCGGCGAGGACGGCGACGACACCTACGTGGTCGACAATGCCGGCGACGATGTCATCGAAAACTCCGGCGAGGGCAACGACACGGTCAACGTGGCCATTGCCACGGCCGGTGGCAGCTACACCCTGACGGACAATGTCGAGAACGGCCGGCTGACCAATACCGTGGCCTTCAACCTGACCGGCAACGACCTGGCCAACACCCTGGTGGGCAACGCTGCGGCCAACCGCATCGACGGTGGCGAAGGCGCCGATGACATGCAGGGCGGTGCCGGCGATGACACCTACGTGGTCGATGACCTGGGTGATCAGGTCACCGACACCGCCGGCCTCGACACCGTCGAGGCCTCGGTCAGTTACACCCTCGCCGCAGGCCTTGAAAACCTGGTGCTCACCGGCAACGCCGCGATCAGCGGCACCGGCAACGCTGCAGCCAACACCCTCGACGGCTCGCAAAACAGCGCCGCCAACGTACTCACCGGCCTTGCCGGCAATGACACCTACATCGTCGGCGCCAACGACACCGTGGTCGAGGCCCTGAACGGCGGCACCGACACCGTGCGCTCGGCCTTCGACCACACCCTGGCCGACAACGTCGAAAACCTCACCCTCACCGGCAGCGCCAATCTGGACGGCACCGGCAACGCCCTGGCCAACATCATCATCGGCAACAGCGGCAACAACGCCCTGGATGGCGGTGACGGCGTCGACACCCTGCAAGGGGGCGCCGGCAACGATGACTACACCGTCGAGCTGGGTGCCAACAACGCCATCGTCGACCGCATCGTCGAGGCCGCCAACGAAGGCATCGACTTCGTCATCCTGCGCGGTGGCAATGCCGCCGTGACCACCGCCGCCACCATCACCCTGGGCGCCAACCTCGAAGGCCTGGACGCCAGCGAAACCGGCGCAGTGCTGCTCAACCTCACCGGCAACGCCGCCGACAACCTGATCTTCGGCAATGACGCCGATAACCTGATCAACGGCGGCGCCGGCGCAGACCTGATGCTCGGCGGCCTGGGCAATGACACCTACGTGGTGGACAACGACGGCGACGACATCATCGAACTGGCCGACGAGGGTGACGACACGGTCAATGTCAATATCGCCACCGCGGGCGGCCTGTATGGCCTGGGCGACAACATCGAGCATGCGCGGCTGACCAACACCGTCGCCTTCAACCTCACCGGCAACGACCTGGACAACCAACTGATCGGCAACGCCGCGGCTAACCGCATCGACGGCGGGCTGGGTGCCGACGACATGCAGGGCGGTGCCGGCAACGACACCTACGTGGTGGACAATGCCGGTGACCTGGTCACCGACACCGCCGGTGTCGACACGGTCGAGTCGTCGATCAGCTACACCCTGGGCACGGGCCTGGAAAACCTCACCCTCACCGGCAGTGATGCCATCAACGGTACCGGCAATGCTGCCGCCAACGTGCTCGACGGCTCGCTCAACACCGCCGCCAACGTGCTTACCGGCCTGGGCGGCAACGACACCTACATCGTCAGTGACGGCGATACCGTGGTCGAGGCCGCGGGCGGCGGCACCGACACCGTGCGCTCCAACGTCAGCTTCACCCTCGGCGACAACGTCGAGAACCTGACCCTGGTGGGCAGCGCCAGCGTTTCCGGTACCGGCAACGCCCTGGCCAACGTCATCATCGGCAACAGCGCTGACAACGAACTGGACGGCGGCGATGGCGTCGACACCCTGCAGGGGGGCGCTGGCGACGACACCTACTGGCTCGACCTGAACCAAAGCAACGCGATCATCGACCGGGTGGTGGAAAACGCAGGTGAAGGCAACGACCTGTTGCAGCTGCGCGGTGGCAACCCGGCCCTGGCCAGCACCGTCACCCTGACCCTGCAAGCCAACGTCGAAAACATCGACGCGGCCGGCGCCGCAGGCGTCAAGCTCAACCTCACCGGCAATGCGGCGGCCAACTTCCTCGGTGGCAACGACGCCGACAACCTGCTCAATGGCGGCGCGGGCGCCGACACTCTGGTAGGGCGTGAGGGCAACGACACCTACGTGGTCGACAACGAAGGCGACGAGGTGGTGGAACAGGCTGGCGAGGGCGACGATACGGTCAACGTCAACATTGCCACCGCAGGTGGCCTGTACGTACTGGGCGCCAACCTCGAAAACGCCCGTCTGACCAATACCGTGGCCTTCGACCTCACCGGCAACGACCTGGACAACCAGCTGATCGGCAATGCCGCTGCCAACCGCATCGACGGCGGCCTGGGTGCCGACGACATGCAGGGTGGGGCCGGCAACGACACCTACGTGGTGGACAACGCCGGTGACCTGGTCACCGACACGGCCGGTATCGACACGGTCGAGTCTTCGATCACCTACGTGCTGGCCAGCACCCTGGAAAACCTCACCCTCACCGGCAGCGATGTCATCGACGGCACCGGCAACGCCTCGGCCAACATCCTCGACGGCTCGCGCAACAGCGCTGCCAACGTGCTCACCGGGCTGGCCGGCAACGACACCTATATCGTCGGTGACGGCGACACCGTGGTGGAGGCCCTGAACGGCGGTACCGACACCGTGCAGTCGGCGCAAAGCTACACCCTGGGTGACAACCTGGAGAACCTCACCCTGACCGGCACCGACAACATCGACGGCACTGGCAACGGGTTGGCCAACATCATCATTGGCAACAGCGCCAACAACGTGCTCGATGGCGGTGATGGCGTCGACACCCTGCGCGGTGGCGCGGGCGATGACACCTACCTGCTCGACCTGAGCCAGGCCAATACCATCATCGACACGGTGGTGGAGAACGCCAACGAAGGCTTCGACACCCTGGTGCTGCGCGGCGGCAACTCGGCGTTGACCAGCACCGTGGCCATCGCCCTGGCAACCAACCTCGAGGCCCTGGACGCCAGCGGCGCCAGCGGCGTGCGTCTTAACCTCACCGGCAACGCCGCCGACAACGTGCTGATCGGCAACGACACCGACAACCTCATCAACGGCGGTGCCGGTGCCGACTTCATGTCCGGGCGCGAAGGCAACGACACCTACACGGTGGACAACGCAGGTGATGAGGTAGAGGAGCTGGACGGGCAAGGCACCGACACGGTCAACGTGGCCATCGCCACGGCTGGCGGGCTTTACACCCTCGGTGACAACGTCGAGAACGGCCGCCTGAGCAACAGCGTGGCCTTCGACCTGAGCGGCAACGCGCTGGCCAACCAGCTGGTCGGCAACGCGGCGGCCAACCGCCTCGATGGCGGCCTGGGTGCCGACGACATGCAGGGCGGTGCCGGCAACGACACCTACGTGGTCGACGACATCGGCGACCTGGTCACCGACACCGCCGGCGTCGATACTGTCGAATCGTCCATCAGCTACACCCTCGGCACTGGCCTTGAAAACCTGGTGCTCACCGGCAGCAACGCCATCAACGGTACCGGCAATGCCGCAGCCAACATCCTCGACGGCTCGCACAACACTGCCGCCAACGTGCTCACCGGCCTGGCTGGCAACGACACCTACATCATCGGTGCCGGCGATTCGGTGGTGGAGGCCGAGGGCGGGGGCACTGACACCGTGCAGTCGCAGGTCACCTACCAGCTTGAGGCCAACCTCGAGAACCTCACCCTGCTGGGCACGGCCAATATCGACGGCAAGGGCAACAACCTGGCCAACGTCATCACCGGCAACAGCGCCAACAACAAGCTCGATGGCGTGGGTGGCGTCGACACCCTGCAGGGCGGGCTGGGCGATGACCAGTACGTGGTCGACCTCACTGCCAGCAACCAGCTGGAAGACCGGGTCATCGAGCGCGCCGGCGAAGGCATCGACACCCTTACCCTGACCAGCGTGTTCGTCAACAACACCGTCACCACCCTGGTGCTGGATGCCAACCTGGAGAACGTCGATGCCCGCGACACCGGCACGCTGTCGCTGAACCTCACCGGCAACGCCGCCAACAACATCATTCAGGGCAATGACGGCAACAACACCCTCAATGGCCTGGCCGGCGCCGACACGATGAGTGGCCACGCCGGCAACGACACCTACGTGGTCGACAACGCAGGCGATGTGGTGATCGAGCAGGCCGGCGAGGGCACCGACACGGTCAACGTCGGCATCGCCGTCGCGGGCGGGCTGTACCTGCTCGGTGCCAACGTCGAGAACGCCCGGTTGACCAGCACCGTGGCCTTCGACCTGACCGGCAACGCCGACGACAACCAGCTGATCGGCAACGCGGCGGCCAACCGCCTCGATGGCGGCCTGGGTGCCGACGACATGCAGGGCGGCGCGGGCAACGACACCTACGTGGTGGACAACGCCGGTGACCTGGTCACTGACAGCGCCGGTGTCGATACCGTCGAGTCGTCGATCAGCTACACCCTCGGCAGCGGCCTTGAAAACCTGGTGCTGACCGGCGCAGGCGTGATCAACGGCACCGGCAACGCCGCCGCCAACACCCTCGACGGCTCACGCAACAGCGCTGCCAACGTGCTCACCGGGCTGGCCGGCAACGACCTGTACATCCTCGGCGCCGGCGATAGCGTGGTAGAGGCCCTGAACGGCGGTACCGATACGGTGCAGACCGCCTTCGACCATACCCTGGCCGACAATGTCGAAAACCTCACCCTCACCGGCACCGACGATATCGACGGCACCGGCAACGGCCTGGCCAACGTCATCATCGGCAACAGCGGCGACAACGTGCTCAATGGCCTGGGCGGTGTGGACACCCTGCGCGGCGGTGCCGGCAACGACACCTACGTGGTCGACCTGACCAGCACCAACGCCCTGCAGGACACGGTGACCGAGAACGCCAACGAAGGCACCGACACGCTGCGCCTGAACGGCGGCAACAGTGCCGCAGCCCTGGCTACCATCGTATTGGCGGCCAACCTCGAGAGCCTCGACGCCAGCCTGACCGGCAGCGTGCTGCTGAACCTCACCGGCAACGCGGCCAACAACCTGATCACCGGCAACGATGCCGACAACGTGATCAACGGCGGCGCCGGCAACGACACGCTGTTCGGCGGGCTGGGCAACGACACCCTGATCGGCGGCACCGGCAATGACCAGATGGACGGTGGCCAGGGCAACGACACTTACAGCGTCGACAGCCTCGGCGACAGCGTGATCGAGGGCAATGACGCCGGCATCGACCTGGTCAACGTGGCCATCGCCACGGCGGGCGGCACCTACACCCTCGGCAGCAATGTCGAGAACGCCACACTGACCAGCACCGTGGCCTACAACCTCACCGGTAACGAGCTGGACAACACCTTGACCGGCAACGCTGCGGCCAACGTGCTCGATGGTGGCGCCGGGGCGGATGTGATGAACGGCGGGGCGGGCAATGACACCTACTACGTGGACGATGTGGGTGACCAGATCATCGACAGTGCCGGTATCGACACGGTGATCTCCAGCATCACCTTCGACCTTGACGGCACCAGCCTCGAGAACCTCACGCTGGCCGGTACTGACGATATCGATGCGTTCGGCAACCAGTTGGCCAACCACCTGATCGGCAACAGCGGCAACAACGTGCTTGATGGCTTTGCTGGCGTGGACATTCTGGAAGGCGGCGCCGGCGATGACCTGTACTTCGTCGACCTCACCGCCGGCAACGCGCTGCAGGATACGGTGATCGAGCAGGCCGGGCAGGGCAATGACGTCATCGTGGCGTTCGGCGGTACCGCCGGGCTTGCAGCCACCACCCTGACCCTGGGGGCGAATATCGAGAACCTCGATGTGAGCCAGACCGAGGAGGGGGTCAAGCTCAACCTGGTGGGTAACGCCCTGGACAACATACTGGTGGGCAACAGCTCGCAGAACGTCTTCACCGGCGGGCTGGGCAGCGACACCTTTGCCTTCGATGCGTTGAGCCAGTTGGGTAACACCACGGCGACCCGTGACACCATCACAGACTTTGTGTCGGGGGTGGACCAGATCGACCTGACGGGGATTGGCAACTTTACCCTGGTTGCCAATGCCGCAGCGGTGACTGGCGCCAATCAGGTGTATCTGGACGCAGGTGTGCTGCACGGTACGGTGGACGGTGTGAACCAGGCCTTCGAAATCGTCCTGACCGGGGTCACTACCCTGGCGCAGTCCGATTTCGTGGCCTGACCTGCTGCACCGGCGTTGCCGGTGATCGCCGGCAAGCCGGCTCCTACAGGGGCATCACCGTCGCCAGGCCGGCGCGGCCCCTGTAGGAGCGGCCTTGTGCCGCGAAAGGGTCGCAACGCGGCCCCAGCATTTTCAGCCATGCTGCTGAAATCCCGGGGCTGCTTCGCAGCCCTTTCGCGGCACAAGGCCGCTCCTACAAAGCCTGCTTGAAATCAGCGGGTTGTGGCGACAGGCTAAGGCTCCACCAACCAGTCATTGGCCCGGCGGATATCACTGTCGGTCAACTGCCCGCGCCAGCGGTGCAGGGTCAGCAGGCTGGTGATGAAACGGTACTGCGCCTGCTGCAGGTCGCGGCGGGCGCGGAACTCCTCGCGGATGCTGTACAACACGTCGGTGCTGGTGTTGATGCCGCGCTTGTAGACTTCCTGGGCCGAACGCGTGGCCGCAGTGGTCGATTCCACCGCCACCCGCGTCGCCTTGATGCGTTGCAGCTCGGCGTTCATGGTCAGAAAGGCGGTGGCGGTTTCGCGCTTGACCTGGCGGCGCAGCGCCTCCAGCTCCTGCTCGGCCGCATCGCGATCACCCATCGAGCTTGCCACCCGTGCACTGGTGGAGCCCCCGCTGTACAACGGCACCTGCATATCCAGGGACGCCACGTAGTTCTCCGAGCGCGGGGTGAGCGTACCCTCATAACCGATGTCGCTGCGCAGCGCCGTCAGGCTCAGGCCGAGTTTGGGCAGGTGCCCGGCCTTGGCTTCGGAAATCGCCGCTTGCGCAGCGTCCAGGCTGCGCTCACGGGCCTTGATGCCGGGGTTCTCGCGCAGCGCGGTCTGCTCCCAGTAATCCCGCGATTGCGCCGGCAGGGTGTAGGTGGCGTTGCTGGCGATGCGCTTGAGCGGCTCCTGCACGTCACGCCCGACCAGCTCGGAGATGGCCTCGCGGGCCACCGCCACGCGGTTGGCGGCCTCGATCTCGTCGGCCACCAGGTTATCGACCCGCGCCTGCATGGCCTGCGAGTCCTGGGTGGTGGCCATGTTGTGGGCCAGCAGGGCCTTCAGGCGCTTGTTGTCGGTTTGGGTGGCGTCCAGTTCGGCGCGCACCAGGGCCAGTTCGTCTTCGGCGGCAAGCACCGCGAAGTAGCGCTCGGCCAGGTCGATGCTGGCCTGGATGCGGGTGTCCTCGGCCTCGAAATCGCGCTGGCGGGTAAGCTGGCGAAACTTCTGATAGCTGCGCCACACCTGCGGGTCGTAGATCGCCTGGTTGAGGCTGACCACCGCGCGCTTGCCGTTGTATTCGGTCCGCCCCAGGTCATCGTCGCGGCGGCTGCGGTTGATGCTGCCGCTGGCGCTGATCTGCGGCAGCATCTGGCCCAGCGCCTCGCGTTCGCGGCCTTCACCGCTGCGCACCACCGCCTGGGCGCGCAGCACCCGCGGGTCGGCGCTGGCGGCCTCCTGCTGCAGCTGCCACAGGTCGATGGACGCCGGCGCCGGAGTGGCCAGGGCCAGGCCCGGCAGGCACAGGCCGAGGACTATCAGGTACTTCATGTCAGTCCTCGATCAGCGAGCGGGCAAAGGCGTTGCTGGCCGGTTGCACCAGGTACTGCAGCAGGGTGCGCGCGCCGGTGTTGATCAGCACCTCGGCAGGCATGCCCGGCAGCAGCGCCAGGTGGCCGAGGGCCTTGTGGCCGTTGTCGGTCACCGCCACCCGGGCCAGGTAGTAGGGTGCGCCGGTGTCCTTGTTCACCAGGCGGTCGGCCGACACCTGCAGCAGGCGGCCTTCGATCACCGGCGTGGTGCTGCTCTTGAAGGCGCTGAAGCGGATGTTGGCCAGGCTGCCGATGACGATGCGGTCGATGTCCATGGGCGAGACCTGCGCCTCGACGATCAGCTCCTCGTTGGCCGGCACGATGTCCATCAGCGGCGTGCCGGGGCTGATCACCCCACCCAGGGTGTGCACGGTCATGCCCATCACCATGCCGGCCTCGGGGGCCTGCACCTCGGTGCGCTGGTCGCGGTCCTGCACCGCGGCCAGGCGCTCGGTGAGGTCGTAGACCTTGCTGCGGGTCTCACCCAGTTGCTCGGCCACTTCGCTGGCGAAGGTCTTGTTCAGTTGCAGGATCTTCAACTGCGCCTCGGCGATCTGCTGTTCGGCGCGGGCGGCGTCCGAGCGCAACTCGGCCAGTTGCGCCTTCATGTTGCCCAGGTCGCGCTGGCGCTCCTGCAGGCGCTGGCTGTCGACGTAGCCCTGTTTGAGCAGGTCGTCGAGGCTGGCGATCTCGCTGTCGTAGCCTGGGATCAGGCGCTCTTTTTCGGCGCGGATGGCCTGGTTGCCGGTTATCTGCACGCGGATCTGCTGGATGGTCTTCTGTTGCAGGCTGATCTCGCCCAGCAGCGCGGCGCGCCTGGCCTGGAAGATCCGCGCTTCGCTTTCCCGGGCTTCACGCACCCGCGGGTCATCGGCGTTCAGGCGCGCTTGCAGGGCCGGCGCGGCCAGGCCGTCGCGTTCGGCCACCAGGCGCTCTTCCAGGGCTTGAGCGGCAATCAGCTGGCTGCGGATCATCTCGGCGTCGGCACGCGCCTGGGTGTTATCCAGCACCAGCAGCACGTCGCCGGCCTTGACCTGGTCGCCATCGTGCACGCGTAATTCGCGCACGATGCCGCCTTCCAGGTGCTGCACGGTCTTGCGGTAGCTTTTCACGGTGACCACGCCGGGGGCCAGGGCGGCGCTGTCCAGCGGGGCGAGGGCGGCCCAGCCGCCGAACAGGCCAAAGGTCACCAGCACGATCAGGTAGCCGATGCGCCGGGTCGGGCGGTCGTCCACCGGCAGCGGTGCGTCGGCCTCGGCGGGGGCGGCCGGGTGTTGCAGCTTCAGGTTCATGGCGTGGTACCGATGGCCTGCGCATTTGGCGCGGGCGGGGTGGCAGCGTTTTGCAGGTGGGCGAGGACCTTGTCGCGCGGGCCGTACAGGCTCAGTTCGCCCTGGTTGAGCACCAGCAGGCGGTCGACCGCCGCCAGCACACCGGAGCGGTGGGTGATGACGAACACTGTGGCGCCGCTTTGCTTGAGCTTGAGCAGCGCCTCGGCCAGCAGTCGCTCGCCGGTTTCGTCCAGGTTGGAGTTCGGCTCGTCCAGCACCACCAGCCGCGGTGCCCGGTACAGGGCCCGGGCCAGGCCGACGCGCTGGCGCTGGCCGCCAGACAGGCCGCCGCCATTGGCGCCGATCACAGTGTCGTAGCCCTGGGGCAGTTGCAGGATCATCTCGTGCACACCGGCCATGCGCGCGGCATCCACTACGGCAGTGGCGTCCACCTGGGCAAAGCGGGCGATGTTCTCGCTGATGGTGCCTTCGAACAGCTCGATGTCCTGGGGCAGGTAGCCCAGGTGCGGGCCGAGTTCTTCGCGGCGCCACTGGGTGATGTCGGCGCCGTCCAAACGCACCGTGCCGGCCAGCCCCGGCCAGATACCCAGCAGGGCACGGGCCAGGGTCGACTTGCCGGCGCCGCTGGCGCCGATGATGCCGACGGTTTCGCCGGGGGCGACCTTGAAGCTCAGGTTGCGCACCAGCGGCGTGCGGCTGCCGGGGGCGGCAACCGAGAGGTTTTCCACGCTGATTGCGCCCTGGGGCGCCGGCAGCGACATGCGCTCGGGTTCGGCGGCGATCTTCTCCAGCAGCTCGTGCAATCGGGCGTACTGCCCACGGGCGCCGACGAAGCCCTTCCACACGCCGATCAACTGGTCGATGGGCGCCAGCGCCCGGCCCAGCAGGATGGAACCTGCGATCATCAGGCCCGAGCTGATCTCGTGCTTGATGGTCAGGTAGGCGCCCAGGCCCAGCACCAGCGACTGCACGATCTGGCGGAAGGTGCGCGACACCGAGGCGATGGCCCCGGCGCGGTCACTGGCCACGCTCTGCAGGCTCAGCACCTTGTGCACCCGCGCGCTCCAGCGCTGGCGCAGGTCGCCGAGCATGCCCATCGACTCCACCACCTCGGCGTTGCGCAGGCTCTTGTTGGTGAAGGCGGTGGCGGCCATGTGCTCGCGGTTGGCGTTGTACAGCGGCGCCTTGGTCAGGCGCTCGTTGCACCAGGCCAGCAGGCCCAGCAGCAGGGCGCTGATCACGCCCATCCAGCCGTACCAGGGGTGAAACATGAACATCACCGCCAGGTAGATGGGGATCCACGGGGTGTCGAAGAAGGCGAACAGGCCGTTGCCGGTGAGGAACTGGCGCAGGCTGCTCAGGTCGCTCAGCGGCTGGGCCGAGGCGTTCATGCCGCCGCTGTCCAGGGCCTGGCGAAAGCTTGCGTCGAACAGGCGCTTGCCCAGCAGCGTCTCGAGCCGGGTGCTGATGCGCACCATGATGCGCGAGCGCACCCACTCCAGGGCGCCGAGGGTGCCCATCAGCAGCAGCATGATCAGGGTCAGCATCAGCAGCGTCGACTCGCTGGCGCTGCCCACCGCGCGGTCATAGACCTGCAGCATGTAGAACGACGGCACCAGCATCAGCAGGTTGACGAAGAAACTGAAGAAGCCGACCGAGAGGAAGCTGTCCTTGCAGGTGGCGAGGGCTTGTTCCAGCTCGGTGCGGGGGGATGTTGCCATGGTTGCCTGCCTGTAAAGCGGGGATGCAGCCCCGTTGATCGTTAAACGTGCCAATGCCCATGGCTGCCGGCCGTCGCGTGCAAGCGACCGGCAGCCATGGGCATTGGCGATGCCGCCCCGGCAAGCCGGGGCGGGGAGGGCGTGCAGCTTACAGTGTCAGCTGGTCGGCATGCAGTTCGGTGACCCCCACCAACTTGATCGAGAAGTCCGGCGCGGTGTCGGCGTTGCTGTTGCCGTACACCGTGATGCCGTCTGCATCGACCTCGAAGCGCAGTTGCTTGGCCCCGTCGAACGCCCCGTCACCTTTGAAGGTGTAACCCTTGAGCGCCGAGAAATCGAGCTTGTCGCCGTCACCGAAGCCGATGATCACGTCCTGTTTGTCACTCAGACCCATCTCGTTCAAGGCATTGAACTTGAAGGTGTCCTTACCGCTGCCGCCGTACATCGTGTCGGCACCCAGGCCGCCGATCAGCACATTCTCGCCGCCGTCACCGGCATGCAGGATGTCGTTGCCGGCACCGCCGTTGAGCACGTTGTTGCCAGCGCTGCCCCAGATCTCGTTATCGGCCGCGTTGCCGGTGAGATTAATCGACAGGTTGCCGAGCTGACGAGCGTCGAGGTTTTCCAGGTTGGCGCCCAGGGTGATCGAGGCGCTGCCGGTGAAGCTGCTGATGGCGTCGGCGTCCATGCGCAGTTCGAGGGTGTCGGTGCCCTGGTTGGCTTTTTCGACGATGGTGTCTTCCAGGGCCACGGTGGCCTTGGTGCCGGTGCCTTTGACCAGCAGGTCGACGATGTAGGTATCGTTGCCTTCACCGCCGATCAAGGTATCCACGCCCTTGCCGCCATCCAGCACGTTGTTGCCGCCGTTGCCGGTGATGGTGTTTTTCAGCTCGTTGCCGGTGCCCTTGAGGGCGCCGTCGAGCAGTATCAGGTTTTCCAGGTTGTCGCCCAGGGTGTAGTCGATCGAGGCCTTGACGGTATCGGTGCCTTCGTTGGCCAGCTCGATCACCACGTCGCCTGCGTTGTCGACGATGTAGGTGTCGTTGCCCTTGCCGCCGATCAGGGTGTCGGCGCCAGCGCCGCCATCGAGGATGTTGGCGGCGGCGTTGCCGGTCAGCACGTTGTCCTGGCTGTTGCCGGTCAGGTTGATGGCGGCCGCCGAATCGACGATGGCGTTTTCGACGTTGTCGGCCAGGGTGTAGCTGTTCTTGGCGTAGGACACCACGCGCACGGTGTCGATGCCGCCGGCCTCGGCGTTTTCTTCCACCACCACGTCCTTGTCGCTGTAGACGTAGTAGGTGTCGTCGCCGTTGCCGCCGACCAGCAGGTCGCCACCGCCCTTGCCGTTGAGGGTGTCGTTGCCGTCGCCGGCAATGATCACGTTGCGCGAGGCGTTGCCGATCAGCACGTTGTCACTGGCATTGCCGGTGATGTCGAACAGGCCGGTGCCGGTAACCGTGACGTTCTCGACGTTGAGCAAGGATGTGCTGGACAGGTCGACCAGCTGCGCCTCGGTCTTGGACAGGTTGCGGTAGGTGATCTGCAGGGTGTCGTCGCCTTCGCCGGCGTTCTCCACCAGCAGGCCCAGCTCGCGGGCGTCGTCGATCACGTAGGTGTCGTTGCCCTTGCCGCCGATCAGGGTGTCGACGCCGCCCTTGCCGTCCAGCAGGTTGTCGCCGTCGTTGCCGGTGAGCACGTTGTTGGCAGCGTTGCCCGTCAGGTTGATTTTCAGCGCGCCGGTTTGGCTGGCGTCGAGGTTTTCCAGGTTGGCGGCCAGGGTGATCGAGGCGTTGCCGGTGAAGCTGGCGATGGCGTCGGCGTCCATGCGCAGTTGCAGGGTGTCGGTGCCATCGTTGGCTTTTTCGGTGATGGTGTCTTCCAGGGCCACGGTGGCCTTGGTGCCGGTGCCCTTGACCAGCAGGTCGACGATGTAGGTGTCGTCACCGGCACCGCCGATCAGGGTGTCCACACCCTTGCCGCCGTCCAGCACGTTGGCCGCGCTGTTACCGGTGATGATGTTCTTCAGGTCGTTGCCGGTGCCGTTGCTGGCGCCGTCGAGCAGTACCAGGTTTTCCAGGTTGGCGCCCAGGGTGTAGCTGATGGACGAACGGACGGTGTCGGTGCCCTCGTTTTCCAGCTCGACCACCACGTCGCCTGCGTTGTCGACGATGTAGGTGTCGTTGCCCTTGCCGCCGATCAGGGTGTCGGCGCCAGCGCCGCCATCGAGGATGTTGGCGGCGGCGTTGCCGGTCAGCACGTTGTCCTGGCTGTTGCCGGTCAGGTTGATGGCGGCCGTCGAATCGACGATGGCGTTTTCGACGTTGTCGGCCAGGGTGTAGCTGTTCTTGGCGTAGGACACCACGCGCACGGTGTCGATGCCGCCGGCCTCGGCGTTTTCTTCCACCACCACGTCCTTGTCGCTGTAGACGTAGTAGGTGTCGTCGCCGTTGCCGCCGACCAGCAGGTCGCCACCGCCCTTGCCGTTGAGGGTGTCGTTGCCGTCGCCGGCAATGATCACGTTGCGCGAGGCATTGCCGATCAGCACGTTGTCACTGGCATTGCCGGTGATGTCGAACAGGCCGGTACCGGTGATGGTGACGTTCTCGACGTTTAGCAAGGATGTGCTGGACAGGTCGACCAGCTGCGCCTCGGTCTTGGACAGGTTGCGGTAGGTGATCTGCAGGGTGTCGTTGCCTTCGCCGGCGTTCTCCACCAGCAGGCCCAGTTCGCGGGCGTCGTCGATCACGTAGGTGTCGTTGCCCTTGCCGCCGATCAGGGTGTCGACGCCTGCCTTGCCGTCCAGCAGGTTGTCGCCGTCGTTGCCGGTGAGCACGTTGTCGGCAGCGTTGCCGGTCAGGTTGATCTTCAGCGCGCCGGTCTGGCTGGCGTCGAGGTTTTCCAGGTTGGCGGCCAGGGTCAGCGAGGCGTTGCCGGTGAAGCTGGCGATGGCGTCGGCGTCCATGCGCAGTTGCAGGGTGTCGCTGCCTTCATTGGCTTTTTCGGTGATGGTGTCTTCCAGGGCCACGGTGGCCTTGGTGCCAGTACCTTTGACCAGCAGGTCGACGATGTAGGTGTCGTCACCGCTGCCGCCGACCAGGGTGTCGACCCCGGCACCGCCGTCGAGGGTGTCGTTGCCGGCACCGCCGGTTAGCACGTTCTTGGCACTGTTGCCGATCAGCACGTTGTCCAGCTCGTTGCCGGTGCCGTTGATCGCTGCACTGCCGGTGAGGGTGAGGTTTTCCAGGTTGGCGCCCAGGGCCCAGGTGACCGACGACTGCACGGTGTCGGTGCCGGCATCGGCGTTCTCGATGATCACGTCCTTGAGGTTGTCGACGATGTAGGTGTCATCGCCGGTGCCGCCGGCCAGGGTGTCGGCGCCCGCGCCGCCGTCGAGCAGGTCGTCACCGGCGCCGCCCAGCAGGGTGTCGTTGCCGTTGCCGCCCACCAGGTGGTCGTTGCCTTCCTCGCCGCTGAGCACCACTGCGCTGTCGCCGGTCCAGGTGATGCTGTTGTCGCCGGCGTCGCCCACCAACTTGTTGGAGTTGCCGTTGGCGTCGAAGCGCTGGCTGTAGATGTCGCCGTAGGCGTTGCGGCCGTTACCGTCACGGATGGACGACAGAGACTCCCAGGTGACGATGAAGCCGCCGTCGTCGGTGGCTGCGACCACCGGGAACATGTCGTTGCTGGCATCGGAGGCGATGGTCAGGGGGCCGCCGACCTTCACGCCGTTCTTGTCGTACACCTGGGCGTACAGGTTGGCCGCGCCGCTGTGCGGGGCCTCGTCGGAGGTGGCCCAGCTGATCACGTAGCCGCCGCCCTTGAGCGCGGTGATGGCAGGCTCGCCCTGGATCTCGCTGCTCGACGGGTTGACCTGGGTTTCGCCGCCGAGCTTGGCGCCGGTGGCGCTGTAGCGCTGCATGAAGACGTTGCCGCTGATGGCGTTGTCGTTGCTGTCGAGCTTGACGCTGGACCAGGTCACCACGTAGCTGCCGTCTGCCAGCTCGGTGACTTCGGCGCCGGATTGATTGCCGGCGGTGGTGGTGTTGACCCGCACGTTGCCGCCAATGGCCTTGCCGTTGGCGTCGTAGCGCTGCATGTAGACGTCTTCTTCGCCAGAATTTGCGCGCTCACGCTCCCACACGACCACGAAGCCGCCGTTGGCGAGCGCGGTGACGCTCGGCTCTTCGGCGAAGAGCACATTGTCCTTGGCAGCGGAATCGACCGAGATCGGCTCGCCGATCAGTGCGTGGGTGACCGGGTTGACCAGTTGCACGAAGACTTCACCGCCCTCGGAGCCGTTGTCACGCAACTCCTCGTTCCAGGCGACGACCCAGGTACCGTTGTTCAGCACGGTGATCGACGCGTCTTCCACCCTTACGTTGGTATTCGGGTCCTGGGTGTGGATGGTGACCGCGGTACCATTGGCCACGCCTGCGTTGGTGTAGGCCTGGATGGTGAAGGTGTACTCGGTGGAGGTCCATCCCACCAGGTAGCCACCGGCCTTGTCGGCGGTGACGATCGGGTTGCTGCCGGCGGCGCCGTCGAGCAGCACGTTCTTCACCAGGTCCTGGTCCTTGTCGTACTGCTGCAGCCAGATACCGCTTGGCTGGCCGACATCACCCAGTTGCTCCCAGACGATCACGTAGCCGCCGTCGCTCAGCGCGGTGGAGGCCGGTTCCATGGTCACCTTGGCGGTGCCGCTTTCATTGGCGAAGCGGCCGGTGTCCAGGGTCAGGGTGGCGTCATCGAAGCGAATCTGCTCGATGTTCTCCAGGCTGGTAGTGTGCTGGCCCTTGACCGCGATGTTGCCTTCCTTGTCGGTGCCGAAGGTGAAGTCGGCCAGCTTGCCGTCCAGCACGGCGGTGTCGTTGCCAGCGCCGCCGTCCAGGGTGACGTCTTCGCTGCCGACCCAGTGCAGGGTGTTGTCGCCGTCGTCGGCGATGATCTCGATGCTGGCAGCACCGACCAGTTGGCCCTGGGCGTTGACCTGCTGCACGTGGACGACCTGGTTGAACATGATGTCGCCGTCGTCGTTGACCACCGAGGTCTGGGTGCCGGTGGTCCAGCTCACCAGCAGGCTGCCGTCGGCGCGCACCAGCACGGTCGGGGCATCCCACAGGGCTTCGCCGCTGGCCGAGGTGCCGACTTGGATCGGCGCTGCATCGTAGGTGCTGCCGTCGGCATTGAAACGCTGCACGTAGATGCCGGCACCGTCGGGGTTGAAGATGTTCCAGGCCAGCAGGTAGCCGCCATCAGGCAGGCTTTGTGCCGAGGAGCCGTTGACGCTGCCGCTGGCGGCCACTTCAGTGGGGCTGCCCACAGGCTGGAAGCTCTGGTCGTACTGCTGCAGGTGAATCACCCGCGACGGGTTGAGGGTGCCGTCGTCGACCCAGGTCACCAAAAAGCCGGTCTGGGTCTCGATGACCTGGAAGTACTCGGCGTTGGAATACTGCGAGTTCACTTCGGCCACGGTCAGGGTGCTGCCGGCTACCGGCTTGCCGCTGGCGTCGACCTTGGTGGCCATCAGCGTGGTCGGGGTGATGCTGCCGTCAGTGGTGAACTTGTGCTGGGTGTAAGTCAGCCAGTAGCCGCCGTCGCCGTCCGGGTGCAGTGCCATGTCGTCGGCTTCGCCAACGCTGGCGTTGCCGGTGACCATGGTCTGTACCGCGCTGGCCTTGCCGTCGGTGTAGACCACGGCCTTGACGTTGGAATAGTAGTTGCCCTGGCGCTCGTCACCGTGGGCTTCGCTCCACATGACGATGTACTTGTTGTCGCCCAGCACGGTGACCGTGGCGTCTTCCAGCTCGAGCTTGGCGCTGGTGACTGTCACGGCATTGCCGACCTTGCTGCCATCGGCGGCGAACAGCTGGGTGTAGATGGTCGAGACGTCGGTCTTGTCGTTCTCCGAGGCCCAGGCAACGATGAACTGGCCGTTGGGCAGCACGGTCACCGACGGGTCATCGACTTCGCCACTGGCGATTTCGGTGCGCTGCAGCAGCTCGCCGCTGGCGCTGTAACGGGCCACCACCACACCCTGGAAGTCATCGTTTTCGGCGCTCCAGACCAGCGCATAGCCGTCGTCCTGGCCGTTGGCGGTCAGGCTGACCATGGCCGGGCCGTCGATGCTGCCCGAGGCCAGGGTGTTGTCGGTCTGGCGGATGATCTGCACGCTGCCGTCGTCGAGGGTGACGGCCTGGCTGCTGCTGCCTTCGAAAACCACGTTGTCGCCGTTCTTGATAACGATGTTTTCGCCGTCATTGCCGAAGGTGTACTGATCCAGGGTGCTCATGTCCATTTCCTTGCAAGATCAGCCCGCGGCGTTCGTGCCTGGGCATGGGGGCTTGTGTGCATGTGGCGGGGCAGAGAGGCCGCGCAGGGTCGTGGCATTCTGCCATCTGGTTAAGTTATGTAAAGAGAGTGAAGAAATTGTTTCGGCGGGTTTCATGATGAAGACCGTGGGGGCGGTCTTGGTGGGGGCGGGTGGGTTGTTTGAAAATCAAATACCGCGTCGCCTGCTTCGCGGGTAAACCCGCTCCCACAGGGACGCGCGTAGCCTTCAGGCTTGCGCTTTCCCTGTAGGAGCCGGCTTGCCGGCGATGAGGCCAGTGCAGGCAGCACAGGGCCATGCAGCGCCCGGCACCGCTTAGCGCGGGGCGGGTTCAGACGCGGAATTGCTCCATCAACGCCTGCTGCTGGTTGGCCAGGCGGTTCAGCGCCTGGCTGATGTGCGCCGACTCCTCGGCCTGGCCAGACAACGACTCGGTAACGTCGCGAATACCCGCCACGTTGCGGTTCACTTCCTCGGCCACGGCGCTTTGCTCTTCGGCGGCGGAGGCGATTTGCAGGTTCATGTCGCTGATCACCGCCACCGCCTCGCCGATGCGCTGCAGCGCAGGCAGGGTCAGGGCCATCTGCGCGGCGCTGTCCTGGGCCTGGCGCTGGCCGCCCTGCATGGCACCGACCACGTCATGGGTACCTTGCTGCAGGCCTTCGATCACCTGGCGAATCTCCTCCACCGACACTTGCGTGCGCTGGGCCAGGTTGCGCACTTCGTCGGCCACCACGGCAAAGCCACGCCCGGCCTCACCGGCGCGGGCAGCCTCGATGGCGGCGTTGAGGGCCAGCAGGTTGGTCTGCTCGGCAATGGCGCGGATCACCTCCAGCACCGAGCCGATCTGCTCGCTGCTGCTTTCCAGCGCGCGGGCTTGCTCCATGGCCGCATCCATGCCGCCGGCCAGGCGTTCGATGGCCTGGCCGGCGGCGCCCACCAGGTCGAGGCCTTCGCGGGTGGCCTGGTCGGCGCCACGGGCAGCGTGTGCGGCCTGCGAGGCGTTGCGCGCCACATCCTGGGCGGTGGCGCTCATTTCGTTGGCGGCGGTGGCCACCTGCTCGATCTCGCGGTGCTGCTGCTGCATGCCGGCGCTGGTCTGGCTGGCGATCAGCGCCGACTGATCAGCCGTGCCGCGGGCTTCGCCCAACGAGCCTTTGACCTGGGCGATCACCGGTTGCAGCTTGTCGAGGAAGCGGTTGAACCAGCTGCTGAGCTGGCCCAGTTCGTCGTCGCGGGCGTAGTCCAGGCGGCGGGTCAGGTCACCTTCGCCACTGGCGATGTCCTTCAGGCGTGCGGCCACGGCGAGGATCGGCCGGGTCACCCCGCGGGCGGTCAGCCACACCAGCAGCAGGCCGAGCACGGCGGCGCCCAGGCCCACCAGCAGGCTGGTCAGGTTGGCGCTGCGGTTGTGTTCGTCCAGGCGCTGGTTGAGGGCCACGGCGGGGGCTTGCAGCACGCTCTCTGGCAGTTCCAGCAACACCTGCCAGGGCGCTGCGCCGGGGATCGGCGCGAACGGGTGGGCGACCCGCAGCATGCCTTGCGCCGTGTCCTGGTTGAGGGCACGGCCCAGCTTGCTTGCATCCAGGCTGTGCCCGGCCAGCAGGCCGGCGGGGCTGACGATGCTCACCTGGCCCTGGCCGTCGAACAGCTCCTGGCGCCCGGCCAGGCTCAGTTGCTGCAGGTTGTTCAGGCCAATGTCCAGGCCCACCACGCCAACCACTTTGCCCGCTTCGAGCAGGGGCAGGGCGATGCTGGTCATCAGCACCTGCTGGCCGTTGACGTCGTCCAGGTAGGGTTCGAGCATGCACGGCCGGCCGCTCTCCAGCGGGCAGGTCAGCCAGCGGTTCTTGGCGATGCCGTTGCTGCCCAGGCTGGCGTCGCCGAGCATCGACTCGGGCATGGCTTCCTGCTCCAGGGCGCCGGGGCTGGGTTGCGACCAATACAGCGAGAAACGCCCGGTCTCGTTGCTGCCGGTGGCATCGGCGCCGATGAACCGGCTGTCCTGGTGGTCCAGGGCGTTGGGCTGGAACACCAGGTACAGGCCGATGATGTCGGGGTTGCCGGCCAGGCTCGCCTGGGCCTGGCGGGTCAGGTCGGCACGCAAATCGCTGGCGCCTTTTTGCTTGAGCACCTGCACCAGGCGGGCAAAGCCGTTGCCGTACTGGTAGGCGTCCATGAAGTAGCGCTGGATGCGCAGCGCCTGGGTTTCGGCATGCGCCTGCAGGCGCAGGCGGGCGCTGTGCTCGAGCATTTCGGTGCTGGCCTGGCTGACCAGGGCAGCGCTGCGCCGGGCCTGGCCCAGCGCGCTGGTGACCAGCACGGCGACGATGGCCAGCAGGCACAGGCCGGCGAGCAGGGTGATCTTCCACTGGATGGTGAGGCGACGCGGCAACATGGGCGGATCCTTCACGGTCTGAAAGCAGCACGCCCGCGGTCAGGCGGGCGTGGGTGGGTTCATTCAGCGATGTAGTTCGGCGGCGCGACGCGGAAGGCCTTGGTCAGCCAGCCCAGGTACAGCACGCCAAGCGCTGCCCAGACCCCGCCGAACAGCAGCGAGTGCTCGTTCAGGTCCAGCCACAGCGAAACGATGATGCAAAAGCCGATGGTCGGCAGCACCAGGTACTTCATCTTGTTCGCCAGCCCCTGGCGCAAGCCTTCGCGCAGGAAGCAGTGGTTGATCACCGACAGGTTGACGAAGCTGAACGCCACCAGCGCGCCGAAGTTGATCACCGAAGTGGCGGTGACCAGGTCGAAGAAGATCGCCGACAGCGAAATCAGGCCGACCACGATGATGTTCAGTACCGGGGTCTTGTAGCGCGGGTGCAGGCGGGCGAACACCCCGGCCGGCAACACGTTGTCGCGGCCCATCACGTACAACAGGCGCGATACGCTGGTCTGCGAGGCCAGGCCCGAGGCGATGGTGTTGATCACCGTGCAGGCGATGAACACCGACTGGAACAGCTTGCCACCGACATACAGGGCGATTTCCGGCAGCGCCGCTTCCTGGTCGTGGAAGCGCTGCATGGTCGGGAAGTAGGCCTGGATGAAGTACGACACGCCGATGAACATCACCCCGCCGATCAGCGCGGTGAGGAAGATCGCCTTGGGGATGGTCTTGCCCGGGTCGCGGGTTTCTTCCGACAGGCAGGTGACCGCATCGAAGCCCAGGAACGAGAAGCACAGGATGGTCGCCCCGGCCGCCAGGGCGGCGAACTGGGTCTTGTCGTCGATGAACGGCGTCAGGCTCCACGCGGTGCCCAGGCCCTCTCCCTGATCCAGGCCACGCACGCAGAGGTAGACGAACACGCTCATGATGGCCACCTGCACCAGCACGAACAGCAAGTTGAAATGCGCCACCAGGTTGATGCTGCGCATGTTGATCAGGCTGATCAGGGTGACGAAGCCGACCACCCAGGCCCACTCCGGGACCTCGGGGAACATCGCCGACAGGTACAGCTTGGCCAGCAGCGCGTTGACCATGGGCAGCAGCAGGTAGTCGAGCAGCGACGACCAGCCCACCAGAAAGCCCACGTGCGGGTTGATCGCGCGTTGGGTGTAGGTGTAAGCCGAACCCGACTGCGGGAAGCGCCGCACCAGGGTGCCGTAGCTCACCGCGGTGAACAGCACCCCGGCCAGGGCCAGGATGTAGGCACTGGGCACGTGCCCGGCAGTGATGCCGGAGACGATGCCGAAGGTGTCGAACACGGTCATCGGGGTGAGGTAGGCCAGGCCGATGATCACCACGTGCCAGAGGCGCAGGGATTTACGGAACTGGCCGTTGCCGGTGGCGCTTTGCTCATGCATGCGGGCGGCACTCCTGTTGCGGGGCTGCGGGCACGAACGGCGGGCACGGCAAGGTCGAGCGGGTTGGCTCCATGTTGTTCACCTTTTATGGAGGAGCTGCGAGGTGCGCGGGGAGGGCGCTGGTGTCAGGGCTGGCAGGGCCGGGACGAGGAAGGCGGCGCGTGCTGGGCGGGGCGTGGAGGCATCATGACGGCGCGTTGTTCTTCTTCGTGGAATGGGGCGCTTGCAAGGTGGGTGGAATAAAAAACGATGCCTAGGGAGGTGTCAAGTTAAACATGACAGAGTGATGAAGGATTAGAAGGTGAATCGGTTAATTTGGCCGAAATGTACTGATATTTTTAAAGGGTATGGCGTAATAGTCGATGTTGGTGTCCGTTAAATTTTACGTTTTAGGCCTCGTTGCCGGGCAAGCCTGCTCCTGCAGGAAGTCGGGCCGGTGCAGCCACCACAACCTATGGGATATTCTTCACCCGCCGCGCGGCGACTCCCTGGTCCGCGCCCTTATGGACAGCAATCGGTTCAATTCATGAAGAAATCAACAGGCATCCTTTCCGGTCTGGCTATCGCCATTGCCGTCGCAACCACCGCTGGCGCCTGGTACACCGGTAAGCAACTGCCGGCGGAGCTTGAGCGCTCCATCGCCAATGGCAACGCCGAGCTGAAGAAAGCCCTGGTGGGTACCGGTGGCAGCATGACCATCGAACTGGTCTCGCTGGACCAGCACTTCTTCACCAGCACCGCGCACTACCGCCTGAAGGCCAAGGATATCCAGCTGGGCGAAGTGGAAAAGCTGAACTTCGACGTCGGCGTGGTCGACCAGATCGAGCACGGCCCGTTCCCCTGGTCGCGGGTCAAGGCGTTCAAGCTGATGCCGGTGATGGCCACCAGCAACAGTGCGCTGGAAAAGGATGACAACACCGCCGACTGGTTCGCTGCCGCCGGCGACCAACCGCCGGTCAGCGGCCAGGTCAGCCTGGGCTATGGCGGCCATGTCGAGAGCGACATTCGCCTGGCGCCGGTCAAGCTCGAGCAGGATGGCCAGAAGGTCGTCGACTTCTCCGGCATGCAACTGCTGGTGAGCGGTGACCAGGAAGGCAAGGCGGCCGAGGTGCACGGCAACATGGGCAGCCTGGAGCTGAACTTCGCCGATGCCCAGGATACCCCGGTCAAGGTGCTGCTCAAGGGCTTCAAGCTGGGCGGCAAGCTCAGCCAGACCGCCCACGACATGATCTATGTCGGCAACATCGACCTGGCCCTGGCCAACGTACAGGTGACCAGCGGGCCGAAGCAGGAAGTGCTGCTGCTCGAAGACCTGCAGCAGAACAACCTGTACAGCGCCGATGGCGATGCCAAGGACAAGCTGTCCGGGCGCCTGGAATACAAGGTTGGCGACATCACCTACGCCGGGCGCAAGGTCGGCAGCGGCGAGATGGTCTTCACCATGAAGTCCATCGACATCCCGGCCATGCAGTCGCTGATGCAGTGGTACCAGAGCCGCCTGCCGGAAGTACAGCAAGCTGCCGCCGAAGGCGCGGGGCTGCCGGCGCTGGAGATGACCCCGGAAGAAAAGGCCAAGGTGCAGGCCGACCTGCAGCAGCTGCTGGCCGGCAAGCCGCAGTTCGCCTTGGAAAAGCTGGCGTTCAAGACCGCCAACGGCGAGAGCCACTTCAACCTGGCCATGGATTTTGCCAACCCCACCTCGTTTGACCTGCCGCCTGACCAGTTGGGCAAGCAGCTGGTCAGCCGCCTGCACAGCAAGCTCAGCGTGTCCAAGCCGATGATCGGCGATTTGGCCACCCTGCAGGCGCTGCTGGGCGGTGAAACCGATGCCCAGGCCATCGCCCAGCAATCCAGCCAGGCCGGTGAAATGGTCGGCATGATGGCGCTGCAGAGCGGCATGGCCACGGTGCAGGGCAACGATGTGGTCACCAGCCTGCAGTACGCCGACGGCATGGTCGACTTCAATGGCAAGAAAATGACCATTGAAGAGTTCGCCATGCTGATCAGCGGCCACCTGGCGGCCCTGCAGCCGCAGGGCTGACCTGCTGCGCAGCACCCCTGATCGCGGGGCAAGCCCGCTCCGACGCAAGCCCCCCTCAAACTGGGTGTTGCGTGGGAGCGGGCTTGCCCCGCGATTGCGTTGTATGGGCCACCACAAAAACCCCTTTTGCATCGCCCCGATTGCCTGTAGCCTTCGCCGTCCGATAATAATCCGTGCCCGCAGAGGGGCCGGGAGGGCCCGCCCAGGCTGGCCGTCCGGCGCCATTAGCCGATCTGCCAGGGCCGGGTGATACTCTCGACTGACGCGCCCAAGCGCCCCCAGGTCCCGCGATCATGACCCAGATTTCCGAACGCCTGTTGGTTCAGGCCCACCTCGACGCCAAGCAGCCGCACCCGCTGACGCCCGCGCAGGAGGCCGATTACCGTGCGGCCATCGCCGCAGAGCTGAAAAAGCAGAACGCCGTGCTGGTGGCGCACTTTTATTGCGACCCGGTGATCCAGGCCCTGGCCGAAGAGACCGGTGGCTGCGTGTCCGACTCGCTGGAAATGGCCCGCTTCGGCAAGAACCACGAGGCCGACACCGTGGTGGTGGCCGGCGTGCGTTTCATGGGCGAGACCGCAAAAATCCTCACCCCGCACAAGCGTGTGCTGATGCCGACCCTCGAGGCCACCTGCTCGCTCGACCTGGGCTGCCCGGTGGAGGCGTTCTCGGCCTTCTGCGACCAGCACCCCGAGCGCACCGTGGTGGTGTACGCCAACACTTCGGCGGCGGTCAAAGCCCGTGCCGACTGGGTGGTTACCTCCAGTTGCGCGCTGGAGATCGTCGAGAGCCTGATGGACAACGGCGAGACCATCATCTGGGGGCCGGACCAGCACCTGGGCCGCTATATCCAGAAGAAGACCGGCGCCGACATGCTGCTTTGGGACGGTGCGTGCATCGTCCATGAAGAGTTCAAGTCGCGCCAGTTGGCCGACATGAAGGCGCTGTACCCGGATGCCGCCATTCTGGTGCACCCCGAGTCGCCGGAGTCGGTAATCGACCTGGCCGACGCGGTGGGCTCCACCAGCCAACTGATCAAGGCCGCGCAGACCCTGCCGAACAAGCAGTTCATCGTCGCCACCGACCGCGGCATCTTCTACAAGATGCAGCAGCTGTGCCCGGACAAAGAGTTCATCGAAGCCCCCACCGCCGGTAATGGCGCAGCCTGCCGCAGCTGCGCGCACTGCCCGTGGATGGCCATGAACACCCTGGAGCGGGTGCTCGACTGCCTGCGCACCGGCAGCAACGAGATCTTCGTGGAACCTGCGCTGATTCCCAAGGCGATCAAGCCACTGAACCGCATGCTCGACTTCACCCAGGCGGCGCGGATGAAGGTGTCGGGTAACGCTTGATGCTCTATGCACGGTCTTGGGCGGCCTTGTGTCGCGAAACCGGCGACGCGGTGGCTGGCACCGGCTATGCCGGTGTTCGCGGCTAAAGCCGCTCCTACAGGTACAGCGTCTGATTCAGGCTATGTGCAATCCTGTGGGAGCGGGTTTTACCCGCGAAGCCGGCGGCGCGGTCGCTGGCACCGGCTGCGCCGGTGTTCGCGGTGGTCCGGCACTCCGGCAAGCCCGCTCCCACAGGGATTGCATGATCTTCAGGCCTGCGCGGTACCTGTAGGAGCCGGCTTGCCGGCGATGAGGCCGGCACAGGCGGCACAAGGTCGTTGTGTGTGCAGTGTCGCGAAGCGCTAACGCCCCATCATCTCCTTGACCATGCGCTGCTGTTCCATCACCTCGCGCTGGCGCTGGTCGATCTGTGCGGCCAGCGGGAAGTTACTGCCGGCACGGCGCTTGGCGTAGTCGAGCTGCTGGATCGCCTGGTCGAAGTCGCCCACCAGGGTGAAGTACTCGGCGCGGGCGCGGTGCAGGCCGATGGTATTGCCCGAAAGCCCGCGCACTTCAGCCACGTCGTACCACACGTCCGGGTCGTCCGGGCGGTTCTTCACCAGGTCATCCAGCACCTTCTCTGCCTCGGCCGGCTTGCCCTGCTTGACCAGCAGGTCGGCGCGCACCTGTTTGAGCGGGTAGTTGCCCGGGTACAGCTGCTGCATGCGCTGGACCCGCTGCTGGGCGTCGTCCAGGCGGTTGTTGGTGATGTCCAAGTCAATTTGCGCCAGGTTGTAGGTGATGTCGTTGGGCGCCTTGGCCAGCAGCGGCTTGAGGTTCTCCCGCGCTTCGTTGAGCTGGCCGCCTTTGATCAGCGCCAGGGCCAGGCCATAGCGCGCGGCATCGAGTTTCGGGTCTACGTCGAGCTGGGCGCGGAAGCGCTTGGCCGCAAGCCCCGGGGTGCCTTCGTAGGTGAGCGCCACGCGGGCGCGGATCAGCTGGTAGCGCTGGCTGTCCTCGATACCGCCCTTGGGCGCCTGTTCTGCTCGGTTGCGGGTGTCGGCCACGCGCGATTCGGTGACCGGGTGAGTCAGCAGGAATTCCGGCGGCTTGGCGTCGTAACGGTACTGGCGGGCCAGGCGCTCGAACATGCTCGGCATGTTGCGCGGGTCGTAGCCGGCCTTTTCCAGGTTCTGGATGCCGATGCGGTCGGCCTCCTGTTCATTCTGCCGGGAGAAGCGCCGCTGCTCCTGGATCGCTGCCGCCTGGGTACCGGCGATCACGCCGATACCGGCATCCCCACCGCCGCCTGCGGCCAGCACGATACCGGCCAGCAATGCTGCCATCATCGGCAGCTGCATGCGCTGCTGGGCCTCAACGCCACGGGCGAAGTGGCGCTGCGACAAGTGCGCCAGTTCGTGGGCCAGCACCGAGGCGTACTCGCCTTCGGTCTGGGCGTTGAGGAACAAGCCGCCGTTGACCCCGACGATACCGCCGGGCGCGGCGAAGGCGTTGAGTTCCTTGCTGTCGATCAGGATGAATTCCAGGCGCCGGTCCTGCAGCTGGCTGGTTTCGGCCAGCTTGTACACGCTGGTCTCGACGAAGTCCTTGAGCTGCGGGTCGTTGAGCTGGTTGACCTGGCCGCGCAGCAGGCTCAGCCAGGCACGGCCGAGGTCGTGTTCCTGCTTCGGCGAAACGATCGCGGAACTGGCATCGCCCAGTGACGGCAGGTCGTCGGCGTGGCCGGGCAGGGCCATCAGGCAGGCCAGCGCCAGCAGGGTAGGGCGCAGTAGATTCATGCAGAAGCTCGCGTCGGTCAAAAGGCTTACTGTAGCCGGGTCGCACGAAGCCGACCAGTGGCGGTATCCTACCGGCCATTTCCACGCTGCCCAGGAGCTGCGCCCGATGAGTGACACCCAGACTTGTGACGCCGAGCTCGACGCCAGCGGTCTTAATTGTCCATTGCCGCTGCTCAAGGCGAAGATGGAGCTCAACCGCCTGGCCAGTGGCGCGGTGCTCAAGGTGGTGGCCACCGACGCAGGCTCGCAACGCGACTTTCGCACCTTTGCAAAACTGGCCGGTCATACGCTGCTGCACGAAACCGCCGAGGCCGGGGTGTACACCTACTGGCTGCGCAAGGCCTGATTCCCCTCATTAGGATCGTCAATGTTCAAAGTGCTTCGCGACTGGATGCAGCGCTACTTCTCCGATGAGGAGGCGGTGGTGCTGGCGGTCCTGCTGTTCCTGGCCTTCACCGTGGTGCTCACCCTGGGCGGCATGCTGGCGCCGGTGCTGGCGGGCATGGTGCTGGCGTTCCTGATGCAGGGCCTGGTCAACGCCCTGGAGCGTTTGCGGGTGCCTACGCGGCTGGCAGTGTGGCTGGTGTTCGCGCTGTTCATGGGGGCGCTGGCGGTGTTCATGTTGGTGCTGGTGCCGCTTTTGTGGCACCAGTTGATCACCCTGTTCAACGAGCTGCCGGGCATGCTCGGCAAGTGGCAGTCGCTGTTGCTGCTGCTGCCCGAGCGCTACCCGCACCTGGTGTCGGACGAGCAGGTGCTGCGCGCCATCGAGTCGGTGCGCGGTGAGATTGGCAAGTTCGGCCAGTGGGCGCTGACCTTCTCGTTGTCGAGCCTGCCGCTGCTGGTCAACGCGATGATCTACCTAGTGCTGGTGCCGATTCTGGTGTTCTTCTTCCTCAAGGACCGCGAGCTGATCGGGCGCTGGGTCAGCGGCTACCTGCCGCGCCAGCGCACCTTGCTCAACCGGGTGGGCGACGAGATGAACCGGCAGATCGCCAACTATATCCGCGGCAAGGGTATCGAGATTCTCATCTGCGGCGGCGCCACCTACATTGCCTTCATCAGCCTGGGGCTCAATTACGCCGCCTTGCTGGCGCTGCTGGTGGGGCTGTCGGTGGTGGTGCCCTACGTCGGGGCGGTGGTGGTGACCGTGCCGGTGACCTTGATCGCGCTGTTCCAGTGGGGCTGGGGCGACCAGTTCATCTACCTGATGGCGGTGTACGCGATCATCCAGGCGCTGGACGGCAACGTGCTGGTGCCGTTGCTGTTCTCCGAGGCGGTGAGCCTGCACCCGGTGGCGATCATCTGTGCGGTGCTGTTGTTTGGCGGGCTGTGGGGCTTTTGGGGGATTTTCTTCGCCATCCCGCTGGCGACGCTGTTCAAGGCCGTGCTGGATGCCTGGCCGCGGCAGGAGAGCAGCGTTTCGCCGATGCTTTGACCCGTAGGAGCCGGCTTGCCGGCGATGGGGCCCTGGCAGGAAATGGTGTTTCCAGGACTGGCCTCATCGCCGGCAAGCCGGCTCCTACAGGGTTGTGTGCTGTCTCAGGCCTTGTTCAGCGCCTGGGCTGCCGCCAATACGGCATCCACATGCCCCGGCACCTTCACCCCGCGCCACTCCTGGCGCAGCACGCCGTCGCGGTCGATCAGGAAGGTGCTGCGGTCGACGCCCAGGTATTCCTTGCCGTACAGCTTCTTCAGCTTGATCACGTCGAACAGCTGGCACAGGGCCTCGTCCTTGTCGCTGATCAGCTCGAAGGGGAAGGCCTGCTTGGCCTTGAAGTTCTCGTGGGACTTGATGCCATCGCGCGACACGCCGAACACCAGGGTGTTGGCCGCCTGGAACGCCGCGTGCTGGTCGCGGAAACCCTGGCCTTCAGTGGTGCAGCCCGGGGTGCTGTCCTTGGGGTAGAAGTACAGCACCACCTGCTGGCCCTTGAGCTCAGCCAGGCTGACGGTCTGGCCGCTGGTGGCCTGAACCTGGAAGTCGGCGACAGGTTGGTCGAGTGCTACGGCCATGGGAGCCTCCTTAAACAGGGTTTTGTGGGCGCCACGGTTCGATCAGCGCGTCCAGGTTGAGGGCGTCGGCAAAGTCCAGGAACTGGTCACGCAGCCAGCTGATCTGGGTGCCGGCCGGCAGGATCACGGTGAACTGGGCGTTGAGCATGCTGCTGCCGGTCTGCGGGGCCAGGTAGGTGTCGCAGGTCATGGCATCCAGCTCGACGCGGTGGTCGAGGAAGAACTGGCACAGCTCGTTGATGATGTCCGGGCGATAGGCGGCGCTGACATAAGCGACGTACGGCAGTGCCTGGGGGCGCACTTCCTGCTCGGCGCTGCGCACCACATCCAGAGTCAGGCCGTGCTTTTTGGCCAGGCCCGGCAGGGTGGTTTCGAGGCGTGCCAGGGCATCCCAGCTGCCGCCGACCTGCAGCACCAGGGCGCTGGTTTCGCCGTGGCGGGTCAGGCGCGAGGTGACCACCGCGCAGCGGTTGTCGAAGGCTGCGCGGCTCAGCACATTGGCCAGCTCCATGGGGTTGGGGCCCAGGGCGCTGATGACGAGGAATTGTTCGCGAACGGTGGGGGTGGACATGCAGCATTCCTAAAGCGATGAGCGGTCGGCGCAGGACGGGGTTGGCGGCTATTCAGGCAGGCCGGAAGCACTGTCGACGGCCCGACGGGCCGCGCTGCACCGATCAAAGGATCAAGGGTAGCGAAATAAGCCGCGAAGGGGAATGCTCCGCCCGCCTGCTTCGCTTGTGCAAGGCCGATGCCCCCAGTACCATTACCGCTCTCTTTTTCCGGCAGGAGCAGTTACATGATTGCGGGCAGTATGGTGGCGTTGGTCACACCCATGGATGCACAAGGGCGTCTGGACTGGGGCAGCCTCGACAAACTTGTAGACTTCCACCTGGAAAACGGCACCCACGCGATCGTCGCTGTCGGCACCACCGGTGAGTCCGCCACTCTGGATGTAGAAGAGCACATCCTGGTCATCAAGCACGTGGTCGAGCGGGTCAAGCACAGCAAAAAACCCATCCCGGTGATCGCCGGTACCGGTGCCAACTCCACTGCCGAAGCCGTGCACCTGACGCAAAACGCCAAGAATGCCGGCGCCGATGCCTGCCTGCTGGTCGTGCCGTACTACAACAAGCCGACGCAAGAAGGCCTGTACCAGCACTTCAAGCACATCGCCGAAGCCGTCGACATCCCGCAAATTTTGTACAACGTGCCCGGCCGCACCTCCTGCGACATGCAGGCCGACACCGTGATCCGCCTGTCGAAGGTCAAGAACATCATCGGCATCAAGGAAGCCACCGGCGACCTGGTGCGCGCCAAGGCCATCCTCGACGGCGTCGATAGCGACTTCATCGTCATGTCCGGCGACGACCCGACTGCGGTCGAGCTGATCCTGATGGGCGGCAAGGGCAATATTTCGGTCACCGCCAACGTCGCCCCGCGCGAAATGGCCGACCTGTGCGAGGCCGCCCTGGCGGGCGACGCCGAGAAGGCCCGCGCAATCAACGAAAAACTCATGCCGCTGCACAAAGACCTGTTCTGCGAAGCCAACCCGATCCCGGTGAAGTGGGCGCTCGTTGAAATGGGCCTGATGCACAAGGGCATCCGCCTGCCGCTGACCTGGCTGAGCGAAAGCTGCCACGACAAAGTCCGTACTGCCTTGCGCCAGTCCGGCGTACTGGTTTAATCGAGGAAGTACACCGCATGAAGCGACTGGCTGGTCTTTCCACCCTTGCCCTGATCATCTCCAGCACCAGCGGTTGCGGCTGGCTGTGGGGCGAGGACGGCTATTTCCGCGACCGCGGCAGCGATTATCTGGAGGCGCGCCCGACCGCCCCGATGCAGCTGCCGCCGGACGCCACCAACGTCAAGCGTCTTGACCCGCTGCTGCCGATTCCGCGTAACGTCGCCAGCGACAACGCCACCGGCGAGTTCGAGGTTCCGCGCCCGCAGCCGCTGTCGGCCAGCGCCGATGTCAGCGACTTCACCCTGCAGCGCAGCGGCAGCAGCCGCTGGGTGCTGGCCCAGCGCGCCCCGGCCGAAGTCTGGCCGGTGACCCACCAGTTCTTCGAGGATAACGGCTTCCGTATCGCCGAAGAGCGCCCGCAGACCGGCGAATTCACCACCACCTGGCAGCGTTTCGACGAGCTGTCGGCCTCGCTCGGCCAACGCCTGGCCAGTGCCTCCAGCAGCCAGGACAGCGAAGTGCGCGTACGCGTGCGCATGGAGCCCGGCGTGCAGCGCAACACCTCCGAAGTGTACGTGGTCAGCGTCGAGCGCCCGGCTGGCAGCTCCAGCGAGCCTGACTTCCCGTCCACCTCGAGCAATGCCGGCGCCGACGCGCTGCTGGTCGACGAAATGCTCGCCAGCATGAACCGCAACGCCGAGAAGGGCGGTTCGGTGTCGCTGCTGGCCGCGCGCGATTTTGACGCACCAAGCCAGGTCAGTCTGAGCGAGGACGGCAGCGGCAACCCGGTGCTCAACCTCGGTTCCGACCTGGACCGCGCCTGGTCCGGCGTCGGCCGCGCCCTGGAGCAGGGCGAATGGCGGGTCGAGGATATCAACCGCAGCCTGGGCCTGTACTACATCAACCTGTCCGAAAAACCCGACGACAAGCAGAAGGAGCCTGGCTTCTTCAGCCGCCTGTTTGGCAGCGAGCCGACCAAGGAAGAGCGTGAAGCCCGTGCCGAGCGTTACCAGGTACGCCTGAGCAAGGTCGGTGACAACGTTCAGGTAACTGTCGAGAAGAACATCAACACCGTGGCCCCGGCCGATGTCGCCCGCCGCGTGCTGAGCGCCATCCAGGACCGCCTGGGTTAAGTGCGCTTCGCGGTTCTTGGAAGCGGTAGCCAGGGAAACGGCACGCTGATCGCCAGTGGTGACACGTTCATTCTGGTCGATTGCGGCTTTTCGCTGCGTGAAACCGAGCGGCGCCTGGCGCTGCTCGGGGTGTCGGCGGCGCAGTTGAGCGCGGTGCTGGTGACCCACGAACATGCCGACCACGTGCATGGGGTAGGGTTGCTGGCACGCCGCTACAATGTACCGGTCTACATGAGCCAGGGCACCCTGCGCGGCTTGCGCAAGCCGGTGGAGGTGGCCGGGTTCATCGGTTGCGGCGACCTGTTGCAGGTCGGCGAGCTGCAAGTCAGCGCCGCCCGGGTCGAGCACGATGCCTATGAGCCGCTGCAGTACGTGATCAGCGATGGTCGCCGGCGTTTCGGCATGCTCACTGACCTTGGCAGCTACGATTCGCAGCTGCTCGAGCGCTACCAGGGGCTCGATGCGCTGTTGATCGAAGCCAACCACTGCCGCGACCTGCTTGCCCGCGGCCACTACCCGCGCTTTCTCAAGTTGCGGGTTGGCGGCAGCCAGGGCCATTTGAACAACCACCAGGCCGCGAACCTGGTGGCCGAGCTGGGCTGGAACAACCTGCAGCACCTGGTGCTGGCCCACCTCAGCAGCAAGAACAACCTGCCACAACTGGCGCTGCAGTGCTTCGTCGACACCCTCGGGTGCGACCCAGCCTGGCTCCAGGTGGCCAATCAGGACCATGGGCTCGACTGGCGCCACATCGCCTAGCCCACCAACTCAGCAAGCGGAGCCCATCATGGAAAAACGCGACGAACTCTACCGCGGCAAGGCCAAATCGGTTTACCAGACCGACGACGCCGACCGTCTGATCCTGCTGTTCCGCAACGACACCTCGGCGTTCGACGGCAAGCGTATCGAACAGCTCGACCGCAAGGGCATGGTGAACAACAAGTTCAATGCCTTCATCATGCAAAAGCTTGAAGAAGCCGGCGTGCCTACCCAGTTCGACAAGCTGCTGGGCGACAACGAGTGCCTGGTGAAGAAGCTCGACATGATCCCGGTCGAGTGCGTGGTGCGTAACTATGCCGCCGGCAGCCTGGTCAAGCGCCTGGGTGTGGAGGAAGGCATCAAGCTTGAGCCCTCGACCTTCGAGCTGTTCCTGAAGAACGACGAGAAGGGCGACCCCTTCATCAACGAATCCCACGTGGTTGCTTTCGGCTGGGGCTCCGCCGAGCAACTGGTCGAGATGAAGAAGCTGTCGCTGAAGGTCAACGAAGTGCTGAGCAAGCTGTTCGATGACGCCGGCCTGCTGCTGGTCGACTTCAAGCTGGAGTTCGGCGTATTCCACGGCCAGATCGTGCTGGGCGACGAGTTCAGCCCGGACGGCTGCCGCCTGTGGGACAAAGAAACCCGCAAGAAGATGGACAAGGACCGCTTCCGCCAGGGCCTGGGTGACGTGATCGAGGCCTACGAAGAAGTGGCCAAGCGCCTGGGCGTGCCGCTGTAACCGGCGCGTTCACGCAAGCGACTGATACCACGCGAATTTTTTTCAAAAAAAGTTTGCCAAAAGCGAAAACGCTGGTATGATTCGCGCCACTGGAGAGATGCCGGAGTGGTCGAACGGGACGGATTCGAAATCCGTTGTACTGGCAACAGTACCTAGGGTTCAAATCCCTATCTCTCCGCCATTACAGAAGTAGCCGAAGCCCCCGAAAACGTAAAAATTTTCGGGGGCTTCGTCGTTTCTGGGTCTGAACGATTTGCGTCAAACCCGCAGCTTGTAGACAATCGCCGCCTTTGCCTCGAAAGGACGCGTGCAATGAAGTTTGAAGGGACTTACCAGTTTGTGGGCCACCACGGGATCGTATACAACGTCTCGCAGGTCACCCTGACCGACAGCGAGCGCGGGCGCCTGCGCGAACTGCACTTTGGTGAGGCGCGCAGCGCTCACTACGAGGTTAACAGCAAGGTGGTCGAGGTATACGACAAGATGCTGGCCGGGAACCTGCCGTGTCTGATGAGGATCGCCATCTCCAAACCGTTGACCCGCGAGCAGGGCGATGTCCTCAATACCCAGCGCACCACCGTCGCCAATGCTACTGCTTCGGCTCTTGCGTCCGGTGCTGGCTCTGTGGCTAGTCCATGGGTTGGCGTTGCTGTGGGCGTTGGTGTACGCACGTACGTCAATGAGGTCCTGCCTACCTTCCATTCGGGCGATGTGCTGGTCAGCGTCGAGGCCCAGGTCAATGGTGGTATCGGCCCACAGCGCAGCCTTTCCAGCCTGATCATCAAGACCTGAACGGAGGCCTGCATGTCCGAAATTATCCATGCAGTGATTGCCCTTGGGCTCTACATGCTGCTCGATCGGTTTCTCAAGCCCTACGCGCTGCGCAAGTGGCTGGGTGTGGCCCTGACCCTGACCGGCCTGATCGGTTGTGTCGCGGCCAGCCAGACCCGGCTGCTGGGGCTGGATCTGGGCTTGATGGCGGTTTTTGCCGCAGGGCTGGGAGTGGGGTTGTTTCGGCGACGGCGACGTTTTGAAGTGGAAGATTGACGGTCGCCCGCATCGGAAATTGAGTGACGTGGCGTGGTAAAAGCCTAGTTTGCCGGTCTGGCCCGCTCATTCGCTTGGATTAGCAGCCTGTTTTCCGTATCATCCCCGCGCCATCAGCGTGATGGCGGATCATGGACTTAAAGGATTTTTATGAAAAAGCTGATCAAGGCTACTGTAGCCGTTGCTGTCGTTTCGGGCGTTGCCCTGCTGTCCGGTTGCACTGGCCAAGTGTACAACCAGCCTAAGAACTGCTCGTACGACTACCTGTTCCACCCAGCAGTTTCCATCTCCAAGATCATCGGCGGCTGCGGCCCGATCGATAAACTGCCTCAGCAGCAGTAATCTTGGCGATACCCCGATCGGGCCTCTAATGGCTTGATCCAAGACCCCCGGCCATGGATGTGGCTGGGGGTTTTTGTTTATGGGCAGGCCGTTATGTGAACACGATGGGTTTTGCGTTGCCTGTGTGGGCCTCATCGCCGGCAAGCCGGCTCTCATAGAACAAACTACAACTCATTGATTTAACACAGTCCCCGTGGGAAGCGGCCTTGTGTCGCGATGGGCTGCGTAGCGGCCCCAA